>JAQCNF010000134.1 GCA_028275165.1 Haloquadratum sp.
CCGCAGTCACGCATGACAACAGGGGCGTCCTGCTGGCGGATGCGAAGTCGCCTAAGTTCGTTGACCGGTCATGTGAGAGTCAGGGAATTCGACACACCAACTTGAGCCATGTTGGAGTCACTCAGTGCCTGATAACTCTCAATCTATACAACCTGACTGATTCGATTGATGTTGGATCACAAGCCGCTCTCTCCAAGGCGTTCCTTTCTTGCGTCGACCTCTCCTCATGATGGTTTTAACTCAGAGAACGAAATCTATATACCCAGATTAAGATGTCATTTGATTATGGATATTGGCCCGCATGATGATACTCGGGGGGACATCAAAAAGAATCAAGCGAGTCCCAGCACGTATGAATCCATCGTGGATGCGGTTCAAGACGGTGTTTTCGTCGTCAATCTGGACGGAATCATCACTTACGCTAACGACTCGCTTTGCTCACTGACCGGACAGGAGCGAAACGAGTTGGTCGGTGAAGCGTTCCACACTCTTGACGAGTCAGGACTGATTCAATCGGAGGAGTTTGATCGACTTGTGACGGCGATCGACGACCTTGCTCACGGAAAAATACAGGAGCAAGCTCTCACATTGCAGCGTGGGCAAAGACCCAAACATGTGGTGGAGGTCCGTGTCTCAATACATTCTTGCGACGACGGCACGAAAGATATCGTCGGCTTGGTTTGGGACGTGACAGAGCCCAAGCGAGGGGTCCAACCAGCGGAACAAAAACAGGAGGCACTAACCAAACTCTCCCAAGTGAGTGCAGACAACGGTCTCACATTCGAACAGAAGGCCGAGCGTATCCTTTCCATCGGGTGTGAATATTTAGACCTGCCGTATGGGTTCCTCACGAGGGTTGAGGATGAAGTACAAGAAATCGTACACAGTGTTGGTGACCATACACTCCTCCAGCCAGATGAATCGGTCCCACTGGAGCAGTCGTACTGTCGAAAAACCATCGAAACCGACGATTTAGTCGGAATGCAGGACGCACGGACAGAGATGGGTAAAAACGACCCAGCGTATCAACTGTTCGAGTTAGGCTGTTATATCGGAACCAAAGTCGTTGTATGGGGAGATTCTTATGGGACATTCTGCTTTGCGGCCCCCATGACCGCGACCGAGAATTCAGTGCTGGTGAGCGAGAGGTCATCAAGCTCCTTGGGCAGTGGGCGGGATACGAACTCGAACAGCAGCAGTTCGAGGAACACTTGCAAGGTCTACACGGGATAGCACAGCGGTTGTTGACGGCTGAAACGGTGACCGAAGTCGCAGAAGTAACAATCGAGATGAGCACGGACGTTTTCGATCTCCCGGTGAGTGCGTTTTGGAAGTACGACGATGGTGACGACGTGTTACGCCCAGTGGCTGAAACCGACGAAGCAGTGCAGACCGTCGGGGAAGTTCCGACGTTCAAACGTGGCGAGACACTCTATTGGGACAGTTTTGACAGTGGCAAAATCCAGAACTACCAATACCTAACCGAGCAATCAGGAGCGTTCAACTTGGACGCGAAATTGTGCTTGGAGGTCCACGTACCCTGCGGAAGCCATGGAATTATCATGAGTTCTGCGACCGAGCCGTGTGCGTTCAACAAAATCGATATCGAGAGCCTCCGCCTGCTAAAGGCGTTGGTCACGGAGGCCATGACCGCAGTCAAGCGTGAAGAGCGACTGGCTGAGCGTACCGAAGAACTCAATCAACAAAATGACCGGCTTGAACAGTTTGCCGATGTTGTGGCACACGACCTTCGGAACCCACTCTCTGTCGCAACAGGCTTTCTCGAAATTGCAGAAGAAACTGGGGACGCGGATCACTTTGAAAAGGTGGCATCTGCGCACGACCGAATTGAACGACTTATCGATGACCTCCTCACGCTGGCACGTGGAGAGGCGACGATCGAGGATGCAGAAGAAGTCAGTCTCGAGAGTATTGCAACAAAGGCATGGGGATACGTCGACACCGACGAGGCAACGCTTACACTGACAGATGAAGTTCCGACAGTGACTGGCGACTCAGGTCGTCTGACTCAGCTGCTTGAAAATATCTTCCGGAACGCAATTGAGCACGGTGGACCCGATGTCACGGTTACTGTGGGTCGACTCAACGAGGACAATGGGTTCTATGTCGAGGATACCGGCAGTGGGATTCCCCAAGAGAAGCGAGACGAGGTGTTCCAACATGGCGTCACGTCCAGCCAGGGGGGGACCGGCTTCGGTCTCTCGATTGTGGCTGACATCGCAGAGGCACACGGCTGGACGGTCTTGCTGACAAACGGAACTGACGGTGGGGCGCAGTTCAAGTTCAAGTTCAAGTAGCCGAGATGGTCTCCACTACTGGGAGTCAGTCGTGCTCGCAGCCTCTGCACCGAAGGATCCAATTTCAATATCGACAATCGCCTGATCCTGTGAGTCACCGTTGGACCTCTCAGATACCCGTGCAGGCCGTGCTCGGACGAGTGCGCTCTTCGTAATCTGAATACTGATCTCACCACTGGATTTTCTCTGGGATTCGTGCTTCAGGGCACATCATCAAAACACACCCATACTCTCGCAGAGTCGCCACAAGAATCACGAGTTCGCATATAGTTGCTACTCGGAGCAGTGGTATCTATTGACATGCATTCCTGAGAGCGAATGTCTCGGCACCTCCGCCAGTTGCCGATACTGTTACATTTGTGGCAATACCGCTCGATTATTTAAGTAGTGCAAATCCCTTAGCAAGAAGTGATGTCTATCCGCATCAACGAAGCTCTCCGAAGCGGATTTCGACGTACTATCTCCCGCGAGGCACTCGGACTCATAGCAGTATTGCTTGTGTTTCAAACAGCGAGTACTGTTATCGGACAGTCGTTTAATAATCAACTCTTCGGGCAGTTCATCGGGTCAACAGAGCAAGTGCCGGCGACGAGCCTCGGAACCGTATTCGGCGAAAGCCAACCCTTCGTGTTCGACCTCCCGTTGGCTGTGCTCGCATTTGGACTCATACTCACTGCTTTTGTTGCTGAGGCACTCAGTATACTCGGCGTGCGGATGTTTGCCCGTGACACGACTGCACCGGTCTCACGGCCGGTACTCCGAGACGGGCTGGTGCTCGCGACATTGAACGGTGTCGTCGGTGGGACAATTGCCATTGTCGCGGCGAGCATCGGTGCGGTATTGCTCGTGGTTCCCGGTTTGTTTATTGCAACCTCATTGTTCTTCGTCCGACAAGAAATCGCGGTCGAACGGAAGAATTTCATTGACGCGCTAACCGGAAGTTGGGAACTCACTCGCGGTGTTCGGCTCAAGACATTCGGACTAGTCGCGCTGCTATATATCATCACCCTGCTTGCTGGTAGCCCCGCAGCGGTGTTGTTCTTCCTTGATCCGGTTGTTGGGACCGTCCTTGGCGTGGTCGGCGGGTCTATCGGGACAGTGTTTGGGATCGCCGTCGCAACCCGTGCGTACGTACAACTGACTGAGGAGACGACACCCCCAACCGACTCAGACGTGGGCAGTGAGTATAGTGAGCGTATGAGCACTGTTGAATAAGACTAAAACCCATACTGTGTGCGAGGAACCCACATCAGGCACATGTGAGCGCTGTGTGTCAGCACTGACTTAGAAGCTGATTAGAGAGCGAGACGAATACGAGAACTCCAGTCAGTCGATTCGTGACTGAATCGCTCTGGATGACACACTCGGTGAGCACCGTTGTGCCCGACCGTCTCTACGTCATTGTTCGCCACTCATGAACGAGCGTGTTGCTTCTCCAGCCCCGCAGGGTCGTCACTTGTGGGCTCGTTGTCGGTGTACTCGACCCACTCTTTTTCTGACTGTCTCTCGGTTGTTTGATCTCTTCGGTCTCCTGGGCGTTCGATTCACTGTCTCTTTTGAATCGTTGGCCTGTGTAACTGCGTCGGCGATCACTTTATACAACGACGCTATTACCCCCACATACAGAACGAACAATCCGCCAATTAGTAGGACAGACCCAATGAAGAGTAACTCCGGGTCACTTCCGACCCCGCTCAAACTAGCCGCGATTGACGCCGCACCGGCACTCAAAACCACGACTGAAATGAGAAAAATAGCGCTAACATAAATCATCAATCTGAATCCGTATTTGATCCCATCGAGAGTACTCACTGCTGACATATGATGTGAGTCGGACCTGATGATAATAAACCGTCGGAGGGGATATGACATCCCGATGACCGTGCTCAACGTCATTGTTTGGCGAGGTCATGTCTTCGCGAAGCCGACGTGATGCCGGTCCCCTTGCTGTGTTGGATCCGGATGGTGAGCTCTTAGATATCCTCGCACCTCGCGACGCCGCTCGATTATGCGAGGGTAAACGATGAGACGGCTGGCAAGGAATAAGCTCGGGAAGGGCGAAATGACTGGGCCATGACACGCCTCGACATTCCAAGAAGGCAGAGCTTGTTTGGAGGGCAATGAGGATTCAGAAGCTCTGCAGCGGAGTCTATGACCCAGGCCGACCAGGCGACACCGCGGGTGGGACGCGCTGCTGAGGAGACGTAACCTGTCGTCTGCGCCCTGACCAAACACATACGAGGCTCGCAGCCGTTTATCTCATATGACGTGGGTATGTGCAATTCACCCCAAGGAGTTCCCTGACGAGGGCCAAAACCGCAACGGGATTCCGTGGTCTGAATTAACACAGACGGTCAAACAGTTCTGTGGGTTCTCCGAAGGAAAACTTCACGACGATGGTGGATTCGTAAATATGACTCCAGGTGAGCTCGACTCGTGGGAGACTGACGAGTGTGCGGATCAGAAGTCGCTCGAGCCACAGATTGTCCGCGACCGGGTCCGGAAACCCGCGACGACGCACCCCCGTGAGTGGGAGTCGTACGGTGACTCTGGAATGGATGATCCCGAGAAGATGGGACATCTCGAAATCGCCAACAAAGTCATCTCATATAACTCCAGAGGCTACGGCTCCTGGAAACTCTATGGAGAATACAAACAGTTTCGTGAGGTTTCGCATCGCTGTCCATCAGGGTGGGGAATTGCGAATCTGAACTGGCAGCAGGATCCGGAGCGAGTCTATGCCGGAGAGTTCTACGAACCCGACGATAATCGCCGGCGACAGGTGGAAATCCGCGAAGACCTCCGCGGGTAGTCGTTGCCTATCTAACGGTGGCTCCCGGAGTCGCGTTGAGACACAACTTGCTCATCTGGTCTCATCATACATCGAAGGGGTATCCAAGAGACGAGCAGGGCGACGATTCAGCAAATCTCTGAGAATGAACCGACGGCAATTCATGTGCGCTGACGTGACGACTGAGACTCACATGCTTCCCCCCGTTTGATGAGGGTGCTGTGCGTGCTGGTGTGACCCACTTATCTCGGTTCGTAATCGTTGATCATTGAACAGGCAGCGCACGAGGGGGTATTCGTCCACATGATTGATGTAGATAGCCACAAGAGGAGGAATCATGTCTGAGTTGAGTGTATTCGAGGATCGGTCCCTCTTGATTTTGGCTCTCACGAATCTCTTTGCGGGGTGTATGGGCTTGCTTGTAACACTCACTGACGGGTATTCACAAGTTGAAGCAGCTACATCGGTTATTTTTGTTGGACTCGGCATACACCTCGGTTACAGACACAGACAGTGAGTAAGCCCCCACGCGCTAAAGCACGTAGTATTCAGCATGGACTCCCGCTCTAACCGCTCAGAGCGGTCGGCGAATAGCCGTCGTTCACGCTCGACGTCCCGCTGTTTAACCGCACGCCGACGGGTGCGCCTCCCCGCTCAGACTTGTGCTGGTCACGGAGATACTTCATCGCGCCGTTGCCCAACAGCACTCGCCTACGACGAGGCCAGCCACCGGTTCGCTGTATAAGCACGCACGATCGCGCTGGCGAATTTGGACTGATTCAGGCTTCAGTCCTCCGGCGGATTCGCCCTCTGGCTCAACCGCTCGTCGACACGACATCCTACGATGTCGCCCCCACAGAACAACAGATCAGTCGGCTGCGATGGGCTCGACGG
>JAQCNF010000181.1 GCA_028275165.1 Haloquadratum sp.
CGATTCGATGATCTGGTGAAGTGAAACGGCACTGCGAATAAGAATGAAAATGAAACTGAAGATGAAAGTCAAAGGCGGCCAAAGCGGCAGGGAAAGACCCGTACCCATCCCGAACACGGCTGTGAAGTCTGCAAGCGTCACCGGCGGTACTGGAGTAAGAGATTCTCTGGGAGTGCGGTGTCGCCGCCTATTTATTCATATTCGCATGTCAATCGACGTGAGTTGAGTCAACTCACACACCGCAGGAAACTGCACCGGAACGCGAGATAACATAATATACGACGCGGTAGTAAAGAGCCACTGTCCACGCCAAATCTCACCGAGGCTGGACAGTGGCTTTCTTTCTTTATTACATTGGTGAGTGATGACTCAATTCAGCGCGTTGATGTGAACTCATCACAGTCAGTATCAAGGACGACTGAGCCATCGCTCTGACGGCTAAATGCGCTCAAATCAAGATCAGTTCGGATCGCTGTAGTCCGAATACCTAAGTCGAGTAAGTCTGATCTACTGGCTGCTGGGACCCAAGCACTTGGATTGAGTGAGGCTGTCCCAGAGTGGTGAACTTGAGATGTCATAATCAAAGTAATTAATACCGGTGTCGGCAGCACCGCTTTCTCACTGTGAGTGCTTAGGTATGTGAGAGCACCGACAATGAGTAGGTGAAGAGTCGGGTCAGATTCTGTAAGCACCGCTCGTTCAATCGCCGCATCAATGATTGAATCAACGTAGTCGGTCATAAGTCGAATTGGAATTATAAATTAATTTGTATAACCATTTTATCATACATAGACGTCTTTTTTCGAGTGATTGATTGCATATTGGCAACGGTGCGTGACAACGCCTCATCGCTCAGGGACTTCACACCGTGTGCCCAGTATGTGTTTGGACTCATGTTTGATCTGATTATCCATTGCCAATCGAAAGCTGAACGATAGCCATGAGTTCAGACTCGGGAGTATGTCAGTAGTCATCTGGATTGTGTGATAGCTAGTATCAATGGTCACTCAGTCACTGGGAACCGGGGTTTCAGGTGTGGGCTCGGTTGACTCTCCGACCTGCGTGTATACAAGAACCAGACCTCCAACGGAGAGCAATGTTGCTGTAATGAACGGGACAGCGTATCCAAACCCAACCAAAATGCCTGAGAATAGTGTTCCAAAGGCGATGCCCAGACTAAATCCCATCGTAAGCAACGACAACGTCGAGCCTGACTGGCCCTCTTTAGCCAGATCGCCGGCGAGTGCTAATGATGGAGCGAAGACAGCAGCGACTGCAATCCCCTGGATAAATCTGGCTGCAATCATCAGAATAGAAGATTGAACGAAGCCTTGGGCAAGTGTAGAAGGAACCAAGACAATGAATCCTCCAATGAGGAATGGGCGCCGACCATATTGGTCGCTAAGACGGCCGATTGGTAGTTGGAAAAATACGTTTGCAAAGACAGTGGCGCCAAATTGGATAGAGAACAAGAACGTCCCTTGGTCAAGACGAGCATTAATAATATTAGCCAAAGGGGCGTATATCGCTAACCCAAGGGCCATCACGACAGTAGCGATGCCTAAGGCAAATACCGAATCTAACCCGTTCCCATCCCTATCTCGAATGCGGATAGAAATATCCTCTGCTGCGGTGTCATCTGTGCGTTCCGGATCACTGATGAGAACAGAAATGAGAAGGAAACTGACAGTTGCCCCGATGACAGCAACTAAAAACGCCGCATCAAAGCCTGAAATGCTCAGTGTGCGAAATTGGTACGGACCGGCCGCAACGACTCCACCAGCGACTAAAGGGCCAGTTCCGAAGCCGAGGAGTCGAAATGTATTGAATAGGCCGAAATTACCTCCTCTGTCTTCCGCACCGGATAACTCATTTACCAGCGCCACGGTGATTGGGATTGTAAACGCAGCTCCAATGCCTTGGAGTGCCCGCATGAAGAGCACAGCAATGTAACTAGTAAAGAAGATATATCCTGCACTGCCGACAGCAACAAGGGCTAATCCGGTCAATAAGAATATTTTCCGCTTCCCACTTCGATCCGATACTGCACCAGTAAACGGTTGGCCAAATGAATTGAGGAACCCAAATAAGGAGAGAACTAACCCGATGAGCAATTCAGGTGTGAGTGTGAACGTCACCGAACCAAGGGCGATTTCTGCTCCGATGAAATTTGGGAGAGCGACAACTTGGCTTCCGATGTAGAGGGGTAAGACAACAACGAGAAATGAGTTTGCAAGCGCGTCAACCATTCGAGCTACTGCAAGAGCGAGAATACGAGAGTCTATCTCATAATCCATCACTAACCCTAATACCGACCGAGATAAGTATTTGTCCGCTCCTCAACGGTCATCTAACATTGGTGTATAGGACCAGGTCACTCAAACAGAAAAGTCAACAAATAAGTATATATATTATGATATGATATATATCAACAACGCACAATCAACACTTTGTGAGGAACGTGAATCGTGAATACCAGCATATTCGCACCTAATTATGCGAGAAGGAGGAGTGAAAGTAGGTGTTCAATCAGCCAATTCATACAGTTGGCTCTATTACAGAGTGTATATGCAATTATCATTCCACAATCAATTCGTGAGTTAATCATGTCTGAAATAGCTGAATATATTCCCCGCACAACGGCGCGCAAAGAGAGAAGTCCAACGGTGGAGACAGCATTAGTACTGTGTGTTGTTTTTTTAATTCAGTATCCACTCACATTAGCTGGACTCGGCGGGTTGTTCGCGCTGAGTCCACTTGTGGTGGTTGAGCCATGGACTTTGGTGACAAGCATCTATGCTCACGCAGGTCCAGCACACCTTCTCTCAAACCTTGTTGTGTTGATCTTTGTTGGACTGGTGGTTGAGCGGGTAACGACTCGACGACGATTCCACACGTTCTTTGTTGTCTCAGGAGTAATTGCAGGAGTCGCAGAGCTGGTAATTGGAAGTGTATTGTCGTTTGAATTGCGTGCAGTCATTGGGGCTTCAGGCGCAATTTTTGCGCTCCTGGGTTATGTGATCACAGCAAACCCAGTTAGCGGTGGTATTCTTTCAGAAATACGGGCTCGAACTGATTCTGAACTCACCGTGCCGATTGTTCTTTTTAGTAGTGCAGTTGTCTTGTCAATTGTTCTAAGTGGCCCGCAAAGTGCAGTGGTTGCACACTTCACTGGCTTATTAACTGGAATGGTGAGTGGTCGTTGGCGTCTACTCAAGGTCATACGCCGGCAGTAAGAAGTATATGATACAGAGAATCAAACGAAGAAACTAAATCATATTCTGAAGTATGCACAAATGGAAGGATTATCACACGCTCCTTCCCCCCATTTGTGATCTACCTGAAATACAGTTGACAAAAGTAGTGGTTGACCTCGTTCCACAGCATCCACACATACAGATTAGCTCTAAATAGGGTTCTCTCTTATTTCGATACACTCAGAGTCTGCGTCATCTGGAAGTCGTAATCATAGAAATAAGATTGATGTCGGGTATCTCAGCCATGATCCAAGTGTGGCTGACGAGGACACGTGGGGTGAAATTGAAGCCGGGACATCGAGTGTGGATGGGGAGTACTCTTTTAGTTCGGTTGGGGTTAGTGGGGCAATTCGCCCAAATCCAACAGGTCATGTAGTGATAGTTTAAGAACGGAATTAACAATGCGTGCAGCATTACGACATTTATATGAATAAGCAAAACACGACGGTGTTGATTGTAGAGGATGAGCCGAATTTGGCGGACCTCTATGCAACATGGCTCACAACAGAATATACAATTGAGGTTGCCTATGGGGCTGAGGAAGCCTTAGAAAAAGCGGGTGACTCAATCGATGTAATGTTGTTAGACCGACGAATGCCGAAACTGTCCGGTAATCAGGTGTCAGAACGAGTTCGTGAAGCAGGTCATCAGATACGGGTCGCAATGGTAACCGCCGTTGAGCCAGACTTTGATATTCTTGAGTTGTCTTTTGATGACTACATAGTCAAGCCGGTATCACGTGAAGACTTGCTTGACACCGTTTCAGAGCTGAGCGCTCGTGACCCACGTGATGAAGAGGGAAATACGCTGTACGAACTATCACGCAAGAAAGCTCTGCTTGAGGATCAAAAAAGTTCACATGAATTACAGACTCATGAGACGTATCAAAAGTTTCTCAAAGATCTTGAATCACTACAGGGCTGAATTAGATAGTGTCGAAAATAAACTCTTTAGCGTGCCAACAGGTGCTTGTTCCATTGGGAAAGGCAAATGAGCCTCAAAGTTGAAACTCCTGTCGGTAGTTCATCTTTGATACCCTGAGTCTGCCATTTGCTCAAGCCAATCAGCGAGTGCGTCAATACCACGATATTGTGTAAACTGTGAGCCGAATCAACACAATTTCGATGATTGCATGACGTAAGGGTAACAACATAATTCGAAGCCTCTAGCAGTTTCAGCTTGGTAACGTCGTCAGCTTCGAAAGCGTTCGACCCTTTCCATGGGCTCGTGGCTTGACTGGTCAACACTGGGAAGCTCACAGTCCGTTTGAGCATGTCACGATAGTTCTATCAGTACTGATAGTTGAAGCCGGCATCCTATGAACAGAACAGTCATTTTCTTGAGTCATCTATTCATAATATGGCCAGATCTGACGACGATGATATCGGTGAGTATCTTGATCCTGAATTAGACCCGACTACAAGCACGGCATCACAAAGGGATACAGTCCCTGGCCCATTTTCTTTCACTCAGTATGTTGGTGGGCTGCATGTTTTGTTCGCAGCGATGGTCATTCCATTCGTATGGATGGCATATCAGGGAGGAAATACTCCTCAGCTGATGACATTAATTATTCTGATCGGACTGATATTGATTACCGGTGTCGCAGCAGCACGAATTGCGCGACGACGTGAGTAAAGACTGAGATGCCTCGTGTGCAAGAGCGATTATTCGCGATGGGTATAAAATACCAGCTACTGATTGCGGGGATTGTCGTCCTGAGCGGGTGTATTGGTAACGCTGGCGATGTGAGTGTTTCAACAATACAGGTTGAGAAAGATGCACCCTGTGGAGAAAAATTTGAGATAGTTGGGGGTGAGACGATGTTCAGCGACGGTTCGCGACCCGAGGTGACACTCGTTGTAACGAATAACAATCAAGTACCTGTTAGATATCATATTCAGCTGTCGTTTTTACAACGGACCTCCACGGGTCTGGATATAACGACAGAAACACGTCAACTCAACGGAGCTATTTCTGGAAAGACAACCAGTGAATTGGAAGTCCAAGCAAATTCCTCAGACAGCAAAAACAGCTATCGGTATGAAGTAACCGGTTCAATAGACTGTGATAATGTTACGGAGAGTGAAAATATGATGCGCCAATCGAATTGATCGTGCATCGTCTTTCCCTCTTCACTCAGCTTCGTCTTGATCGGTGTCCTGAGCCGCGTCAGTAGAATCTGCTTCCACAGAGTCATCTTCAGACGTGTCAGTAGAATCTGCTTCCGCGGAGTTGTCTTTAGTCGCGTCGGTAGAGTTTGTCCCTGCGGGGCCGTCTTCAGTGTCTTGGTCTTGACCCACGGGAGATTCATCTTCCGTGGACTCGTCCTGGCTATCGTTATCGATCTCGACAGAGACCGGTTCAGTTGCCGGTTCAAACTCATCAGTCTCTTCACCTGAGTTCCCAGCCGCCGCACCAGCAACGTAGCCAACTGAACCGCCGATGATTCCTCCGACAAGTGCTTTCGAAAGTCCACCCTCTTGAAGTCCAGAAATGGTTCCTAAAGCGCCACCAATTGCTGATAGAGCCACCGGATTGATCGTATCATCCATGCCACCAGTATCTGTTGTTGTCTCATCTTTCATATCCACCAGTTAACGTTGGAATTACAAAGGCTATCCGAAACTGCGATACGCTCAGACAGTATAATGTGTGTTGTATTCGCACAGTTGATGATGATATACACTTGTTGAGTCGAAGAATAATGTGGTGAAGTGCTATCTAAGCCAGCGGGATATTCCCTCACGAATTCGCGATCGGTAGGTGATGACTGTGAGAGTAAGTAGAAGTCCTCCAGAGCCGGCCCCAAGCACAGAGGCAGTTTGTCCAACTCCCGAGAGCCAAAGTGGTGTCACGAATGCAACTGAATTCACGAATATATCTGGGAGCATGGATGCACCCACAAGTTGACTTTCTCGGACCGATGTCTCCGGATTCCTCGGTTGTATGGATGCTTTCTGAGCACTCGGTCCATTCGTACTTTCATCACCCGTTCCTAACCGTTCAACATCGTAACTTGGTATACCTTCGATACGCCAGACCACCGAGCCGTTTGGTGCAACCTCAAGAACACGGCCACTATTCGTATCTCCAATAAGCGTGTGCCCATTTGGGAGTCGGTCAGCATCACGTGGCCATGACATCTCGGTATCATACCATATCCATGTCTGCTTCCATTCTTGCCCCTGTCTTTGATACTCAACGATGCGATCATTCTGCGAGTCAGCGACGATGATGGCTGGACCCCCAGATTCCTGTGGAATGAAATCCGGGTTATGTTGTTCATTCAATGTTTGATATGCGTCGTCGCTCCCAAGCGTCCATGATTGGTTGAGCTGCCCATTCGGTTCGATAAATACAACAGAATCTTGATTGCGCAGGCTAACCATGAGCGTGCCATCTCTGAGGTATTCGACATCATTGATGTGCGTCCAGTCACGAGGAAATGGACCACCTGAACTCAAATCATACGCAGACTGTGCATTCCACTCAAATTCCCGTACATTAGATGATGTATTGATGATAAACACACTATCGTCGCGGATATCTGCGATTGCATACCTGGATTTATCAATTCGATCCGCGTCATGCCACCGATGGGGGCGTGTCGTCCGAGCAACAGTATGACGATACTGAGTGCTGATCTGATTCGTTGAAATATTGAGTTGCTGGATAATGAGGTGAGTTTTGTCGTCTTCATATTTCGCACCAATAAACTCAACCGTTGATGATGTGTTTGCTACTGGGTCGACGTCGTGATATCGGTCTAAACTGTTATTATAATACTGTAGTCTACCTTCGGTGCCAAAGACAATTAATGCATCCCAGCCGAATTTCTGTGTGCTGATTACTGTTGGATTCTCTCTCGGTTCAACGAGTTGGGTTCGCTCCTCAACTGGAACGCCAGCTGAATCTTCGATACGGTCACGCATCGTCCCGTTTTGTTCTGCAGCGACATACTCAGCGGTGACGACGCCACTCGACATCACACTGAGAGCAAGCAGAATAAAAATTGCCTGATAACGTTTCGATCTTTTTCGCATCACAGATAGATATTCGTATAACAGATTTTCCTTCAGGCGCAGACGTATATGTATCGAAAGACGCCAACGATGACGTGTCAAAGTGCCAGTCGCATTTCTGGATCGATGATGGGGAGTACAATCAAATAGTTCCATTTTAATGACGTGCTGCCACGAGTCGTGAGCTTGCCACTCTGTGTCAGGCGGGCAGGTCAATCTTGACGGTTGAGAATCGAAGCATTACCACCGATGGTGCTGTCTCCGCCGCGTAGCCAATGTTCGTCCTCGGAGGCTTCTATCTTGTTTTGTGTCAGTCGGCTCACTTATTTGGTACCGGATTTCGCCGTGGCAGACACCGATTCAACTGCCCGGTTTCCACGCGCGGAACTCACGACAGTCAGTTGCTTACACAAACTGACGGCGCACGACGAAAGCTGTGGGTTTTGCGCTTGTACTCCGCTATGACCATCAGCCGCGATAATTCAGGGATTGTGGGCTCTCCCGTCTAGCTCAGCCGTTAACGCGGCTTGGCTTCCTCTCTCATGACCGGGACCTTCTGGTTCAACGATAGCCTTTGCAAACTGTGCGTCCCGATGATGCCTACCCGCAGCGACACCAATCTCTACAGACATCCGAACTGTCCCAGCCCTTACTCCGGGTGCTTGGACTCCATTCACGATTCTCTCACCTCGCACTTCGGTAATGGACAGTTGTTAGAGCGTGTGCCTGCGTATCGTTTCAATCTCATTTGTATCTGTCACATGGACGATAGTTGGGACCGGCCGATTATTAGCTGGAGTCAAGGTGTAGGCAATGATAATAATGGTGTCACCGACTTTCGCGCGATGAGCTGCCGCTCCATTCAACTCAATAACTCCAGAATCTCCTTCAAGTGTGTATGTTTCTAAACGAGCACCGGTATCGACGTTCACGACTTGTACTCGCTCAAACGGCTTGATCGATGCTGCTGTGAGAAGTTGGTCGTCGATCGTGATGCTCCCATCATAGTCTGGATTCGTCTGAGTGACCGTCGCGCGATGAATTTTCGCGTAGAAAAACTGGCGCTGGCTCATTGATGACAGAGATTAGCTTCATCGACGTATAGGCAGTTCGAATATGTTATGCTGTAGGCAGAGTGATTAAAGAGAAAGAGAACTCGCAACGATGCCCTCTGGGAAGAAACACGCTCGGCATCACGACATGACAAAACAAGATGCTGTCTTTCGAGCAAATTTGACTGAGAGTAGCAGTGACTACATTGTCTGGAATTCTTTGACCTGCACGTGCAGTCGGGTTCAATTAGAACCTGGCCAGTTTTGTCACACTCTTGTTTGCTATGATACTGGAGAGTGTTTGTATATTGTACAGGCGGTACAAGGTGACCGCCCCGAAGCTTGACCTCAGGGTAGGTTCACTGAGAGTAGTGACTGTAGCATAGAGTATATGTTCATGTAATTGAACCGTGGTCGGTGAAGGGCACAGCCAGAGTCAAACTGGTCGTAGACGATTAGGTATTCCCCTCGTTATACGATTACTCCTCTTGACTCTTGGTTTCAAACAATAGGGTTGTGACGAAATTCTGTTCCTTTTTTTCGCGAAGTGTAACTGGGGGGGCAGGAAGCTCAACCGTCGTTGAAGATTCTTTGTATGAAAGGTCGATGCTCGTATCACCCTCTTCAAATTCTACGTCAACAGGGTGTCGGTCGATCATCACCTCCACTCTGTCTGCTTGTGGTTGAGAGATGTGTATGCTGGGGTCTTCATCCGAGAGAAGGTCAGTGATATCTTCACCATTCCGCTCTGCCTGTTTCAATAATCGATTTAGCCGTTTTATTTTTCGCTTTCGAGCGAATTTCTCTCGCCCACCCGTGTTTTTTGATTTCCCGCGATTTGTTCGATTCTTGTGACTCTTTCGAGACGACTGGTTACGTCTCTCCCGAGACCGGATATGGCGTGCAGTCACTCTTGAGGAGCGTTCAACGTCAATATCCATTTCATCTAAGTCGATTTCTCCGAGCAACTGTAGTAGTTCGCGAATACTGTCCAGTTTCATGATTCTAAATATCTGATTATTAGGTATCTATGTAAACCTTTGCACGGTTAACCAGAACAGGTGAGAGAGGAAGTTGATTTCATCAAATGACAGGTTGATCGGGCAAGTGTAGCTAACTAGCGTGAGTTGTTCGCTCATTGGGCATGAAGCTCCCGTGGCTTCATATTGGATTTCTTATCCTGATCATAGTGTTCGTGAACTACCTTGAGGACAAGTGATTCAGGAGACAGAGCGTCTCATTATCATGGAAACTCGCATAATCAATTTCTGACTGACCTGGAGCTACTCGCCCTGCCCAGCCTGTAGAGAGTGCATCTCGGTGGTGACTCCCAACATAGATCCCATTCCGTAGGGATTCATTTGGGCTGTCCCAGCGCTCACTCTGACTGTTCAAATTCCACTCACAACTGAATTCGTGTCGGTGGACCTCTCATGACATGTCATAGCTCAGAATTGACTATACCCTTAAACTCTGCTCAGTGTTGAGTGGCTTTTCTCCTCGGCTGTGGAGGTGGATGCCCCGAGGCCGTTGATTCCCCGATTACTTAGTAGTATAAAACCCAGTCATGTTTTTATGACATCCAGTATGCCAGGCAGCTGTCTCTCACTTCTTCGTTCTGTTTGCTTTTGAGTAAGACCACCTGGGTCGTAGAAATTGACACGGACTCAAACTCATCTGATTGGTAATTGTCTTATCAAAACCAATCAGCTCCATTCAGGTCAGTAATCGAAAAATTCTGTTTCAACACCTGTGCCAGTCGCAGAAAAATACAGGCAGCTGTCATATCAGGTTAAGCGATTGTCTAACACCGTGACATTGATTTCATTGTAATGAACATGAAAGAGAGAGTAGACATTCATTTGTCTGGAACTCAAAGGCACTTTCATGAGTAAAGAGCGTCAGGAACAGCGAACGAATACAACGAGTCAGAACGATGGTGGGAGGCTCTCAGAATCGGGGTCTACTGTATCCTCCAAACCGGTTTCGAATCGAACGAGTTGGTCTGGTCTACTCAAACGGACGTATAACGTGCTCAACTCAAAAAGCGGGAGCACTCGTGCGACAGATTCCAGTAGTTCAGCCGTCCTTGGTGGACTCATGTTCGTCGGTGCACTCATTGCTGGGGCAATTCCACTCCCACTAAGTTGGATCGCCGGTGTCGGTATCGGGTCAATCGTTGGGAAGAAGACGGGAAACGGTTCACCAATTTTAGCGACAGGAGTTGGTGCACTCATTGGACTCGTTTTTGGATTAACGTTTGCCCCCAGCTTTTTTGGCTTAGGCATTATCCTGACACTGTTGTTGACAGTTGTCAGTGCAGTCGTTGGCGGAGTTGGTTTTCTTGTCCTTGAGGAGTAACACTTGGGGTCCCCTCAGGAAGACGAGCGGGTCACTGGAGTTGTCGCCACTGTCATGATGACGTAGGAGTACAGACATCGATAATTTCCATACCGGATCATGCTGAGTGCTCAATCCAGTCGTCTGCAAGGGAGATGGAGAAGTGAATTCACTCCGGCTTGCTCACTGCTCTGGGGGGTGCCTGACTGAGGATTGTGCTCCGTGCGGTAGCGGTTCCAAAACACTCGCACATAGCGAGTTCAGTCTCTGCAAAGTTTAGTTCCCTTAGTTTCAGCTTGCGTTGCTCGCTGAGGCATGTGAGTGCGCCGATAATGTTTCTATGAGCCACATACTCACACATCAGCCTATCGAGTAAGCAAACGTTGAATTTCGCATGCTCAGATCCAAACATTCGATTGAGATGACAATCACGACTCAGTTGTCTCAGGATGGCTTATAAATATTATGCCTACTGGAACCTGTGGTGAAAGTTCGCATGAGTGATTTCCATACACCACTCAAATCGCTCATTGTATGTCATCAGTTACAGAGCGTCATCCAACAGTGAAGCGAATTCGCAATCAAGGTGATTGGAAGAGAGCCTCCGGCTCGGGCATCATTGGTGCAGTAGTGATGGCTGCTGCAATCCTCGCGATGAAGACACCTACACTGGCTGTTGCAATTCCTTCACTTTATGGATTGACCCCCCCTCCAAATATCGGATTTGGGTTCATCGTACACCTGTCTCATGGGGCAGTGCTTGGGGTGTTATACGGTGGGATTATCGCTGCGTTTGATATACAGACCCGGATTCAACGAATCGCGGCAGGCGTCGCGTGGGGAGTCGCAACGTGGGTTGGACTTGCAGCAATTGTGATGCCAGTCTGGCTGAGCGTTATCGGGTCACCCGCGAATCCACCATTCCCGAACTTCGCTCCACCATCTCTTCTCTGGCATTTCCTATATGGAGTCATTACTGCGGTCATATACGATGCGGTCGTATAGTATAATCACTGGACCTGATATTCCCTTACTGCACCGACCCGCTTGCCAAGCGGTGGTTGTTGTTGGCGGGAAATTCGAGGCGAAAACCTCGCGGTTTAGGACTTTTTAACCAGTCACCGCACCTGATCTGGATTCACGGAAAACGCCTCGCGTTTTCGAAATTCACCACTCGCTTCTCACGAAGCTACCCTCGATGTTGGCGCACACACCCTCGTCGCCTGTTCCACGACGACTGGGAACCAGTACCTCTGCGACGGGGGGAGTTGTTCGGGCGGTTCCGCAAGACGACCGACGAAATCGTCCGTCTCCGGTCGGAATTCACCGTTACTCTTCGAAACGGATTCGATGGCTGTACCGACAGTGGACGAAGCGACGTGACCACGCACACGACGCGCTGGCGCGTGATCTCGTTGAACGGCTATAGGACGAGGGCGTGGCGACGGCATGGGCGAACTAACCGACGTGCTGGAAACGCGCTGGTCAGTCAGGGTGAACGAGAAAACACACAACTTCTGGGGTTCAACAGATTCAGCAAATGTCTCGCGTGCGTGTGTGAAGAGTACGGTATCAGCCTCAAAGTCGAGTCGGAAGCGTGGACGTGTCAGGCGTGTCCCGACTGTGGCGACCACGAGAAGACGATTCGCCACAAGGATACACTGACGTGTCTGTGTGGACCCGAAGAAAACGCCAACCTCAGGCCGTCAGAGACGTTGCTTCGAGAACACAGCGAGACGGAACTCAGGCCGATGGCACGGCCCGTGCGGTTCGAGTTGGACGACCGCGACTGGTCGGAGAGACCACACCCTCACGAAAGTCCTAGAAAGGTGCGCACGAGCCCACAGATTGGCTTCGTGGAATCGGCATATCCGACCACAAACGGAGCAATCCCCGCGCTTCAGCGCGGGAGGATGTCAATCATTACTCATCGATTCCCATGCTGGTGTCCGACCGTCCGGATTTGCAATTTCTTCGACTTTCGCCCGCTGGAGTTTCCCAACTTGTGCCGTAGCACCGGCTGCCCACTCAAGAAACTGACGTTGAAGCTGGGATCGAACAACTGACACATCCACTGGAGAGTACACATATACTTCTCCGCCTGTCCCCAGTAACTTCCGACGTCTCTCAATCACTCCAATCGAGATGAGATGATTGAGGTGCCGATTGATGAGACTTTGATCGTATCTCGTCTGCTTTTCCAGCTCTGCGACAGTCACTTCAGTCGTTTCCATCACACATAGGCAGATCTCAAACTCGCTTTGGGAGATATCAAAGACCGTTGATAAGACATCTTCTAACGAGACGTCATGATCACTTTGTTCAGTGGCGATTCCAGTCATCGAGTCATCACAGCAACTGAGAGTATTCTCTCCAATGACGATGTTTCCACATTCTTGACACGCAAAAATGCCAGCAGGTCCATCTGTATCGCTCACACCGAATTGACGCCCTGGCCGTAATTGAATCTAACTTCGTATCTCGTCGTGAGAGATCAGTTTAGAACTCTCTTTACGAAGACTCACGCGGTGCGCTCTCATTGACCAGTGATACCAGCACGATTCTGATCAGCGAGCCTCGTCAATCCCAAAAACCAAATCAAAGGCGGAAGATAGGAGCACACTGCAAACATCATCTGAAGTCCATATACCATCCCACTAATTTATTTCACTCTCACCCTCAACGTATATATGCCATGCGCAGTTCACAGTTCTATCGTTCAATTCTTGTGACGGGAGAGAAGAGGCCCGAAGATATCTATTTTATCAAGCCACTTTTATTCCATTTTTATCCGTCGAGAGGCAGCAATTGCTCGCTGAGTGAGTGCTTCGATAGAAGTTGAGTGCTCACTTGAAAGACCTGATAGAATTGGACTGCTAAATGGACTCCGCCACTGTGAGGGAATAGACGCTGCACCAATGTGTGCGCCGTAGACTGCGCCGACGACTGCCGCATGTGAATCGGTATCAAATCCACTTTGAACGACGGTTCCGAGCGCTTCGGTTATCGAGTCGGCGTGATCCAGTGCAATAGCAATGAGTGCTGCATTGGGAAGAGCATGAGACCATTCTCTCTGGATGGATTCGTCCCACTGCTGGTGTATCCTCTTAATCTGGGTATGTGCTGAGGCGTCTGAGTTACATATCGAACGAAGAGATGCCGCAAGACGGCTCTCCGCTGGAAGAAACGAAAGCGACAATCTTAGTGCTTCTGTGAGATCTCCAACCAAAGGCGCGATTGCAGTCAGAACAGCGACCCATAGTTCGGCATATATGCCGTTTTTGACGTGGCTGAGCAGAGCATCACGAACTGCGAATGTAGCTGCGTGAGTCGGTTCGCCGAGGCAGAGAAGTCCCCAGATCGGACCACGAATGAGCGCACCAATATGCTCACGATACGGGTTGTCCCGCAGTCCGGTCTCTGGTGGTGAGATACCATCGAGGAGATTTCGATATGCGACTCGCTCAGCAGTGTACGTTCGCAACGCTGGGAGCTGTTTAATCCATGTCGTTCCGATATCCTCTGTCTGCAATTCAGCACCACACGTTTCGACAGTCCGAATGTTGACGAACGTGTAGTCGATATCATCATCTGGCGGTATCTTTTCAATATGATTAATAAATGTGCTTGAGTCGCGACCTGTTGCCTCGATATTGTGAAAGATATTGTACTGATTAATCACACTATCAGCAACATCTGCATGAAGAAACCGTTCGATCGGATACTGATTACTCTCCTGTAGAAATCCGTGAATGCGCTCTCGTGACCACCCCTGCACTGGGCTGCCCAAGAGACATCCCGCAATGGCACCCATTAGCCCGCCTTGAATTGTGTCTTTCTCTGAGATCGTGCCTGGGTCGCCAATATGTGGGGACTCAAAGCTTGGCGCTGCCCGCTTGATTTTATCCAGCGTTGAAGGCTCTGAGTACGCATAATTTGTTCGAAGTGGAGATGAGCGTGCACGAGCGGCTAATGTCCGCACTGCATCAGGATCTGGATTCTCGCGCATGAGTAACTCATCAAACCTGGATTGAAGATGCTCAATATCTCGTCCCGCTGTGCGACTCTGATGACGCTCAGCCGCTAACCACTTCGTATCTGGGGTGAGAAACAACGGGTGTGGAAGTCGGTCACCATCTGGATTATTCACGGGGTCTGATTCGTTCATACCTGACACATATCCTGTTTACCTATTGGTTCTATGTATCAATCTGTGCGAGGCGACGCGGAAAGATGACGCTCGATTTCGCCAACACTGGTGACGTGCTCTATTTGAAGCTCCTCAGCTATCTGTGCAGCGACTGGCCGTTGAACACCTGCCTTGTCCATCACCCTCGGCTTATTGAAGACTTTCGTGGGTGTTCCGTCTGCAATAATCTCACCGTCAGCTAATGCGATGATTCGATCACCGTGTTGCTGTGCAAACTCCATATCATGTGTAATACAAATCACGAGGCGATCTTCTGAAAGCGTATCAATCACTGAGCCGATTGTGTCTCTCCCACGACGATCTTGCTCGCCAGTCGGCTCGTCGAAGACCAGTATCGACGTATCCATCGCAATGACGCTCGCCATGGCGACGCGCTTGCGTGTTCCCCGGCCGAGTTCGTAACTATTCATGTCTCGCACCTCCTCAAGATCAAGCAGATTAATGACTGTGTCTACCTGCGCATCAACGGCGGTATGTCCAATATTCTCTGGCCCAAACCGAATTTCCTGACCGACCGATGACTGAAACAGTTGTTCATCTGGGTCCTGAAAGACCAGTCCGACGGTCTCTGCAAGCTCGGCGACGCTCGTCGACTCTGTGAGCGTTTCACCAATCTTGATTCTCCCCTCTGTCGGGGTAAGCAACCCATTGAGTAGCTTAGCAAACGTGGTTTTGCCAGATCCGTTTTCACCTATTAGCATCACGCACCCATCATATAGACGCGTGGAGACATCTGAAAGTGCCTGAATATCATTATCGTATCGGTATGAGACTGAATCGAAGCTAACGCGTGGCGTCCCTGTCTCCTGATTCATCGACTGTTCACCACCGTTACTCGAACTGATAACGTCGTGCTCTTGGCAGAACTGAGTCGCTTCCGCGGTCGTGAGTGGGAGTGTCGTTTCGCCACTTAGGCTCTCCTGTGATTGCAGGTTTCGAGCTAATTGTGCTGTCGGAGGGATTGTAACCAGTTCGTCTACAGCTTCCGACGCGAGAACACGACGTGGAGTATCGTCCATAACGCAGTGACCATGATCAAAAACCACTAGCCGGGAGGCACGTGGTGCAAGACGGTGCATATCCTGAGTAATAAAAATGACTGTCAAGCCCCCCGCAGCAAGTCGTTGGGCAATATCAAATACCGCCTCGCTTCCGTCAGGATCTAATTGCCCAGTCGGCTGGTCAAAGACAACAATATTTGGTTCGAGCACCAATACACTAGCAATGGCAACACGCTGAAGTTGTCCACCTGAGAGCGTTGCTGGGTCCCTCTTCTGAAGATGAGAGATATTCACCGCTGAAAGAGCATCATTGATTGCTGTTTCCATATCGGACGGTGTCACCGCTCGTTGCTCGAGGCCGAACGCGATTTCGCCTTCGACAGTCATAGCCGCTCCACTTAGCTGCTGTGTCGGATGTTCAAACACATAACCTACCTCTGTACCGAGCGTTGCAATGTCGGCTGTTGTGCTGGTGACTTCATTGATTCGAATTTCGCCTCTGAGAGTGCCATCGTAGAAATGCGGAATAAATCCGGGAAGCATTTGAGCGAACGTCGTCTTGCCCGCCCCCTCGGGTCCGCTCACCCCAACGAATTCAGCTGATTCAATAGACAGTGTAAGATCCTGTATGGCTGGGTCGTGTGCGGTATCATAGGTGAATGAAACGTCTTCGTATTGGATTTGACTCATAGAACACTCCAGAGTATCATTCCCGTTACCCCTCCAACAGCAAGGCCCCGAGTTGCCCAGTCAGCACGAGAGGCAGTGACGCCATGGATCGAACTTCGAGGTCCAGAAATGGAGAATCCTCGAGCTTCAAGCGCGAGTGACCGAGTTTGTGTCGTGATGAGTGCCCCGATAGTGAGTGGGGTGAGCAGTGCAACGAGTCCGCGGATACGCCCACGTATCGACCCAGAGGTATCTAATCCTCGCGAGCGCTGAGCATCGCGAATCTGGACGGCACGTTCCTGGAGTGTCGGAACAAGCTGTAAAGCCGTGACGAATACATAACTCAGTTTGTATGGAATACCAACTTCGTACAGTGCCGTTGCTAAACGCCGTGGATGTGTGACTGTGATGAACAAGAGGCCAGCACCGACGAAGACGGACAAAATAGAAAAAAACTGTAAGCCAGAGCGAACACCCGACTCGAAGATCACTATGGGACCAATCTGAAACAGAATCCCACCTGCATTGAAAATAAGACCACGGATTACGACAAGTCCAATTCCGAGTGGGAGGAGTGCAATAACTGCCGCTCGTGCCACAGTCGAGAACACCTTTGCAACGAATGAAGCGCAGACAAGAAGGGTGAATAGTCCAAGTCGAATCGTCAGCGGTGCGATATATGCTGCTACGATGAAGCACCCAACGAGCAAGAGTTTGGTCAATGGGTGCAGTCGATGGAGTGCTGACTTTCTGTGCTGATATCGAATAAGACCATAACTCATAGAGCTCTACTCGTCGGATTTGTCTTCACCACTAAAAACAGGTGCGGCAGTCGATGGTCGATATCGGGCAGGCACCCGCTTAACGATCAACGCAGCGAGCACAGCACTCGTGATCTTATCTATTGGTTCAACCACGATCGTCTGGCCAATAACGGCCTCCCAGACATTTGCGCCAGTCGCAGCAAAGAACCCAGTCACTGCATCAGAGCCGGTTCCAGTCACACCTCCGAAGGCCAACACTGTAATTGGTGCACCAGCGACGATAGATATCACTGCAATGACGAGACCGACCACGACGATTTTTTGTATGTTTCGAAACCATCCAGTAATAGCCATATATCCTGCTGCCAATCCAAACAAGATTTGTAGTGGAGTGTAGAACCAGAATGTTGGATTCACGATGAATCCTTGCGCAATGTTAACAAATAGACCTGCAACCGCAGCCGCCCACGGTCCAATCAGAATAGCGATTATGATGACCCCTAATGCATCAAGATAGAGGAATGGGACGCGGACTGCATTAACTGCATATGCAGCGACAAGACTAATTGCAATCCCAATCGGAAGTAGCACCCACGTTTGTGTGGTGAATTCTTTTTGAATACGAGTAATAAGCGATTCCGTTACACCAGTTGACATAGATTATCTTTATTTTTAATAAACTTAAATCTTCGACCTCCAGTATTGAACAATTATATTTGACAAAGCAGAAAAATTATTATTCAGTTATCACAAATCAAACGTTGTCGACACGCCATGCGGCGATGGAATATTTATTCCTCACAAATTAGATACACATCACGATGTCTCCCCCAGATACTGAGCGTTCACACGAGGCACATATGACTGAGGCGATAGAGCTTGCACGAGAGGCAGCTGACCGCGGAGATGACCCCTTTGGGTCTGTGCTGGTTCGAGATGATACAATCGTAATGCGGGAGTCAAATCGCGAACATACCGAATCTGATATTCGGCGACATCCAGAACTCCATCTCGCCTATCGTGCCTGTCAGGCATATTCACCTCAAGAACGTGCGATGATGGCGATGTATACCAGCACTGAGCCATGTCCAATGTGCGCGGGCGGAATGACCACTGCTCATTTTGGGTCTGTCATATACAGCGTCGGAACCGACGAACTTGCGCAGTTTACTGGGTCACAGTCACCGGTTCGTGCTGAAGATATCCTCAGCGGAGTAACTGAGGTACATGGACCGGTATTAAACGATGACGGACGTCGCATTCATCAAGAGTTCGATTGGTAGCTCATTCATATCATTTTTCCGATAGTCGGAGCATAAAATTTCGATATCTCGAGCAGAGAAAACAAGGCCACAGTGTATAATGCCGCTATTGAGAAGCTTGTTCACGACCGAAATTGTTAGTGCCGGGTGAGATCGACGCTGTGCACTGTATCTCCGGTTTTTTTGTTCATTCGCCTGTCAAGCAATGTTTCTAATGGCTGTTTTGCATCAATATTCATATCTAAGCCGTCGATTTCTAACCGAACAGTAGCCGTCGTAGGTAGAGAAGCGGTGTATTCATTTATCATATCTTCCTTTGTCACGGAGACTGAGTCGTATTGAATTTCTATCTCGGTAGCAACATCTTTAAACATGCTTGCGACGAGGCCCTGAGGGTGACTTATCTTTGAGCTGTCAAAATCAACCGTACAAAAATACACGATCATGATGATAGTACGGAACGTATGCGGGTTTTGAGCGCGTGAAAAAACACATTGAGAACGGATGCTCCAGTCTTGTATTCGACGGATTTGTACAAACAATCGGAAGCCAACTTGTGCCACAGGTTCAACCGCATGCGGTCACGTGACTCCATTCCCATCGCTATTCAGCTGGGAGCCAGCAGCACGAACACTACCGTTTATTTCTGCAATCTTAACCTGATTATTATTGTTCCCATCTGCAAAGATGATTTCGAATTGCCCATCATCGTCAATGTCCACACTTCCCATACCGCCAGTCGGTTGCCCAGATGTGGTCACTGTGGTCGTACTATTAGCTCCAACACGGACGATTTCATCATTTGTGTTGATTGCAGGAACCCGAGGAATCCCATCACCATTGAAGTCGACAGGTGACCCAATCTGGATCTTATTTTTCGTGCTAAATCCGTTCGCACTTTCTATGGAATCTACACTCCGATCGTAGTAGCGTACGTTTTTATTCGCATCAGTTATGACAATATCATCACTGTTTCCATCGGTGTCGAAGTCAGCTATGCCACCGACGCTGTGGATATTAATATTTCCGTTGAATACGGTCCGCGTCTCGTCGGTGGACACTTCGTGCCGACGTAATCGGCCATCGTTATCACTGAAGAGGATTGCTGGATCACCATCGTCATCAATGTCGGCGACACCCAGCCGGGTTGATTGTTTGAGGTCAGTACCTCCATTTTCAGACTTCGTTAGAACCGTCGTGACAACTCCAGAGCTATTGACAACATTTAATTCTCCATTGTTGCCGACGTATGGGACCTCCGTTCTCGAATCGCCGAACAGATCCGCCTCTGGACCGAGCGACTTTGTCTTGACAGCAGCGTATTGCTCAGGCGAGCCACTCGAATCAAGCGACTTGAGAGCATCTCGATTTTTTTCATTGTACACGATAGTCTGCTCTTCTAACCGACCGTTACTCGGTTCATCGACGTCACGGTATGCCGCAACCCCATCGTTATCTGCGTCTGTGGTTCCCTCCTGTTGGTCGGACTGTCCGTCGTCATCACTGTCAGTATCTAGTGCATCGATTGTTCCATCGGCATCAGTATCCACGGGCTCCCCAGGGCCCGTCCCATCTGTGCGGGTCGTCTCAACTGTATCGCTAATTCCATCACCATCGGAATCCGCTGTCGTTGGACTCGTACCCAACTGAGCCTCTTGATCAGCAGTGAGACTGTCACCGTCGAAGTCAACGAACTGCCCGGCGACAATCCCCACATCATCGCTCACGCTCAGTGACCCGTTGATAGACCGTTCTGTCGGCGAAGTATTAATATTGTCAACGAACTTCGCCTTGCCAGAGGTGTCTGTAAACAGGATTTCCGTGCTGGAGTCCTGATCAATGTCAAGACCCGCAACTGGACTCTTGCTGGCTGCACCTGTGAGAACTGTCTGTGTCCCCTGCGTCGTTGCAATCTTGATATTACCACTGCCATCAACGAATGGCACGTCAATATTGCCGTCTCCGTCAACATCCGTTGGTTGCGATGTGATTCCAAATCCAACACCATCATTGCTTCCAACACCAACTGCACCCGTATTTGGAAGCGGCTGAACCGTCCTGTTATTATCAAGATACCGGAGGCTCTGTGAGCCATCGGCGAACACTATCTCTGACGCTCCATCGCCATCGATATCTCCCACTGTCCCAACTGCATCGATATTATTGCTTGGCTGTGCAACTATCTGCGGGGTCGGATTCTCCGTTGCACTGACTCGGTAGAGTGTATCGCCACCGTTGTTCTTGTTCGCATAGTATATCGATTCCGGACTCCCGTTGAACGACCCGACTCCAAGAAGGCTCTTACTACCGGCTGGAGCCGCAGGTCCGTCTGTATCTACCAGCGTCTGTATTTCCCCATCTAGATCAGCAGCTTTGAGCCGGTTCTGCCCATCCACGTATGGAATCTCAGTCCGTGAATCGCTATCGACATCAGCCAATGCTGTCCCAATAACCTGCGCGTCTGTACCCGAGATTTCAGCGACAGTGCTACCATTATCAGTGACAGCACGCAGTTCTCCAGATGGGCTCGTATCGGCGAAAATGAAGCTTTGCGTCGTTGAGGTTGAACCCCCCGTCTGTCCCCCATCCCCGTCAGAGGATGACCCGCCTGGGGACGACTCGGAGGTGCCATTCGCTGATCGTAAGTCGACATCACCACTAACAGGCTCAAGGGCAAAATCAACGCTTAATGGATCACTTGGTATCTCATCATAGTTCAGAGTCACATTGATCCCACCGGCTGTACTCTCGTTTGTCTGTGGAAGTTCAACGAGCGCTTCTTTTTGACCACTGACGGTATGTTCATCGAGCCGAAGAAGCGAGCTATTGTTTGCAAAGCTGCTTGAAATCGTCTGAGTGTCAATGTTAAATGATGACGTTGATGAGGAGGCAAGCAGTCGCGTAACGCCGCGCTGGTCAGCATTATTCTGGATTGGGACCGTGACGGTCAGCGAACTGCTGTTGATCGACTCTTGAATAACAGTGAGTTGAGTTCCATTGGCTGACCGGAGGATGCTTTTTCGACTCGTCTCCGATGTTCGAATTTCTGTTTGATTTATTTGTGGATACTCAAACCGGGAGTCTACTTGCACACCGACATCAGATTGAACTGGCCGGTCAGCAAACGAAGCGGTGAGCGCGAGCCCGCCGGAGGCTATCACGAGTACCGTAACTCCAACGGCAACAAACCGAATGAAACTATCTGATTCAGTGGGTTGCTGACTCATCTCACGAGCTACTTGAGCGCGCTACGGAGCTGGCCTCTTGTAACACGCTTGCAATCCTGAGTAAGTTCACAAGCGAGGGTTCGTTGGAATACGTACCTCATCGCTGTGTACGCCAGTGCAGTATCTTTCATCCAATGGTTACCTAAGACATTCACATATCTATCAGTTATCATTGATGATCTTAACGGCTGGATTCGTTCCCAACACTTGAGACAGGTTTGCTAAACTGGTAATTCTTGAGCTTGTTTCCAGCAAGTGGCAGTCCTTCATACAATGCGACTGTCGCGCCTCCAGCAATCCCGACAAAGATGATTGTGAGCAGCACGTACGGGATCATTGATCCATTCAAATTCTGGAGATTCACGAACGTCCCATACCCCCCGATCGCAGTGAGAACCGTTGGGATCAAGATCGCAATCTGATCATCAACTGAAAGGTATGATTTCGACGCCATGCTATCTGCGAGCTTAAACAATCCACCGAGGATAGCGAGTTTCACGATAAGCATCACTACTGGGTGGATGTTAATCGCTGCACGAATGATCGGGTTGGTCTCAACGGCAACGCCAGAGGCAAGCGCATATATCGTCGTGACCGTGTCACCGGCGCCATACATACCAACAGCGAGTGCCCAAACAATAATGTATATTCCAATAGAGAGATTCCAACCGGGCGTGAGTGTATTGGCCTCGTTCGCTGTCTCCTCAACGGCACGGCGCTCACCACGCGCCTCACGTGATTGTTGCGGCGTCATCTGCTCACCGTTGGTGTCGTTGTTGCTGTTTGCACCGCCTTCGGTGTGTGCTTTCTTCTGAGTGTCGGCGCTGGCATCGTCTGACCCCTCATTCGACGTCTCTCGAGTACGCTGGGACTCAGGTGTCTTGTGCTTCTGACTTTGGGTGTCGCTTGAGCGAGCGCCCCTTTCAGGATCACGGCGCTGCCGATGTCGGTCAACCCCGGTGATAGTCGTCGTTCCCTCGCGGCGAAACGCATGTTCATCTTGACTCTGGCTCTGTTGACCGTCTGGCCTTGCAGTCGATTTCGTGTCTGACTGCGGGGGCGAGAACGAGGTCCCACGCCCTGGTGTTGAACGTGAGCGGTCTTGTTTGAGTGGTGATGATTCGCCGTTTCGTTTTGTTTCGTTTCTGTTCGGAGTGTCACGGTGTAAATTGCCGAATGACCCGACAGTCGGTGACGAACGGGTCTGTCTCGGAGCGCCAAAGTAGACCTCGTCGCCTGCACCCTGTGGTGTCTGATCCGCGTGAGTGCTGGGGCCAGTGACCACGTCGTGGTCAATCGTCGTCCCACCATCTGATGATCGAGAGCGACGTTGATTCGTGCCACGTGAGTGTGGTGACGATGTCTTGCTCGCTGTTTCGTCTTGGATATCGTTGAGATCTGGCGCAGCGTCTGCGACAGCATTTGTGTCTTCACTATCGACTGTGGATGCTGTAATGCGGGAGGAATGCTCGTTCGCAATCTGTAGTTCATTTTCCTGCGTCTGCTTGAACAAGAGCCTGATATACTCGCTCCGTGAGAGCCCGTCGCGAGCGCTATCGATTTCGGCGACGATGTCACGCTGAATCGGAATTAACGCATATGATGTCTTCTCATCAGGCGTGTCCTTCGTCTCGGGCCCGCTATTGTTCGACATCAATTATCTGTGCTCATTGGTTCGAAATCAATACTTATATCTCTAGCACCTGGCTGAGCGACATCAGAGATTTCAAATGACAGTTCAAATGTCGTCTTGTTCGGTTCTATCTTTGTGACGTAGGCATCCGTATCCGACTGGACAACAGAGTCACTGTTGCCGTCTGGACTGTCATCAACGTTGGTAATACTGATTGCATCTGGCGTGTTCACAATAATCCGTATGGCGAGTTTGTCTGCACTCGAGTTTTCAATCGTTGGCTCAATCTCGAAGGCATCACTATTGTTTGCCTCAACAGCGACCTGAATTGTGGTGTTGTCGTCTCCGACACGACTGAATGATGCGTCACCCCCCTCCACTGAAACATCAGTTACTGTCAGCGCCTGTTCGGACTGTACATCAACGTCTCCAGACACAGATGCGGCGTCCAGCCCCTGCGCTGCCGTTAGGCCGGCACCACCAGTCGCTATGACTGCCGTTGACGCCAGTATTTGTCTCCGTGTCATGTCGAGCATTGATCTATCCCTAAGTTTGGAAACGATAATTGATATGAGCGAGTTTTTCCATATCTTCAAAGGCTTCTATTCCCGCGCTCAGCCGGTTTATACCGACACCGACGTCATCCGAGTCGAGTGAGCAGCGTCGCAAGCCCTCTGGCGATAACCGCTCGCCAGTATAACCCGTTGATCTTGGTTTCATCTACGATATTCATACATATAACATATCTGTAACAAAATTGGAAGTGGTTACTTTCAATATTCACAATGATTCCCCCGTAGACGCCGACATGTATTCACGCTTATATTACTGTTAGAAGCTTTGTATATGAACTTTTGATGATTTTGAGCTCCTCAGCGACTATAATTGCTCAAACATACGCTCAGTCATTTCGAATGTGGAATACTGGTGACTATTGTCTCAAAATATACCGAATCACAGTTAATCGATTGTTCGATACACATTGAGCTGATTGCTAGCAAATATAATGTCGCCAATCGCTCGAATGTGTCTTGATATCTCCTCTGGCGTAGCTCAAGCACTTTTCGAGATGAGTAGTTCTCTGGACGAAGACATCTCAGCTCAAACCGACATCGCAGGTCGAAATTTGATACCGAGAATTATACGCTCCGACTACGAGCCAGCGGTGGTGTCAGGCAAAAAAATGCCAATGTAATCGGTGTCGTCATTCGCGCTGGCCATACCGACCCTCTTGCAATGAAGCTTTTTTCGCCAGTCTTGACAGCACCACCGGTGGTCCCTATCGGCACCTGAGTTAACATCTTCACTACGATTGATACGACCCCTGCTATTACCCTCTACGTTGATATCGCTTCGCTGTTACTGGTATATACACCAACGTGGACAATACTACCCTCACAGGTCACATGATCAGTAGACGAATGAATGAATCCAGCGAACTGACACGACGAACGGCACTTGGACTGAGTCTCGGAGTATTGACCTCCCTCGGTGGATGTCTCTCTCAGTCGCTCTCAATCCAGGAGATTGAGGACGACACGACCGAGGCAGGCACGATTACTGCGCTCGTCGCTGTCGCGAACGACGGAAGCAGTGCAACGTCAGCACAATTAACTGTTCAGTGTAACGTCATTTCGGGGGATACGTACACTAAAACCCGCCAGATCACCGTAGTTGGAAGTCGGACTAACACATACCGTTTTGAATTCGATGTACAGGACTCAGAGGTAGATAACCGATATGAGATTGCTGCAAGTATTTCGAAAGACCGGCTGAGCTTTCTCGGTCAGCTCTGACTGTTGAATATTCGGTATTAAAATCGGAGCAGCAAAAAAATGCTTATACCAAGTATTCCAGCGAGGAGTGCCATACCAGCCGGGCTACTCTCCCCAGCCGAGACTGAGTCTAAGACTGATCCCGACCCCAGCATATCGAAATCTGGAAGCCACCCAAACAGACTCCCATTGTTGGCACTGGCTGGCGGGGTCGCCTGACTGGACGTGGTGCTGGCCGGACGCGTTGATGGCGGTGTCCGTTGCGTAGTCGTTGACTGCGGAGTGACCGTCTCCACCTGTGTTTGAGTGACCGAGGACTGTGAGAGTGATACTGAATCGAGATGTTCCGTCCCGGTAGCGTCCAGTGTTCGCACACGAACACGCACCGGGTATATATTCGTCCCGGCCCGCAAGGTCTCGTTCATTTCAACATGCGAGACCACAGTACCGTTGTGGACCGTCTGAATATCGAGGACTGTTCCGTTCGCAGCAACGGTCTCAACGCGAACACGCTCTATCTTTCCTTCAGTTATATTTCCAACCGCTCTAACTCGGCGCTCACTACGGAATCGGGTGCGCTGTACGTCAATCCGTGTGTCTGGCGTAATTAACGACGAATAGTTGAGTTCACGACGAATCACTCGCTGCTGCCCGCTTGTGTCGACGGCAACGAGGGTAATTGTCGATGCGCCTTTGCCCACGCTGAGGGTATGTGTAAATTCGGCTTCCACCGGCTGCTGTTCAGGGTCACGTGAGAGTAAAAGATGACGTCCCAGGTTCGGATTGTCAGTTTTGGTCACTCGAACGGACCGAATGCCAACAGCGTCACCGACAGAAAAGTCCACTTGCACTTTAGACGTCGGATAAAGTGCCTCAATATCGGTGATGTCGATCTCAGGTTGAGCGTCGTCAGTCACGTCCAACTCAAACTCGTACCGTCGAACCTGACCGAATCGGTCGTGTAGCGTGATCGCAATTTGATTCGTCGTTTCGGTTGATGTCTGTTGTGGAGGAATGAGGTGAACCGGGACCGAAACTGAGTCGTTAGGGTTCCGAATAACCACCTGCTCCTGTCCTCCCTCGGTTTCCCCAGCATAACTGTATTGATACGTATGTTTTATACTCACTTTTGTTACGTTTGAGCGATCCTGAAGCGTGCCGGCAATCTCGACTCGGGAACGATCAACATCATATGAGTCTCCGAACGGTCTTCCGTCGACCGATATTGGTTCGGTGAGCTGTATGGTTGGTGGGGCACTGTCCTCAATCACCGTGAGATTGTATTCGCTCACGTTATTCTGTGTCTTCGTGACGACGGCAACGGCGTGTGCTCCTTGCTGTAATTCAAGTGTGGCTGATTGTGAATAATTGGTTGCGTTCGGAGTGTAAGACCGGTATGTGCGGCCGTCGATACGAAGCACAATCAGAGTGATTTGGGACTGAGCAGTGACATTGAACGAGAGACGTGGGTCATCAGTTGTCGTAATATTCCCTCCTGAAACGACGTGTTTCCCATCGACGCTAACATGAACTCGGCCCACAGAAGTCTCGTTTGTCTCTGAGACAGGTGTGGATTGAGTGACGAATGAGTTATTCACAGTGAACGGGCGTATTTCACTTGCTGTTGGGTCTGTAGTGACGGCTCCTCCTCCAAGAGTGGATCCAACGAGGAGTATACACATACACAGGCGGCTGATCGGTAATGATAGTCCAGTGGTATTCATCACCCCAATATTGAATTAGGTATAGGGACGTCAGTAATGTTCATTGGGTGACAGAGGGAACGTTCGATTCGAGTGTATTCTTCGTCGCTTCATCAAGTGGTAGACGTTCGATGATCTCATTGAGGAGTCGATACTCCGGGCGCGACTCCGCTGTTCGTCCGTAAGCAGTAAGAAGTGCGACTTGTTTCGACCGAGCTGCCAAGTATTCTTTTTTCAGATCTGTGAGTCCCCGTCGGCCCTCGACTGATTCGATGTGGGCGGCCAACTCATCTCTGCTCACCGGTTTGACAACGTAATCATCGATATCTAGTTTGACTATTTCTCGATCAGGCGTCACTCCAGACACGATCAGAATAAAACATGATTCACACTCGGCCCGGACAAGACGTGTGAGTTCAGCACCTTGCTTCCCATCCGGTAACCGCCGATCCAATAGAACATAATCCAACTCCGCGCTGACCTTTGATTTCGCCTGTGCCACGGTGGACTCTTGATGCAGTGTGTATCCATCAGGGATAATGTCGTCAACTTGTCGAGCGATGAGTTCAGCAGCCATCTTATCATCTTCAACAAGCAAAATTTCCAGGTTATCGTTTCGCTGTCTTTGCCAGCGTATAAGATCTTCCAAATGATGAACAAGCTCTCCACCTTCCGGTGATATTGTGTATATCACGCGCCCCTGTTCTTCATCCTCGCGCCGAATGATTAAATCCCGTTCAAGCAGCTCAGAGAGCGTCTTCGAGAGCATTTTTGAAGAAATATTGATATGATTAGTAATGTCTCTATATTCTACGGGATCTTTGTGGTATACAACGTATAGAACTTGTGAATTCCACTTTCGTGAGAATATATCTACAGCATCTTCAAGATAGTAGAGGTCATTATTCAATCCAACTGCTTCATCAGAACGAAACGACCTCATCAATAGTGTAAGCTACTTTTTCATATATATATTCTACGATGGCATGGGGACAGCGTCATCCTGCCCTACTTGCTCACTGCTGATGCGGGTCGCTGTATGACACTGAAACCTCCTGTTGCGACCGCGCTACGTATATGGCCGGGACTGGAGTTCTGACGCTTGAGATCGATATAAAGCTCGTCGAAGAACCAGGTATGCTCGCTGCGTCCTGTTCGACCGCTCTTGTACTCATCTCACCAGCGTTCCAATCTAAAATGAACGTTCCAAACACCCGCCACCCCAGTGCAGCGTCTGTATCACTTCGGATGGTCACTCCACAATCTCCCGCGTTGTCACTTCTTCACCGGAGAAACGAGCCCACTCACGTGAGCTGACACAGAGTATACACATCTTACACAACAGCAAAGACCCTCTAATTCTTTGACACAGGTACGACACATGAACGAAGGCACATCAGGGGATACTGGATCAAACACGACCGAGGCGAATCAATGCGTGATATGTGAATCGACCCAAAATCTCGCGCTGTATCCTCTTGACGTCTCGTTAGACCAAGTGATGGATCCCCCTGAAAAAGCCACACTGTGTACACAACATTACCGCATAGCGACTCTTTGTACTGACAAAAATCCAGATCTTTTACACAGTGATAATAAATTTGATGACCCAGAAACGCAGAAAATTACAGTTCGAGTGCCACGGGCACTCGTTGACGCAACAGATAATACTGCAGAAAGTCAAGAGGTAACCCGTAGCGAGTTCGTTCGCCATGCGCTTGAGTTGGCGATGACTGTTGATACCACAAATAATGGATTTGATGATATTCTTGCGTTAGCGATATCGCAGAAGCGCTCACGTCCTCAAACTCAAGCGGAGTCTGGCGCTGACACAGAGTTTCTTAAAGAGCGAATTCGACGACTCGAGTCGCTGCTGGAAGAGAGCATGCGTAGGTAAATGAACCGCCTAAGATCAAGTGAAGTGGTTTGAGACGCAGAGCGTCTCATCACCACGGGAACAGAAATCTGTAATTTCCAATCAAGCCGAGACATCCTGTTTCGACGACGGTGTCAGACGGCGATGCTCTCTCATGAACGCGCTTTGCAGACACTGAAACAGTGTCCGTAGCGTAGGGAGCGCAGTCTTCACAGGCGTTGATTCGGGCCATCCCGGCCCTCGTTCAGGAAACTCTCCCTGCAAAACATTCAACGAAGCGTCACAGTCACGCTCGAATCAACACGCTGGATATGAGTGTCTCTTGACGCGAGTGGGCTTCGAGTTTCCACACCGCGCGATGCACACTTCTTCGTCGCCCCCCGAGCTTCGACCTGCAGTGCGTTCCGCGCAGGTCGCCGTTATATTTGAAAGGAGTGATGACTATCCAGCTGGGTCGCCGTCAGCTAATTATCGAGACGTCTCAATATACTATTTAGTTGATATGAAACAGCGTTCGATGTATCTTGTCACTACCGTGAGTGCCGCGTGTGCGAAAAGATCATATATGATAGTAACTACCTCCAGATAGTCACACTGAGAGGAGATGTATACTCAGTCGACAGGGTCAGTATCAACCGCATCTCGCAAATAGGTCGGTATGTTCGTCATCGGAAATCGGGCGGCGACGTATGGCCTTATCGCCGAAACCAGTGCTACGATATGACGAGATTCACAGTATTCACGCAAATAAGGATATCAGGAAAATTCAAACGAAACCCCAGTCAGGGTTTCACTTCGTCTCCACAGTCGCTGTGCGGTTTGGGTATCATATGATTCCTGACTCGAGGATTGTTCTTCAGGTGCCCCACGCATATTCAAAAACCCATTCGGTCCATAATACTCACTCCCCTGTACGTCGGTGGCAGTCGATGCATATAGTAATGGCAAGACACCGTCCGCAGCAGATTGTCCGAAGATTCTATTGGCGACCTTCATCATCCGTAATCGGAGTGCTGACCCAGATTGCTTTGGGCCGCGGTACTGAAGATTCGTTGCAGCGTATCCTGGATGACACGCGACACTGATTGTCTGTGTAATCTCCGCGGTTTCGAACCGACGCTGTAATTCGTACGCGAACAATAGATTAGCTAATTTGCTCTGTCCATAGGCTTCCCATTTTCCATATGACTGCTTGCGCTGGAGGTCATCAAAGTTGATTTTGCCAAACTCGTGAGCCCCACTTGAGTGTGTAACGACCCGACTTTCGTCGTCGCCACTGATCATTAGCTCTAAGAGGTGGCCAGTCAATGCAAAATGACCCAAGTGATTCACACCAAATTGCTTCTCAAATCCATCCTCAGTTTCTTGCCGCGGAATCGCCATCACACCCGCGTTATTCGACAGAATATCGATGCTGTCATACTCACGACTGACAGCGGCAGCAAATGACTTGATTGACTCAAGCGATGCAAGATCACACTGTCGGACCGTTAAATCTCCACTGGCCGTATCAACGTTGTTTCGAATATCTGTGGCTGCTTGCTGGCCTCGCTCAATGCTTCGACAGGCCATGATGACAGTCGCACCCTTGGTTGCGAACGCCTTGGTCGCCTCGTACCCGAGGCCGCTGTTTGCGCCGGTAATAATAATCGTTTTGTTTGCACACTGAGGCATTTGTTCTGTACTCCAAGAAGGTACCATCATGAAAACTAACAGGGCAAGCCATAGAAACACACTGTTTTTCTGTTCTATATACCATTGAGCGTATCATGGCTTACAGCGGGTCGAGGCGAAAGCCCACGACTCGTGGGATGAAGCCGACGACATGGAATCATCAGACTGTTTTCTGCCTCATTGCAACCCCAACAGTTAGATTTTTCAAAGTCCTCATGAAATGTGAGTGAGCGACCTGCCACAACGAACGAACGAGTATACTGCCACACCTGTCAGCGAACGGTACCGAGAATGCTTGTTCGAGTGGCTGGCCGCCCCCGCCCACGCTCCTCTGTGGAATCAAATCACGTACCGACGCCGCCAAGCCCACTTTGACAGCGAGAAAGACGTATGGGACGGTGTAGAGTATACCGACCTCTACGGTGACTACGCACCCATCCTCGGCAAAGCCGCCTGCCAACAGGTCGCTCGCAAGAACTCTGAAGTGTGGCGGTCGTTCTTCACGCTTTGAGACCAATACAACGCAGGCGACCCGTCTGTCCAAGAGAAACCCAGTCCGCCTGGCTTGGCTACTGGGGCAACCGAACCGACGGATACGACCTGCATGGCCTCGTCCGCAACGACCTCTCCGAGTTCGACTGGGACGAAGACAAGAGTACGCTTGAATTTGGTGTTGGAGATGCGCTCGAAGAGAAGTCCAATTTCGAGGACAACGAGCGCGTCACGCTCGGAGTACGTGGGAATCCACAATGGAATGGTGACGATACGATGCCAGAGTTGAACTCATCTACGACGAGACGGCAGACAGGCTTCGTGTCAAGCATCCTGTTCGCATTCACCCAGATAAGTTGAAAGAACAGCGGCAGGATGGCTTCACTCATACACTCGATACCGAGAACACGACGCACGCTGCAGCTGTCGACGTAGGTGCGAACAACACGCTGGCTCTCGTCACCAGCACTGGTGAAACAGCGGTTTATCATGCTCGCCCACAGTTCAGACAGTTCCAACGGTACTCGGAGGAAATTGCGCTGCGACAATCAGCGCTGCCCGCAGACAGGTATTCGACTCAACTCAGCGAATTCGGAAGTTGTCCGAGAAGCGTTCCCGAAAGCGTGACCACAGTCGACGTGCTGCTGTCAAAAACGCTGCAGAGTGGCTGCTTGAACAAAACGTTGATACCGTGCCGTGTACGTTGGTGACCTGTCACAGGTGATGTATTGAGCACGCATTGGTTGTCTGCGGTGAACGAGAAGACGCACGCATTCTGGAGTCACGGGCAGCTGACGGAGCGGATGAAACTCACATTCGGTGATGGTGATGTCGGCATCACTGTCGAAGAGCGAAGTGAGGCCGATTCGAGCAGCGAATGCCCAGAATGTGAGTCTGAGAACGTGCGGCGAGATGGTGATGGGTTCCGTTGTCACGAGTGCGAACTTGACGCGCATGCGGATGTAGCTGGAGCGTGGAATATGTTGCAGTCAGAACGAGGGCCGATGGCTCGGCCTGCTGCCCTATTTGCTGGCCGCAATAGGGACGCACACGGAGCGTACTGGGAATGGGATGAACACGAGTGGATACTCAGTCGTTTTGAGGCGTGTTCACTTGACCAAATGAGCATCAGCAAACCCGCAAGTTCACAGCTGGGGTAACCGACTGGTTGGGTTGCCCACAGAGGAATCCCACGACTTCAGTCGTGGGAGGAAGTCAAAGAGAGCCATTTCCTTCGAGAAGCCTTATTCTGACGATATCGGATATGTCATTCACTCTT
>JAQCNF010000185.1 GCA_028275165.1 Haloquadratum sp.
TGCTCTGGGGTAGGTGAGTCACGGTCATTGGCTTTCCTCACCATCGTCGGCGATGCCATCGGGTAACTCCTCTATCGGGGTCAACACGATCTGGACGAGGTCACCCTGTTCAAGATCGAGTTTTTCGACTTCAGTAGCTGGAATCGTTACCCGGCCGTTGGCCTGTACCTTGCCGGTGAAGATGGCGTTGCGCTGCAGAAACCGCTGGACGAAGACCCGGCCGCTGTTTTGCATGTTGGTCAAGTCTGATGCATGACGTACGAGAAGGCCGAGCGTTTCATCTGAGACACTGTCGATGAGCGTTGCGAGTGTACCTTTGTCGTCGGGAGAGTCGGGAGCCACATCCACCGTATGAATGGTCGCCATATAAATTTTGGTCGTATTTGCCAGAATATGTACCGAGTAACATATAAACAGACTCGATAGCATCATATCCTCTAGACTGAGTCAGGTGCTGATGTGTAGCTAACTTGCCTTATTTTGCCGCCGAGTGAGGGCTATCTCAGACGCTCTCACGGAAGGATCCCGTCAAGCTAACCGGGAATTGGACGCTGTCTGGCGATATGGCATCGGGCAGACGGCTTGCTTGGATGTGTCGAGACCTTGCCAAACAGCACGTTGATGAGTTGGACGTACCCGCCGCGCCGTAGCGAGCTGTTTGAGTCGGTTAACCCAGCCAGCAGTATATCCGTAGTGTTCAGCAATATCCTCCAGCGTCGCTCTGTCTTCTTTGAGGTAGTTGATGGCCGCAATAACCCGCTGTGTCAGCTTTTTTCACTCGATCTCCGCCAAGACTTGGCGGAGGTCGTCGGTAGAAACGTCGTAAAGAGAAGTCATATCGGAACAACGTCTTTCTACTTGAGAAATATTCAGTCGTTATTATCACAAAGAAGAATTATCGGCATTTGACCACCCTAGTACCTTTTCACGCACGCTGGGGACTTAGCAGGCTTTCATCGTATCAGAGTCGTTGATACGGGTGTAACATCTGTCCCAAAGAGTTCGAACCATCTTTGAGGAGATGATGATTTGGAAGCAAACAATTTATATTCGCATAATCGTCAATAGTTCACGATTAATGACTGATTCAACTCTATCATATGATTCTCTTCCTATCAAAAACATACGTCCCACTTGGAGAATAGGAGGAATACTGTTTATCGCCACCCTCCCATCTGCTATTGCAATTAGCATATTTATCAGTGAATTCTCATTCGCCGACGAACCACCTTGGATTTGGAGTAGCTCGCTGGTTGTTCTGGCAGCGGTTCTGATCTGGAAAACTGTGGTTGAAGACGCGGAGGTAATCAGTGACGAAACCCACTGGGACACGTCTCCCACTCGATGGGCCGCGTTAGCTGTTGGAATCCCTATTATTGGCTCGGCAGTGTACCTTCACAAACGAGACTCCGTGGTAATGAGCGCTCGTGAGAAGCGTTTTCACGAAATGTGCGATCAGTTTGAGGACCGTCTGTCGAACCTTCTCAATCGTATACAACCCTTTCTTGACACGGAGTCATACCTCACCGGGCATGATCAAGAAACGTTCACGTCAAGATCTGCCACGCTACAGGCGGAGTTGCAAACGCTTCGGTCATCGGTCAAAAAGACTACTGGAATCACAACAGCGCACCCACTGATTCGAGGATTTGAGCGTAATCTTGCGGAAATTGGTCAACTTCTCACGAACCGCGACAGGTACAACAATCGCTTCGTCGAGATTGAACTCAAACGGAGGCAACCGTTTTTTGATGCTGTCGGACAAGACGAGACGACACTTGACCGGAATCAGCGAGAAGCAGTTGTTCGAAATGATTCATACAACCGTGTTATTGCCGGCGCTGGGACCGGCAAAACGCTTGTACTGACGACTCGAGTTGCATATCTCGTCAAATACCAAGACGTAGACCCCGCAGATATTCTCGTCGTGACGTTTCTCAAGGAGGCTGCTGAGGAAATGCAACGCCGGCTACGTGAAGAGTTTGAGATTACAGGGATAGAGGCTTCAACGCTTCATTCCTTCGGGTACTCCGTCATAGCGGATTCAACTGGTGAAAAACCAGATGTGTTTGATGGTGATGATTTAGAACACCTCATCGATGATGTTCTGGAGCAACGCACAGAACTTATTCCAGAGACGTTCTATGAACACTTCTCGAATTTTTTACTCCAAAGTGAGTTACCCACGGTCAGCGAGACAGAGTTTGAGACAAAAGAAGAGTTTGTTGAGTATCTACGACATCAAGATTATGAAACATTACAAGGTGAGACAGTCAAATCACGCGCTGAAAAGCTCATTGCGGACTTTCTGTATGTCCACCGAGTCGAATACAAGTACGAATACCGGGCAGACCTAGATCAGTCACACTCACAGGAAGATCAGACAGAGACTGATTCGGAATCTACAGACCCGGATGCAGATGAGACTACGGAAATCAGCGCATACCGGCCTGATTTCTACCTCCCAGAAGCCGAGATCTGGATCGAACATTACGGTATTGACGAAGATGGTACCGTCGCAGAATGGTTTACGCAATCGAGCGAAGAGTACATCGAGAAGATCCACTGGGCTCGAGAGGTGTTCGATGATCGTGACGCCGTTCTTCTCGAAACGTACCAGTTTGAATTTGATACGGGCCGGTTACGTCAAGCTCTCACGCATCGACTCACACATCATAATGTCTCTCTCAATCGACGGTCTCAGGAAGAACTCGTGAACGAGACATACGAAATTCATAACCGCAATATTCCAATTCAGCAGATGTTCACTCGATTTATTGAACTTGCTCGAACGTTCGAAATTGAGGCTTCAGACATCCCATCTCGCCTTTCGGTAGACCAACCTGCTCAGTATTATTTCGGCATGTGTGGGGGGCTCTTGTTGGACGCGTACGAGACTCAATTAAAGGAATCTGGGAATATCGATTTTACCGATATGATCTATGAAGCGGCATCGTTACTCTCAACCGGGGCAGACCCCGCTACCCCCAGCTATGACCACGTTCTTGTCGATGAGTTTCAGGACATCGGTCAGGACCAATTACAGCTTATCACACAGCTATCCGGACCAGATAACGCGCAGCTATTTGCGGTGGGTGATGACTGGCAGAGTATCTATTCGTTCCAAGGTGCCATTGTTGACCTCTTCATTAATTTTGAAGAGCGGTTTGAGTACACTGTCACTACTACACTCGATACAAATTACCGATCGCCCTCACAGATCGTCGAGGCGAGTGTTGAACTGATCGAAAAAAACCAGAATCAGCTCGTCAAGCAGACGACTGCGGCCTCAAATGCTCCTGCAGCCGTTGTGAAACATCTTCTGGGTGGCTACCGCGAGTACGACTACATAAAGTATACTGCTGAGCTCGTCGCCCACCTCGTTGCCGATTACATAGACAGTGGTTGTGATCCAAACGAAATTATGGTGCTTTGTCGGTATGACGACGCCGTTAGCCACCTTGATGCTGTCCGCAAGCGACTTCATGACCGGTCAATCCCATATACAAGCGGTAATGACCAGCAGGACGGGGTCACTGTTTGTTCTGTCCACCAAGCGAAAGGTCGTGAGGCAGATCACGTCATCGTGACTCACGCCTCTGAGGATGGCATGGGTTTTCCTGCCACTGATCGGAACTCAGAGTTACTTGAACCCGTCCGAGAAGTTGATATGAATACGCTTGCTGAAGAGCGTCGTCTCTTTTATGTTGCTATCACCCGGAGCGCACGGACGCTTGATGTAATCACGAAGTCGAATCAAGAAGACCAATCACGCTTTATTGATGAGATCGACCAGTACGTCGATACAGCGACAGATGTCGACCGTATTGTGTCTCTCGATCCGACAAAGAATCAAAACACGCTCCAAGCTCGAGTCGCCCACCTCTGGGACGACACACACGCGAAGAAGCATCAGGGCGGTGTACTTGAGGATCACACTGATTCAGTCAAATTCGTCTCGTGGGCGAGTACTGACCCACCCACAGTAGAGGC
>JAQCNF010000186.1 GCA_028275165.1 Haloquadratum sp.
ACATATTTTGGATGGGAGTATATCGCGAACTGGAATTTCGAGAATATCGAAGTTCGGTCACATTTGCTTGATGTCGTGGACATGTGGATGGAGGTTGCTGACGGCTTCCGGTGTGACATGGCATGGGCAGTCTCGAATAATTTCTGGCAAGAACTCCGGGAGCGTGTCAAACGAATCGATCCTGAGTTTCTGTTATTAGACGAGACAATCCCGTATATCGCTGACTTCCACAACGGAATGTTCGACATCCACTTTGATACGACACTGTATTTCACGCTTCGTGAGATCGGCAAAGGGTCGGCTGACGCATCAGCGCTCCATGATGCGATTGAGCAGCGGGCGACCGTCGGATTCCCACCACACGCATCATTTATGCTCTACTTGGAAAACCACGATGAAACACGCTATATCGTCGAGTGTGGCGAAAAGGCTGCACGAGCCGCTGCTGGTGCGCTGTTCACTTTGCCTGGCGTTCCCATGATCTATGGTGGCCAAGAAATTGGCCAGCAGGGTCGCCGTGACCCGCTTGTGTGGGAGGCTGCAGATGAGACACTCCACGAGTACTATACCCATCTGATAGAACTCCGGAACGAGATTCCCGCACTGGGAGTTCAGGGTGGATATGAGCCTGTGACAGAGATTGATGATCAAACAACCGTCGGATACAAGCGGACAGGCGAGGACGATACGTACCTCTGTATATTGAATTTCGGCTCTGATTCACAGACAGTGACTCCGCCAGTCAGTGTTGACCCGTACGACCATGTCTCAGAGGAAGTCGCAGCAAACGACCGTGGGCTGGTAGTTGACAGCGCTTGCGTATACCGCTGCGATTGATATCCTGTCAACCGGCTCAAACTCAACTCGTTCAAGAGTCTCGTTATCACGGAACCCTGTGACCTCTCTCCGGCCCCGAAGTGTTTCACCGGACTCCTATTATGATCCAAATAGCTCCGCAGGCGTGTAGTCACTGTTCAGGTTCAACGTCCCCGGAGGGACAGTTGACTGGTGGCCCATCCACCGCGAGAGTTCTGCCCACCATAGATGTACTGACAGCATCAGTTAGCGATGGTCCTCGCTACCGCTGTAATCCCGCGTACTCACAATCCGCGCAGTTGAACTGCTCGTCGGTACGGTTGTCATCGACAGACAAAACCACACCGCTGAGAACCACCCATCAACTGCGTAGTTCAAAGCGAAGAACCACAGCGTCAACGGCCTCGGGATTCAACTCCGAGCTTATGGGTGGTCTCATCGCGTCACACCCGAGCTTGATCAAGACCGATATTGAGTTGCGAGCGTTCACGACTCAGCGACCCCGATTTAGAGGGCTGACTGGCAGTCCATGACTAACAACACTCGTGTCTGCCTGTCACTAATTATACTGGGTCGCTATTCACAGATCATTGCAACTTGGTCAGCCGTCGGCTCCCTCCCCGAGCTCAAGGGGCGAGATATCCGCTTCTGCAGCCGATGACGTACGAATCCGTCATTTCCGTGATGACTCCGAGTGCGCCTGGCACAAAAGCAAAGAGGAAGCCAACGCTTGAGCCACGGGAGGGATCCAGCGCTCCACCAACACCTATATTGAGAGAATTCACAAACCCACACATTAGTGTAACTTGGGCACATATAGAGGATTAGTGTCAGAGACGTATATCTGTCCTCGGTGCGGTCACGCTGAAGAACGACCATACCGTGTCCGTATGATTATACTGACGTGTCCAGCGTGTGATGAGAATGGACAGTTTCTGCATCGCTCAATTATATCACAATTAGATGCGGTGCCTGAAGATGCGCGTCCAGACAGATGGGGAGAAATGCCCCGAGATGAGCAATTAAAATACGCACTTCGTGAGGGACTCGTGGAGATTTCACTCACTGGTCCATTTTAGCGGGCATTATTCTGATCGAACCGTATCGTTGATGACTCAGTTCACAAATCAATCTGGCCGCTGCTCGCGGGGAAACCAAGCGAGTTCGTGGTTAGCTTCAATGGTGATGTCTACGCGGTCAGAATCCGGGACCGGCTCATCGTGATTATGCATACACCGAATCGCATCTCCTGTATCCAATTCAACCTCGTATAGGAATGTTGGACCGAGGTATCTTTTGGCGGTTACCTCACCAGTTCCACACGGCTGCTGTGATAATTGGGACTTTTTATCAGTGCAAATCCCGACATCATCTGGCCGAACTAAGAGATCAATCTTGGTATGGTCATACTCTGGTGCCAGTCCGTGCACCTGCTTTCGAGGGACCGCACCAACTTCAGTCTCGACGACATCGCCGGAGACATATCCCGGAATAAAACTGGCATAGCCAAGAAAACTCGCCACGAATCGTGAGGTTGGATGCTGGAAAACTGCCTCTGGTGTATCGATTTGCTCAATCTGACCCTCACTCATCACTGCAACACGATCAGAAATTGAGAGAGCCTCTTCTTGATCGTGTGTGACAGATATTGCAGTGACTCCTGCGGTTTTAAGAATGTCACGGACTTCTTCACGCATCTCGACACGGAGGTCAACGTCGAGATTTGAGAATGGCTCATCCAATAACAGGATCTCCGGCTCAGGCGCTAGCGACCGTGCTAACGCAACTCGTTGTTGTTGACCGCCAGAAAGCTCACTCGGATAGCTGTGGCCTTGATTATTCAAATTCACTAACGAAAGCAGCTCATCCACTCGGGCTGTCCGCGCTTCTGCGGGGAGGTCTTGCAATCCAAACGCAATGTTCTCCCGAGCAGTGAGATGCGGAAAGAGCGCAAATTCCTGAAATACAACGCCAACTCCTCTATTTTCGGGAGGCGTGAATGAACTGCCCGTGACTCGATCCCCGTTGATTCGAACGACCCCTTCATCAGGGGACTCAAGCCCTGCCAGTAGCCGAAGCGTGGTCGTTTTTCCGCACCCAGAAGGCCCGAGAAGTGTGATAATTTCTCCTTCTGTCACCGTAAACGACAGCCCATCAACTGCGGTTTCAGACGCATATACTTTTGAAAGATTTTCGAGCTCTAAGACTGTCTCTGACTCATCTGAAGAATCCTGTGGGACGTGTTCGCGGTGATCCGTTGGTGAGTAGACACTATTCGACATAATTACTCACGAACTCCCGTTGACGGTGGGGTGAGTCTATAGATTTCGAAACTGTTGGTCTCGGCGGGTGTCGATCTGGTTCGTTGATATCTATTGTTTTGTTACTTCTCACAGAGAGGTAATGAGTTCTATGCGTGAGATTACCTGTTCGGACGTGGGAACATCTAATCAGCGGGTTCCCGGTGAGTTTCATCGGGAATTGATATTTAGGCCATCCTAAAAACGCTGTCGAATCCTCGCGCCTAATATATCTAGAAGTCATGCATATGATTTCTTTCCCGCAATGTTTTGCAGTTGTATCTCGAAAAGCAAGTATGTCTACGGTTGATAATATGCTTATTTACGATGGTGAGTGCCCATACTGCTCTCTCGCAGCGAAAGCTCTTGAGCGAATTGATACTGTCGGTGCGCTCTCATGGTACGATAGCGCAGCACAGCAGTTCTTAGATGCGCAGTTTGACACGACGCCGTTCGCGATGTTCTTAGTCGATATCGAAGAGAAACAAGTCTATGCAGGCCGGTCTGCTGCGGAGGAACTCGCCAAGCGCGCTGGCACGCCACATCTGGTAAGCTCGCTCGTCCGAGACAACTATACACAAATTGCAGAGGTCGTCGGGCTCGCCAGTGGTCGTGGCCGCGAACCAGATAACGTCCACTCAGTGTATCAGCTTACGAGTGAGGCAGAATTAGTATACGACCCACTTGTCACGTCCAGTCAGCATCAATCCGCAGTCCGATAACTATGGCGAACTCAACTCTGTCTGCCAGGCAGTGGATACATCCTGACGAAATCGAGACATCAGGTGATCTCCCTATCACTGGGGGCGGAGACGTGACGAGAGGAATATACCTCTTGGTGTATCGCGCAAGAGAACCGATTGAACGCTCAATAGGAGCACTCGGCAATCACGCCCTTGACACAGGGATGTATTTCTATATTGGGTCTGCGTTTGGGACAGGCGGATTCAGTCGGATTCAACGTCACATATCAGTCGCGGATAGTGACCGTGGTGTCTCACACTGGCATATCGATTACATCGCCCAGTCATCTGCAATTCAACTGATAGATATACTTGTTGTTCCGAAATGGGATGGTGAATGTGCACTGGCTTCCGCGTTGCATACCTCTCCTGACTGTGCGACCCCCGTCACCGAGTTTGGGGCCACTGACTGCCAATGCAAAGCACACTTTATTCAGCAAGTCAGTTCAGATGTTTCGCACCGCGAAGTAGTGGATGCAAGGATCCAACGAATGCTCTGATCGTTCGCCGATAATTACTCAAAAAGGCCGGTCGACATGTATCGTTCACCGCTGTCCCAGTAGACCGTAATGATGACTGGACATCGTTTGTCGACAGACGACGTTGGTGACTCGCGTTCGATAACTGGTGCCGGAGCGCGACGAGCGCAATCATACGCCTCGGACGCGTACTTTGGCCCAACCTGGCGAGCGACCAGATTTGAGGCCCCAGATGACTGCCCGACCAATATACCCTCCTCTCGTGCGAGTCGGCGGCACTCTGCCTCAGCATCATCAATACTGACAGTTTTGACCGTATCGATAATCTCTGTGTCAAGATTTTCACTGACGAAACCAGGGCCCATCCCTTGAAACGCATCGTCACCAGGGTCGTCACCAGAGAGAACAGCATTTTCTTCGGGCTCTACCGCAATAATATCCATATCTGGGAACTCCTCACGAAGTCGACGCCCAACACCAGTGATTGTTCCACCCGTTCCGACACCAGCGACTAAAGCGACGATTGAGCGATTACCTACCTGGGTGAGTATCTCCTCCCCAGTTGTCAGGTAGTGAGCTCGGGGGTTGGCTGGATTCTCAAACTGTCGCAGTTGAGTCATCCCGGCCTCCTCTAACTTATCGGCACGAGATTTTGCGTCTGAGATATTCCCATCTACAAGTTCGACGTCTGCTCCATATGCACGCATGAGCTGCCGTCGCTCAGGCGACTGTGATGCAGGCATAACCACAGTCAGGTCATACCCCTTCGTTGCAGCCGCGACTGCGAGGCCAATTCCAGTGTTCCCACTGGTCGGCTCAACCAAACTATCACCTGGTGAAATCTGATTCTGTCTTTCAGCCTGCTCAATCATCGCTAATGCAGGTCTATCCTTTGCCGATCCACCAGGATTATTCGATTCAATTTTGGCAGCAATCACCACTCCTGGTGGCGATGTTACCTGCACCAGCGGCGAGCCAATTGTCTCAAGAATATTTGCATCCATGCCGTGGATTTAGTCAATAATGATGTAAGAGGCTGCCGACGGTATGAAGACAGTTAATATCCTCCTCCGCGTTTAGTAGTTCACAGAAGAAGTGGGTACTTGAGTGGACATGCATCAGTCAGAATAGTTCTCTCGCATCGAATGAGTGAATCAGTTCACCCAGAAGTTTGTTGAATCACTATACGCGGAGGAATCATTGCAGCTCTCAATGAGGGTCAAAAACGCATTTCGACGCGAATGTGACGCGATTCTGAGCACCCATGCTTGAATTCTTGAGACCATCTCAAGCTTGGAGTGGCTCGAATATAAGCGAGCATATCTCCCGATGAGACGCTCAACAGTCACCAGTGGAAACCCATGCTCCACCCACACGTGAACGACGCACCCAAACGACGCTCCCAAGGCCGTCGATGTTGTGTTTCTACACTCTTTTTCCAGCCGAACGACGACCGGGAAGCCGCTAGTTTTAGCATTCCTGACGCCGCTGTACACCTATGGGCAATACCGACCACCTACGCACAGATATGTACTCAGAGGAGTTAGAAACGATGCAACCGACACCAGCGTTTGACTCTGCTGCCTTTGGAGATGAAATCGCCGTGCTAGCCTCAGACGAAGTTCAGATTCATGTGTGGGGCGGAGACTGGTGTAGTGACTGTCGGCGTCAACTACCTGACTTCGCAGCGGCTCTGCAAGCGGCTGATATCTCTCCGAGCCGTGTCCACAACCACCCAGTGGAGAAAGACGCTGCAGGGAACAAGACGGGACCGCTGGTTGATCGATATAACATCGAGTACATCCCTACTGTTGTCGTAGAGCAAGACGGCGCTGAACTCGCGCGATTCGTTGAGTCTGCCCCGGTCCCAATTGTCGTTCACTTAGCCGAAGCACTTCGTGAAGGATAGTTACTTATTTCAGATCTGCGGATTACGCCATCGTGTGACTTCTGTTTGACTCACTCTCACAGCTCGTCTGGGTGCGGTTGCGATCGAGACTGGCTGAGGGACGCTACTGCTTCACTGATATCACTCGTCGGTCGAGAGCACTGTCCACCTGTGCATGCATAGAGTGTCGCTTTGTCATGGCGTTGAACGCGGTTCTTCCAGAGTGAGGGCACTGTATCAAGATCCAGTTGATCACACCACTGTTCGAGCGCTGACTCTGTCGCGGGGCGTCTCGAAATTGTAGTGTCAGGGAGATAGGATTCCTGTAGTGCTGTCTGTATCGATGAAGGTAGCGTATCCTGTGTGGCGACGATCAATTGACTTTCTGTCGTCTGGTGCCGAGTTGCTTCTCGAGCCATCGTGATGTGTTCGAGCGGTCGACCTCGGATTTGATTTTGATGCGTATCAAGCACATCAGAGGCAATCTCTGCGAAGTCATCCGTCGGAGCCAATGGGTCAAGGTCAGCTAACACGGAGCATGCGACACCGACGCTTGATGGCGTGGACTGATCAGTGAGTTCCTGTGGCCTCGAAACGAGGTCAGGCGCTGAACGTGGGGTGAGATACAACGTCTCTTCATCACGGTCATAGAATGAATCAACCAGTTCGCGAGCTAACCTCAATGAGAACTCAAGTGGTGCAATGTTGCCTGTGAATTGGTATAGATCGAACGCACCCTTTGAGAGGAATGCGTAATCGTCGAGAAATCCTGGCCCTCCAACAGCCCCATCTTTGACTCGTCGAGAGAGTCTGTTTTTACAGTCGTCCCAGAGGGTGCGCTGGAGGAATTGTAAGGTCGACTGTGCTTCATCGAGATACGCTGACTCATTGAGTACAAACCCGCTGTGGGCTAACGCGGATATCATCAGCCCATTCCAGGAAGCAAGTATCTTCTCATCACGGTGTGGTCGTACGCGTGAATCGCGAAGATCGAATAACCGCCCTCTGATGGTCTCTAATTGGTCGACCACCTGCGACTCACTCACATCGAACTCCTGTGCCAACTCTGGGATTGAACTCTCTATGCTCAGGACGTTCGACCCCTCGAAATTCCCTGTCGAAGTGATCCCATACCGACTCAATGCAAGCTCTGCCAACCGTTCATTTTCGACTGCATCGCGAATCTGTGTTGGGGTCCAGACGTAATACTTCCCCTCAACACCCTCTGTTTGGGCGTCCAACGTGCTGTAGAACCCACCAGGGGAGTCTTTAAATTCGCGAATCGCAAATTCGGTTGTCTCTTTTGCAATCCTGGCGTAGGCAGTACGCCCAGTTATCTGAAATCCTAGCGTATAGATACGGGCGAGTTCGGCGTTGTCGTACAACATTTTCTCAAAGTGAGGGATTGCCCACCGCCGGTCGGTCGAGTAGCGATGAAACCCGCCACCAACATGATCATATATGCCACCTGCAGCCATCTCGTCCAGCGTCGTCGTCGCAGCACGCTTATAATCCTCATTGCTTAGTATGTGACTCGACTCAAGCAGCATCTCGATACGTCGAGGCTGTGGGAACTTTGGCTCTCCACTCCCAAATCCGCCGTATTCCTCATCGACTGCTCGTAAAGCCGTCTGTGCAACATCTTCATGGAGTGATGAATCATCCTCTGCCCGTGAGTTTGACTGGCGGGACCTGCTCGATGCAGGAGACATTTCATTATCAAGTGCCTCAGCCCACTGCTCAGCACGATTTAGTATCTCTTCGCGATCTTCCTGCCATCCGGTTGCAAGTGACTGACAGACGTTAAGAAATCCAGGAACGTTCCCGCGGTCAGAGCGCTCATTCTTCGGAAAGTATGTGCCAATATAAAACGGCTCACCCGTTGGTGTAAGCCAAGCAGAGAGCGGCCACCCGCCACCACCGGTGACAAGTTGACAGATTGTTTGATATAACTTATTGATATCAGGCCGCTCCTCTCTATCGACTTTGATCGGAACGAACGACTCGTTTAACACCGCGGCTACTTCTTCATCTTCGAAACTCTCCTCAGCCATCACGTGACACCAATGACAAGCGGCATACCCGACGGAAAGAAATATTGGCTTGTCAGTCTCCTGAGCAAACTGGAGCGTTTCCTCATCCCATGGTTGCCAATTGACCGGGTTGTCAGCATGTTGCTGTAGATATGGACTCTTGGTCTCGCTGAGTCGGTTCGTCGTTCCTACTGTGTTCATGTCATTGTTTGATGTGCGACGGTCAAAAACACCGTGTCGTCTCGATCGCTGACAAAAGCAGAAGTTTATTTGGCATATATAGGATTGTTGAGCACATGGAATCTGTGTATCGAGTGCTGCTTGTCGGCGGGGGTGGACGCGAACATGCGATTGCCACTGCCCTGAACTCTGATGAACGCTGTGAGGTGCTTGCCTGCGCCAGTAATCGAAACCCTGGAATCGCTGAAATAGCGGCCGCCTACGGTGAGTGTGGTGAACGCAGTCCAGACGACATTGTGACATTTGCACAAACACACGATGCTGATATGGCCATTATTGGCCCTGAGAGTGCGCTTGAGGCCGGCGTTGCCGATGCACTGACTGCGAGTGGGATTTTTACTTTCGGTCCACAGGCCGCTTCCGCGCGCATTGAGACTGATAAAGCGTTCCAGCGTGAATTCATGCAGACTGAATCGATTCCGGGCTGTCCATCATTTGCTGTGTTTGAAAATACGGACGCAGCCTGTGAGTATATCGAGAGCTCGAGCACTGACCTTGCTGTAAAGCCAGCTGGGCTCACTGGCGGGAAAGGCGTCAAGATAATTGGGGATCAAGTCACCCCTGCAGAGGCAAAGTCATACCTCCGATCGCACGATTACGAGCAAATAGTTCTTGAAGAGCGACTTCGAGGCGAGGAGTTCACAGTACAGGCATTTGTCGCAAACGGAGAGCTGAGAGCGACTCCCGCAATCCAAGATCACAAACGTGCATTCGAAGGCGATACCGGCCCAAATACTGGTGGAATGGGAAGTTACAGTACAGCTTCAAACATTCTCCCATTTATGACTGAGCCCGAGTATGCCCAGGCCGTCGACATACTCGAGGCGACTGTTTCTGCACTCGCATCGTACACCGGGATTCTATATGGGCAATTTATGTTGACGGCAAACGGCCCAAAAGTCATCGAATTCAACGCCCGTTTCGGTGACCCAGAAGCAATGAATACGCTCCCAGTGATGAAGACCTCTCTGCTAGATATCATGCGTGCCGCAGAGGCCAACGAGGAACTACCAGAACTCGAATTTGATCAACAGGCGACTGTATGCAAATATGGCGTTCCAAAGGGGTATCCGACAGATCCCGAGTCAGGTGTTGAAATCCCGATAGACACCGCTCATGATGATACTGCCACCGTATTTTATGCAAGTGTCGACGAACAGGAAGGCGATATTTTGACCACGACATCTCGCTCATTGGCGATAGTTGGGACCGGAGATACCATCACACAGGCTGAGGGGGATGTAGAAAATGCTCTCTCGACGTTTGATGGAACACTCCGGGTCAGACACGATATCGGAACAGAAGAAGCCATTCAGCAGCGCATCACACACATGCGAAACTTACGAAGCTGATTTGAACACTCCCTGTGAAAGAGTACTGTGAGTAAGGAGGCTAACACTGACTCGTCGACAGGAGACCGCTCGACGTATCGAAGACATGACCGTCTGGAGCGACACTCAACACCAGGAAAGCAGAATTCATTGCGGTACTGGATGCAGGTGAAGCCAGTGTGGCGAATTATCTATCATTACCTGCTCACGATTGTAGCGCGAGTCGCTCCGTCACTACGACTCCGAGCAACTGCTCTCCGATTCATGGGCGTCTCGCTCGGGAATGAAGTCTCATGGGGACTGGAGGCGACACCAGATATATTCTGGCCTGAATATTTGGAGATTGGTGATCATGTCATTATTGGATATGACGCAGTGCTGTTATGTCATGAATTTCTGCAAGATGAGTACCGTGTCGGAAAGATTACCATCGATGAGCAAGCGATGATTGGAGCAAAAGCAGTCGTCCTACCGGGTGTTCATATTGGTGCCGGTGCACAGGTGGCTGCTAATTCGCTCGTTACACAAGATGTTCCATCTGGTGTGACTGTCGCAGGAATCCCCGCCAAGCCAATCACAGACTAATCTTGACGTTGTCTATCGACGGCCCTGTGCTCACTGAGCGGGACTAACAATATTGACCTCCTCCTGCGCCTCACGACGCGAGGATGCGCTCAATTACGTATTACTAAAATTATACTTTTCCCCCTCAATGCCAACTAATCCTGTGGTGCTTATAGAGATTCGAGGCGAATACCCCCGCCTTCCCGTGAAGCACGAGTGTTCCGACCGCACAGGTCAGAACCGAGGACTGAACAGGCGGGGGATGAAGCCGACACGGTGAGCGACAGTCAACCGTGAGACTGCCCGGCAGGATATTCCACCATCAAGCGACACTATTAATCCTGTCTTGCGCATAACTGGTTATCAAGCAGGACGATGTTGGAGACGACCCGCACA
>JAQCNF010000141.1 GCA_028275165.1 Haloquadratum sp.
CGACGAACAGCAAGACACGTTCTATTTACACGTCACGCTGAAAAATCCAGACTACGAGGTTGACAGTACAGAAAACCAAGAAGCCGAGTCACCTGATGCCCACGAAAAAAACGGAGTGGTTCTTGGAGTGGATTTGAATGTGACCGGTGCGTTCGCCGTCACCTCGATAGGTGCGTTCATTGGCAGTGCTGACTCGTTGAACCACAAACGCGACCAGTCCGAGCAACGTCGCGCCAAACTGCGACAGACGGGCACACGGTCAGCGTACCTCACAATCAAATCCATCGGAAGTGCGTTCAGTGAGTGGTCACTGGACTGGTTACACAACCGAGCGAACGACCTCATTACGGAAGCCCAAGACGCTGATGTGGACGGTATTATTTTTGAAAACCTTGACCACATCCGCAAAAGTATCGCCAACAGCAGTCAGTTCCAGCAGTGGGCCTGCGCGAAATTCGTTGGACTCGTGGACTACAAAGTTGAATCCACAGAATTGTTCGTGCACTTCGTCAACCCAGCCTACACAAGCCAGCGGTGCTCACACTGTGGATTGACGCACGAAGATAACCGAAAGGACAAGCAGTTCAACTGTCAGGATTGTGGGTACGAAGCAAATGCGGATGATAATGCAGCGAAAAACTCAATTGATACTGCGGGTATATCCATCGTGGGCAGACGTCTCGCGGTGGATGGGCCACAACTCAACTGGCCCTCAAGTCAGGGACGTTGAACGTGAACGGTGACGACGCGCCGAATAACTCGGTTAGAACGGGAGTCCACTGACAAGCCTCGGTGACCCTGAGGCAGTTGACGAGAATAACACTGTGGTTTGAGTGATAAAGAACAATACGACGAACCGCTGTTACACAGGTGGTCTCAGACAGATGCGACGGGGTCAATACGACACAGATTGAGTGTATGCAGCCTCAACTGCAGTTATACTGAGAAGTCTTATCCTGGCCATCGAACATTATTGAATATGGCTACTCAAGAGGAACGTACGGACACAATCCGTCTCCTCCACGTGGATGACCAGTTGGACTTCGCTGAGATGGTCACCACCTTTCTCGAACGGGAAAACGATCGATTCGATACCGAAACCGCCGCCACTGCAAAAGACGGGCTTGCCTGTCTCGCTGACTCATCGTTTGATTGCGTTCTCTCTGATTACGATATGCCTGGTCAAGATGGGATTGAGTTTCTCAAAACTGTACGTGACAACTACCCTGAAATTCCGTTTATTCTTTACACAGGCAAAGGTTCTGAGGCAGTTGCCAGCGATGCTCTCTCAGCTGGTGCAACTGACTATTTACGAAAAGAAGCCGGGACAGACCAATTCACAGTGCTTGCAAACCGTCTTGAATCCATTGTCGAGCAAACGCACACACAGCAGCGACAGATGGATGCCATCGAAGCCGCACAACACGGAATCGCGATTCTTGATTCAGATGGGAATCATGTCAGCGTGAATCAAGCATACGCTGATATCTATCGGACTGATCCCGACGAGTTGATCGACGAGCACTGGACAACACTCCACCCGGAAGACGAAGCAGAGTTCGTTCGAACCGACATTTTCCCCAGCGTCGAAGAGGATGGATACTGGCAAGGCCGCACAACTGGTCTGCGTGCTGATGGGACGACATTTCCGAGAGAGTGTGCTGTCTCGATGACTGTCAAAGATATGATCATCCTGACGGTGCGAGATATCTCTGAACAAATCGAGTCAAAAAAACGTCTCAGTCGATATGATGCACTCAGTGAGGTCATCCAAGACCCTGTATATGTGCTTGACGAAGAAGGTCGGTTTGAGTTTGTGAATGAGTCATTCGTGGAGACATTTGGCTACGAACAAGATGAACTGCTGGGGAGTGATATCTCGATGATCAAAGATGAAACGGCTATCGAACAGGGAAGGACAAACCTCGGACGGGTGCTATCGTCTGACGGGCCTGACAGTGTGTATTTCGAGACAGACATCAAATCACAAGGTGGGAAGGCGATTCCCTGCGAAGATCATCTCACAGCTCTCCCATATGAGGGAGAGAAATTCAATGGTTCCGCTGGAATCCTCCGGGATATCTCCGAGCGCAAAGCACGAGAGGAGAAGCTCAAACGTCAGAATCGACGTCTCGATGAGTTTGCGAGTGTGGTGAGCCACGACCTACGGAATCCGCTCACTGTTGCAGAGGGGAACTTGGAACTTCTCCGTGAGGAATGTGAGAGTAAGCGAATCGACAAGATTGACTCAGCGCTGACTCGGATGGACGAACTGATTGAGGATCTTCTCCAGTTAGCCCGTGCAGACGAACGCATGGAGAGCACAGAATCAGTCAATCTTGCAGAGATCTCTCAGAGCTGCTGGCAGAATGTTGAGACAACCGACGCAACAATCGAGATCGATATCACGACCGCCCAGAGTATCGAAGCAGACCCAAATCGGCTCGCACAGTTACTTGAGAATCTGATGGGGAATGCAATCGAGCATGCAGATCAGGGTCAAGGTGGGCACAAAGATGTGACGATCACTCTCGGCGAAATTGAGGATGGATTCTATCTTGCAGACGACGGAAGCGGCATCCCCATAGATGAGCGAGACGATGTGTTTGAAGCGGGCTATACGACGAGCAAACGAGGCACTGGATTTGGGCTCTCAATCGTGAAGCAGGTTGTTGAGGCTCACGGATGGAATATATCCATCACAGAGAGCGCTGAAGGCGGAGCACGTTTTGAGGTGACTGATGTCGAGTCGAATCAGAGTGAATCGAGGTGACTGCTGAGTGAGAGAGTCCATCCAGGGATTCTGCTTCAGAGAAGCTGTCCTGTCAGGCATTGCTTCCAGCCACAGCCACAGTCACTGTGAGCGACTCTGGATTGAGCAGCATCTCTCTCGCTCTCTTCACATCCTTGTGTTTCCAGTTCTCATGTACGTGTCACTCGGGAAGATATTGAAGAGTTGTACAGGCGGTTGAGGCGACTACCCCGGGGTGAGTTCACGACCGTATCAAGCCGTTTCAATAGCCACAGCAACTGTCACTTCCCGATTCGCCGTCGAACAGCCGAGTATAGTTGTGAATGATTGTTTGAGGGTATGATTCATTTCTCACACCTGCGTATCAGAATGGTAAGCTTCTATTCGACAAAGGACGGAACTTGGAAAGACTGGTAGCGGTGCTGAGGATTCAGTCGTCACTTGGCTCTGAGGTCGCACCCGATTCAGCGAAACGTCTGTTTGCTGCGTAGTCGATATATCCTTGTATTCGTTCGATACGTCGATCAGACACCGAATCGGTGACCAAACTCACACCCAGGAAAACCGCCGTGTTCGTGATGAGCCCGTAAAATCCAGCAAGAAACCCAGGGAAGGCGGCTGGTAGTGAAATGAGGCTAAATTTGAGAACAGCGGTAACGAGGACGCCGGCACTAAACCCAGCGATTGCCCCCTCTTTTGATGCACGCTCCCAGTAGAACGCCCCGAGTAGGAGTGGGAAGATTTGTGCTGCCCCCTCAAATGCAATGTTCGCTAGGCGGACAATGAATTGAATATCTTGCACTGCAACGATGTAGGAAAGAATTGCTAACACTGGGACGCTGGCCTTTGCGAATGTTGTCTGGCTGGCATCAGCATTATCCAGGTTTTCGTTTGCGTATGAAGCGTACCAGTCACGTGTTAGCAAGGTAGCCAACGCATGAAGCTGTGAATCGGCAGTTGACATCGCCGCTGCGATCGCACCCGATACAACGAGTGAGGCAAACCAGACTGGAGTAAATTCGTAGAGGACAGTTGGGATCACTGCGTCAGCAGAGCCCAGGTCTGGGAACGCCGCCACACCACCGAGCGCAAGAAAGACAATCGGAATATAGAATATCATGAGATAGCCAGTGCCAGTCGCTGAGACCCATCTTAGCGTCCGAGGGGATTCAGCAGCATAGTATCGTAAAAAGATGTGTGGAGTCATCATCAATCCAATTCCGAGGACAATCCACCAACTCACGAGATATGAGGGTGTATACAGTCCAGAGGGACCCGGAAGGGTAACATAGGCGGTATAGTTTTGCACTAATTGGTCCCAAAATGCGGTTACACTTCCTCCATATGCGCTACTGAGGAAGGCAAACGCGGCCGCCCAGATGGCGATGAACATGAATACTCCCTGGAGCGTGTCTGTCCAAGCGACCGATCGCATACCACCCATCCAAACGTAAACGACGCTTACCAAGAGGAGAATAGCTGCTCCAACCTCAAAGCTAATCAGTCCCTGCGTTGCGGTATCAAAGATAATTCCAACCCCGATCATCTGAATCGCAATATATGGGAACGTCGAAACGACCAATACGAGACTGACTATTTTACTTAGAGACTTGGAGTCATAAAAGTCATCGAAGAGGTCTGATGGAGTCACGTAACCGTACTTCTTACCAAGTAACCAAATTCGGCTCCCAACGACCCATAAAATCAGTCCCCCAAGAACCATCCAGAGGTACCCGGCGACATAAATACCGATCCCGTTACCGTAGATGAACCCAGCAGCCCCCAAGAAAGCAAACGCTGAGTGATATGTTGCGGCGTATGTGAATGTCAACACAATCACACCGAGCCCCCGGCCACCGGTCATCCAGTCGGTCACACTCGATTCTCCGACCTTCATGCCTCGATAACCGATAGCAAGCACGGCGAGGAGATACGTCCCGATTGTTCCGAGAGCGACAGCGACTTGTGTCGAAACCATTAGCGGTCACCCCCATACGTCTGCCCAGCGGATGGATTCGAGTCGGTCTGATCTTCAAATCCGACGCTATCTTCTCGTAGCTCAGGTGGTATTTGATCTTCATCCAGTCCAAATGCATTGGTGTATGCAGCAATGACCAATGCAGTGATTCCAACGGCTCCCCACCCGACAGCATATAACCACAATGTCGCAATGCCACCAGTTGTCGTTGCCTGATTTGCAATGGAGAGAATCGGTGGATTGAGAACGATGCCAAAAAGTATCAAAGTCCCGAGCAGTAACTTCCCTGTGCTCGAAGATGGCAGTGCAGGTTGAACCATGAGTTAATTCGGAATATATCCTAAGGACATTTTAACCCAGCAAAGCCGGTGGATACTGTGGTTTCTCAGCGATGGTTACAAATATGTCCGTTTTCTTGGAGCTAAATTATCAAAGATCGATACTGTCACTGTGACTGATTTATCAAATCACGGGAAACGGATTCAAAAAATCAGAAATGTCAACGCTCACCACGCGAGTCACTCTGCAGTAGTGCCGCCAGAGCCAAGATAATCCTCAATCGACATTCCTTTTTCAACGACGCCTGTTGCCTCTTGAAAGAACGCAGTGTAGACATGAAGCGCTATACAATCGACCAGTTCAACGATCTGGCCATCGTCCAATCCAACCTCCCGAAGTTCCTCAATATCTTCGTCGGTTATTGAGTGTGGGTCCTCGGCCATCTTCTCTGTGAAGCGAAGCACGACGTACTCTCGCTCGGAGAACGCTGACCTCTCAACTTCGCGATCTCGCATACGTTCAATCTCGTCCTCGTCGACACCCTCTTCTGACAGCCTGTCAGTGTGGAAGAATTGACATCCTTCGCATTCCCAAACAGTTGCTGTGACGAGCGATACCTTCGATTTAAGCTCGAAAGGAAGACTCCCTCCGCGGTAAGACGTCCGCATGTGCGGCCACATTACTTCAAGAACATCTGGTTCATTCGCAAACGCCATCCACATCCGGTTTAGACTCATTTCCTCGTCCATTTCGCCGTCGCGGGTCCCCAATATCTCATCGTATATATCAGAGACGCGACCATCGGCCTCGTCCAACTCAACTAAGTTGAGGCGGGGAGTTTGGTCTGAACTACCTGCAAAGGGGAGTTCGTCTGTTGGGCTCTCTTCAGTCTCGTGTTCACTCATCACGAATCAATAGAGCGGGTGGCGAATAAAATCTGTGTCAGAGGCATAAATCCCCCCTCTCTTGTGCATTTTGTTCGGTCAGTATGTTACGACATTTTGATATATATGTCATTGTGATATATTTACCGCGTAGAGACGACACACGACCACTGAAACAGAAAGATAACGCGCCGGAGACACGCTACAATCGGGTTCTATTACACGCAGCTGAATGAAAACCCGATACGATATGACGAGACATGTGTTGACGTTCTGTCTGGAATAACGGTAGGGTCTGCCGGCAAACATGACGTTTTTTCACACGCGAAGCAGAGATGAATTAATGGCTGATAATTTCCGGCCGACTGGCGACCTAATTGAGAAGGTGGCAATGCAGGAGTTCAATCGCCCACCTGCACTTGTCGCCAACGCTCATATCACAGGCCTTGGTGTTGCGCGGGCACTGTCACGTCACGGTGTGCCCGTGATTGCTCTCGATCGGAGTGGTGATGGTGTTGCACCACGCTCAGATGCAGTCTCACTCGCTGGACGCGTTTCCTATCCGCTCGAGGATCCTGAGGGCTTTCGTGAAGACATTGAGGCGATCGCGGCGTCCACTGATCATGCCCCAGTTGCGTTTGGGTGTATGGACGAATGGGTGCAGGGATTTGCCAGCAAGCCTGCCGGCGTTCGAGTGCCGTTTGCCACCGATCGAAGTGAGGATATTTTAGATAAGGTGTCTCTCTATGGATTCGCTGAGGATCTCGGAGTTCCTTACCCTGAAACATATCGGATCTCAGATAGCGGAGCAGATACGCCGGTTAGCAGTACTGAACGACTCGAATCGCGAACCAGCGAAGAGGCCCTCAACAAATTGGGACTGCCTCTCGTTATCAAACCGGCACTCAAACGGCCGTTTGAGGAGGCCTTTGGCACAAATGTCGTCGAGGTTGGAAATCAGAGTGAATATGATGAGATTGTTGAACACGCAGATCAAGAAGGAATTCGAATCATGGCACAGGAGAAAGTCCCAGTTGCAACTGGAAAAGACCGCTCACTTGCCTCATATATTCCCCCAGAGGGCGACCCAATTGGGCTTGTGGGGAATGCTGAGATCAGATATCCACGGGGTTTCGGCACCTCCTGCATCGTTCGCCATGTTGAGGATCCCGGTATTCGAAATCAAGCGTTATCTATCCTACAGAGTGCTGGATACTACGGTATCAGTGAGTCCGAGTTCGTATATGACCGAACCCGCGAACAGTACGTGATACTGGATATTAATACACGGCCCTGGAAGTGGATCACACTTCCCGTCGTCGCTGGCTTTAATCTACCATATGCGGCATATGCCGACGCAGTTGGTGCATCCTACAGTCCTGGTGAATCAACAGCGAGCCGCTGGGTATTTCTCGAGGATTACGCCCAGCTTCTAACGGGTGGACACGAAGATGTCTTGTCACGCAGTGAATGGGTCTCGATTGTTTCAGGTGAGTTTGATAAAACCGTTGCTGGTGTATACGACCCTGCTGACCCTGAGCCGACATACTCGATGCTTCAGTCAACGTTCCAAGAGCGCGAATATTACTGCTCTTGCTGAGTGAGCTTCGACCGACTATTTCCAGACAGCGTTGTTGTGTTTCTTGTTGAGAGGTTCCGATTCAGTTGCTTCATTCGCTCGGGTTAGATGAAATAACAGACGAGTTACGTTTTCATTGGCTTGGATAGTTGTCCTACACACGGTACTGCTCAAAGCAGCTCATCCCCTCTTTATCTGGTCCAATAGCATCGCTAATGTCCATACTATGTTCCCTGTGGGGATAGCCTCATGTGTCTGCGACCTACATGATTATTCATGAGTAAGCAGGACTCTGCAGACGTTCATAGCGAGCAGTTTGGTGTCAAACATATTCGGCGCGTCTATCGTGAAGGAATGTTTGAGGACAAGAGACCAGAGTTCCCAGTCTCGTTTGAGGACCTCCGTGAGGAGGCATTTGATCGGATGTCGTGGAAAGCAAAAGCGTATGTGCACGGCGGTGCTGGAACTGAGGAAACATTCGAGCGGAATAAGGACTTCTCACGATGGCGGACTGTACCCAGAATGCTCCGCGGCGTCGCTGACCGCGACCTCTCGACGGACATCTTCGGAAAAACGCATGACTATCCGTTGATGATTACACCACTCGCCGTCCAGAGCCTTCTGCACGATGAGGGGGAGATTGCAACGGCACGTGCCTGCGCTGAAATGAATGTCCCGTTCGTTCTCTCATCACTCTCGTCACACTCGATGGAGGATGTCGCTGAGGCGCTGGGCGACACACCGAAATGGTTTCAATACTACTGGTCGGCCGACCGCGACGTTGCTACTTCGTTCCTGGATCGAGCAGAGAAAGCAGGATATGATGCGATCGTCGTGACGGTTGATGCCCCTACACTGGGTTGGCGAGACCGACTTCTTGAGAAGGGGTATTATCCATTTTTGGAAGGAGAGGGAATGGCAAATTACTTCTCAGACCCAGCATTCCGAAATTCGCTTGCACGCCCTCCAGAGGAGGACCCAGAGGCAGCCGTTGACCGCTTTCTTTCGATCTTCGGAGATGCATCACTCACATGGGACGACCTCACATTCGTTCACGAAAACACGGACCTCCCAATTGTCATCAAAGGTGTGTTGCACCCTGATGACGCTCGGCGTGCGGTTAATTCAGGTGCTGATGCAGTGCAGGTGTCAACGCATGGTGGCCGCCAAGTTGATGGCTCAATTGCCGCTATTGAGGCACTTCCTGAGATTGCCGAAGCAGTCGGCGACGAAACGACAGTCCTGTTCGACTCCGGAATTCGACGAGGCTCGCAGGCGTTCAAAGCCCTTGCACTCGGCGCTGATACCGTGATGCTCGGGCGTCCATTTGCCTACGGGCTCGCGCACTCCGGTCAAGA
>JAQCNF010000193.1 GCA_028275165.1 Haloquadratum sp.
GCTCTGCGCTCTGTTACCATGATTGACTTTTTGAAGTGCATCGGTGTGATTTTAATATGCATCTTGTTTTATAACCCAACAGTGACTCGAGTATTGGTATTCGTGAATGATCTTAGTTCAACATCAATTCCAGTTGAGATGGCAACGAAAATCGATGCGGAGACACAGATCGAAATAGTTCTTGTATCATATTATACCAAACAAGATGACAAACTCGCTCCGGGTCTTCAAGAGCTAGAAATGCCAGTGGTCTGCCTTGGAGCAGATTCGCGAACTGACCTCCGAGCGTACCGTGAATTACGTCAACTGTGTATTGATAAAGATATAGATATTATCCATACACATCATAATTCCGTTGGCTCTCTTGGACGACTCGCAGTCGCCGGAACAGGGGCAAAGATCGTCAATACGGAACATAGTGACCACCGTTGCTTTTCATATCTACAAAAAATAATAAATGCTGTTACCTATCCACTGGTCGGGGTGATGGTACATAATTCTCACAACACACGTCATTCATTATCATGGTACGAGAACATACTATCTCAGTGGTCTCAACATGAAATTGTCTACAACGGAATTGACACTACGCGAGTTGACAACACTGGATCCTCACCTCTGTCGCTCCCCGAGGGTCCAATTCTAACGACCGTTGGACGACTAGTAGAGCAAAAAAATCATACCACGCTCCTAAGAGCATTTGAAACGATCCTCAAGAAGCACCCAGAGACCACACTGGTCATTGTCGGCGATGGCCCGTTAGCTGATGATCTCAAATCAGTCACGAAAGATCTAGATATCGAGAACTCAGTCCGATTTCTGGGACATGTCAGTCGAGAAGATGTCTACAGCGTATTAGAACGCTCAACGATTGGCGTATTCCCATCTTGGTACGAGGGTTTCTGCGTCGCAGCTGTCGAATCCATGGCAGCGGGCCTACCTGTCGTCGTAAGCGATATTGAAGTTCTCCGCGAGGTAGTCGGTAACCCCGGTATTTTCGCAGATCCAGATGATCCAGTGGCCTTCGCGGAAGCAATTGATGATCTGATACAGCATTCAAAAAAGCGGGAGAAACTAGGTCGAGAGGCAAAGAACCGAGCCCGATCGAAGTTTCCCCTCAAAAGAACCGCACAGATATATTCCAACCTCTATAAGGAGATAGCCCAAACATCGAACCGATGACCGATACTATTATTCTCGGCCTCGACGGAGCCACCTGGAACGTGCTCAATCCGCTTCTCGAAGACGGAAACCTCCCTGAACTTCAGGCACGCATTGAAGAGGGGCAGGCCGACACCCTCGAGAGCACCTTTCCCCCAATCACAGCCCCGGCGTGGCTGTCGATGGCTACAGGTCAGAACCCCGGCAAGACTGGCATCTTCTATTTCCTCAATCGCAGCGAGCCTGATTCTTTTGAATTTGAGTCGCTTGGTTCAGATTCGTTCCAAAATCAGAGCTTCTGGGACGTTCTCGCTGCCCGTGGACACAGTGTTGGCGTGTTCAATTTCCCGATGTTGTATCCGCCGTACGAACTTGGAGAAGACGGGTTCATCGTCAGTGGTCTTGGATCGCCTGGTGATGACACAATCACAAAGCCTGATAACCTCAAGAATCAACTTGACGACGTGACCGGCGGCTACGAGGTTAAAGTTCCTTACGCCGATCCAAAATACCAGAACAGGCCGAACAAACTCGCCTGCGATCTCCACGAGATGCTCAAAAAACGGGAAGCAGCGATGACCTATCTTCTTGAAGAAAAGCGTCCTAATGTCTTCTTCGGCGTTATCAGCGTCACCGACTGGGCCCAGCACTACTTCTGGCGGTATCACGACCCCGATCACACACTGTATGATCCTGATGCTGACGAGGAACATCAGAAGGCGCTCACACAGCTATGGGAACGTGTCGACGAGACTATTGGAAAACTCGGCGAGTTCGCTGATGAAGAAGACGCAAACCTCCTGATCGTCTCTGATCACGGCTTTGGTCCCGTCAACCAGACGCTATATTCGAACAGTTGGCTCGAAGCGAAAGGACTCCGTGTACCAGAAGAGACCTCAACTGTCCAGTCTCTCCGAACCCGATATTTCCCGTATCTGCGCCGGATGATCGAACCAATCGTCTCTGTGATTCCACAACTCAACGATCTGGCGAAGTCAGTCGGCAAATCCGTCCGCGGATCCCTTAGTGACGACATCGACTGGGAGCAGAGCGTCGTCTTTGCGCCACGTCAGAACCTCACTTGTGGAATGCTCTACATGCTCTCGGATGACCCCGAAGACACAGCAGCAGTGATTAGAGCCTTCGAGAACTTCACTAACACAGATAGCAATTCTATCGAAATTGACATTTTCCGGCCAGAGGAGCGGTATGAGGGATCGAAAACTGAGCTCGCCCCCGATATTCTGTTCACGATTAATGACTTTGCCTGTGCCGTTGATCCGCGTCACACGATGAGCGACAAGCATCTTATTGATAGCCCCCCCTCAGCAGCCAGAAGTGGCGGCCATCGGATGGAAGGAATCTACGTCGCTTCTGGACCTGATATCGCTCCTAGGGAAGGACAACCAGCCAGCATCTTTGACATCGCTCCGACACTCATGTATGCACTGGGAGAGCCAATCCCAGAGGTGATGGACGGCGAAGCATTAACACACCTGTTCGCCACTGAGTTCCAGGCAGAACGATCCATTGAGCAGAAGCCGCTGACCGATTTGGTTGGACCAGAGGAAGCGGCTGCCAAACGGAATACAAAAGAGGTGCAAGAGCGACTGGAGGATCTTGGATATATATGAATATTGTCTTGCTCGTTATGGATACAGTACGGTCCCACGCAATCAATACGATCCATTCTAACGCCACCGCATTCTCTCAAAGAGCACATGGAACTCGTTTCGACCAAGCCTACACGTCTGCTCCGTGGACACTTCCATCTCATGCCTGTTTGTTCACTGGAACAGCGGCATCAAAACACAACGCGAACGCAGGTCACAAACACCTCAACGATGCTCTCATTACACTCCCCGAAATCCTCCAGACTCACGAGTATGAAACCGTTGCCGTCTCAAACAATACTTGGATCAGTGAGGAGTTCGGTTTCGAACGAGGCTTCGAGACCTTCTACAAGACCTGGCAGTATGTCCAGAGCGACACCGATCTCGGCAAAATCGCTCAGACTGAAAACGGGCTCGGTATGTTCAAAAAAACAGCGAAAGCTATCTTCGATGGAAACCCGATCACAAACATAACAAACGCGGTCTATGGTCAGTTTTTCCGTCGAACAAACGACGACGGCGCTGCTCGCACCAACAAGTGGATCGAAAACTGGCTCATGAGTAGAGACAATTCACGTCCGTTCTTCTTGTTCGTCAATTACCTCGAACCCCATCTCGAGTACCGCCCGCCGAGAGCGTATGCAAGAGAGCACCTGCCCGAAGACATCACGTACGAAGAAGCGATGGAGGTCCCACAGGACGCCTGGGGGTACATTGCCGGCTCCGTTGAGATGACTGACGAAGACTTCGAGATCCTTCTGGCACTCTACCGGGCCGAGATTTCATATCTTGAGGAGAAGATTGAGGCAATCATCGACCTAATTAAATCTGAAGGCGAATGGGACGAGACATTGTTTATTATCACGAGTGACCATGGTGAAAACATCGGTGAGCATGGTTTGATGGACCACCAATACGCCCTCTATGATACACTGTTACACGTCCCGCTATACATGCACGGATGTCCCTTCGATGATGGTGCCCGAGACGATCTTATTCAATTGATTGATATCGCTCCGACGATTCTCGACACTCTCAATATCGACGCCCCAGAAGCACGCGAGCAATTCCAGGGCGTCTCTTTCCATCCTGACGCCGACCAATCCCGCGAGTATGTCACTGCTGAATACATGGCACCACAGCCATCCATGGATGCCTTGAAGACCCAAATCGGCGATCTACCTGACCACGTATATGAACATGATCGCTCGCTCAGAGCGATCCGGACTGACGAATATAAGTACATACGGGGCTCTGACGGCTCTCAAGAGCTATATAATATCCAAAAAGATCCAAATGAACAGACAAATCTTGTAGATGCCAATCCTGATATCGTTGAAGAGTATGATGCGATGTTAGACGAGTGGTTAGACTCATTTAACCGAGCAAAATCATCACAAGATGTCTCAATGAATGATGATACAAAATCCCGACTAGAAGATCTTGGGTATCTACAGTGACAGTAGTTACATGACGGTAGCGATATACCCAATATATAACAATGTGTGGAATATCTGGTCTCTATTCGACAACAAGTTCTCCAGACGAGCACGTTCTCGAACAGATGAATAGTTGTCTTGATTATCGGGGACCGGATGATTCAGGATATTTTCAAGATGGACCAATTGGATTTGCTCATCGTCGATTGAGCATTGTGGGGATCGATACAGGTCAGCAGCCCATATTTAATGAGGACGAAACTGTGAGTGTTATTTTCAATGGTGAGATATATAATTACCCTGAGTTGCGAAGCAAACTTGAGCCTGAACACACTTTCGGGACAGATACCGACACTGAGGTTCTTGTCCATCTATACGAGGAGCATGGAACCTCGTTTATAAAACAGCTCCAAGGGATGTTTGCGTTTGCGTTATGGGATGTCGATGCACAGCAACTATTACTCGCACGTGATCGAATAGGCATTAAGCCACTCTTACTTGCTGATGATGGGGAAACTATGAGCTTCGCTTCAGAACTCCAACCGCTTCTTAGTTCAACCGTTGACCACGGTGGAATCAGTGAGCAAGCGGTAGCCGAATACTTTGCCTTCGGTCAGATCCCAGCGCCACGTACGATTTTTTCCAATATTCAGAAACTCAATCCCGGTGAACTCGTCATTATCGATGAGGACGGTCGTTCTCACGAGCAATTTTATACTCCAAATATCTCAACACAATCGCCATCCTTTGAGGAAGCTTCCGCCGAACTTCGACAACAGGTTGAAACTGCTGTTGAACGACGCTTAATGAGCGATGTCCCATTAGGTGCTTTTCTCAGTGGAGGCATTGATTCGAGTATCGTCGTTGGTACAATGGCAGACCTAATCGATGATCCGGTAAAAACATTCACTGTCGGGTTTGAACAGTCACTGTTCGACGAATCATGGGCTGCACGGGAAGTCGCCGAGTATCACGAAACTGACCACACCGAGTTCACAGTCACCTCAGATGAGGTTCGAGAGACGATTCCAGCAGTCATCAATAAACTCGGAGAACCATTTGCAGATCCCTCGTTGATCCCGACGTATATTATCTCACGAGAGACAAGCCGCGACGTAAAGGTCGCGTTGTCTGGCGACGGCGCAGACGAACTCTTTGCAGGCTACAGCAAGTATCGTGGAGAATACTATTCGAAGTATTATCGTAAAATACCTCAACAACTCCGAAATAAGATTGTTGCCCCAATAATTAATGGATTAGAGGCGTCTCGGTCGGAACAGCGTGGTGAATTGATCCGAAAGGCACAGAAATTCCTTCGGGGTGGTGCAGAAGATACTGTAGATAGACACTTTGCATGGAACCGCACTCTTACAGACGAGTCTCTAACCCCATTAGAGGCAGATAATTCAGTCAGAACTGGACGTGAGCGGCTACATGAAGCACATTCCAACCAATCGATAGCTGTTACTGCTGCCACTGATGACCTCTCACAAATGCTGGCAGTCGATACCCAGTTTGGTCTTCCAAACCAGATTTTATATAAAACTGATCTTGCAAGCATGTACAATTCACTTGAGGTGCGTGTTCCGTTTCTTGATACGAATGTCGTTGAATATGCTCTCTCGTTGCCGACCGAATTCAAGATTACCCGGAATACACAAAAAAGAATCTTGAAACATGCGTTTGCGGATCGGTTGCCCGAGGCGATTCTTCAGCGGAACAAGCAAGGGTTCGATATGCCCATCGGAGAGTGGTTCAAAGATGAGCTTGCTGATGAGTTTCGTGAGACTGTGCATAGATTGGATACTGATCTGTTAGATACACGGTCGATATTGAAAGCGTTTGAAGAACATCAGACAGGCAATTCTGATCACGAAAAATTCCTCTGGAGCGTATATGTTTTCGCTCGTTGGCATAACCGGATGATTGATTCTATGGTGCTTTCGCCTTCGTCGTAGACTATTTTCAAATTC
>JAQCNF010000002.1 GCA_028275165.1 Haloquadratum sp.
ACAATCCGTGTTCGTTCTGCTGGTTCTGTTTTGAGTGTCTTTCGGTATCGCTCGCCGTCATCAATTACCGCGACGTGTTCGTCGCTTCCGTCAACACGGTATGCCCAGAGCCGTTCGTTCGGTACGCTATATTTCCGCACCATGGTTATATAGTCGGGCGCGTCAAGATTTGGGGTATCCGCCAACTCCCCGAATGAGACGATTGGATGGTCGTAGTCTTCTTGATCGGTCTGTTCTGTTGTCTCGGACTGTTGTTGATCTGCCATTGTTGATAGCAGCTTACATATTTGGATAACGGTTCCGCACTGATAAATTATAGGTTTGGCCTAACTCTAATATAGGTATAAATCATATTTTAACCGCCGACAATGCTCACTGATTCGACCGTCGCAGCACCCAGAAACCTCACACGGGAATTGAAACAGAAAAAACCCGCCTGCTGACGTTACAGTATCCAGAAATTCTACACGGGGCTTGGAACAGACAAGTGAGCGAAGCTACAGTGTCTGTGATACCCAGTTTGCGCAATCAGAGTGGCTCTCCGGCCAGCCAATTTCATCGCAGATCCGCGAGGATCTCGCCCCGTTCAATCACGTCAAAATCGGAGGGGGCTATCCTGACCTCGTTAGTGTTCATCCACTTGCCGAGACGTATCTCACCGTTGATCACCGCTACAGCGAGCCACCACTTGTTGCCATCGAGGCGAAAGGCTACACAGAATCGGGTCAGTTGACATCGAGAAAGGACTTCAGCAGGCCTACAGCTATCTGCAGGAAGCAAATACAGCATACCTCACAGCTCCAGCCGACGTGCTCAGTCAGGGCATCCAGTCGGCTGCCAGTGAACTGAATGTCGGCCTACTCAGCGTTGATTCTGACGGCACGTTGAGGCCGGTTGCAAAGCCTATGGTAGTCGGCAATCGAACCAGCGACGAGGCCTCCGCGATCCGGTTTCAGGCGACTGCACAAGGTGTCGCCGACAAATCATTCAATCTCAACCACCCGAAGAACTACCTCGGATATCCATTAGCCGTGTATCATTCAGATACCACCGAGGAAGTTCTCAGCGAGTACGTTGTGGGTGATACCGCAGGTGCCCAGAAAGGAGCGAGCTTCCTCGGGTTGATCAAGGAGACGCCAACCGGAGAGGAATTGACGCCCCTCGGAAGAGAGGTCGTTCGATACGTTCTCAGTCGATATGGATCGGTGGATGCCGCTATCGAGCAATTTGAGGCGTGGCACGGAACTAAACACCGATTTTACACAGAGGCACGTGAGTGGGGATTACTGGCTCGACGAGTGTTGTGGGCCTATCCGGCGACACAACTGATCGTCGAAGAGCTACAGGCACTCCACGATGCAGGCATCTTCAATCCATCTATCATTGATCTCATCGAACACCTGCATACATCGAAGCCGACGTTCACCGTCGAATTATTCATCCGTGGAACCGACCAAGCTCGGAGTCAAGTACTGACCGAGGACGGAGAGTTTCGCGTCGACCAGCTTGATGACGGATCACACTACCATGCGCCGACAGTCTTCCAGTAGAAGACGATGTTGTTCCATGCTGGAATTCTCACAGAGAACGGTGTCGAGCCCAACAACCTGAATCCCGAGAAGGACACCTGGAAGCTTTGTAAGCCGCTGAGTTGAGTGCATATATTCTAATTTTAGCTTCTCAAAAATTGTATTTGCTCTGAGTACAAGGGTGAAATATAAGAATGAATATTTAGATATTTAATTAGAAACGACATGAATGACGAATTTACTGTCAAAACGGGGGATGTTAACCAAAATAGTGATAACGCAACTCAAGTTCGTTTGAGCTATTCAAACAAATCAGATCGTTGGACGGTGAGTTTCAATTCAGGTGTGAAATTGAGTAAAAAAGAGTCGGATTTAATAGCTGAGAGTGTCAAATCAGAATTAAAACTCCCGGAAAGTTTGGATAAAGTAGAAAAGCTGGATTATGAGAAGACTAGAGAAGTAGATATAGAGAAATTTCGTCAAAATCCAGTGATATACTCAGACGCACCTTCGTTGGATTATGATTTTGATATTGAATTATTGGAAAATCATTGTACTGTCGAGAGCGTATCAAAAGAAAAGCTAATTATATTAGAAGGTTTCATTTAGTTGAACTATTCCATTCGCCACTCCATCAAGGAATTGAAACTCGTCTACATCTGATTAGCTCGGAGGTCAGCCAGACGCCGCAGAGTATGCCTCTGATCAATGTGTCGAGGTGAGCGTTATTCCGATATTCAACCTGGGTTTCGAGCCCGAACAAGGGGGGTAAAACAGCCTGAATCCACAAGGCAGAGTCGGATGGGCTGCGAACGTCGACATATTGGTTCAATCAGCAACGGTCTCACTGTTACCAAACTCACTCACTGTCGTCTGTGGCGGGAGCTGACCAATCCTAACTGAAACTAATGATCCACTCATACACACCGGATCTGGGTCGTAACTTGGCGTGCCAATCGTATTCAGCCCACCCTCTCGCAGCGCAACCACGAACTGTATGAGTGACTCCCACTCCGGTCGTGCCGATATGAGTCGATCCAACTTATCGGGAGTCAGCGAACCATAGATAACACTGTATACTGGATGGTCGGCGTTGCTCACATCTCCATCCTCTGATTCAAGAATAACCTCATACAGTACTCCTTGCACGCTCTCTTCGCGGTGTCCTGATGCTAACTTACGATCACCCCACCCTTCATCCTCAACTATGGCGTACCACGGAACACCGGTGACAGGCTCATCAACACTTCCACCAATATCGATATCCTCGTATGGGAGTGTAACAACCCACCCAGCATCAGTCTCGTGGATTACTCCGAACGCCTCTAATTCATCACGGTGGGATTGAAGATCACCATGACCAGCAAAACTCGCGGTGGATACACCAGCACGGTCGCATAATTCGGTTTGGGATACTGGGTTAGTAGCGGATAACAACGTGTGAACAACCTTCGATTTGGTCGATGAATTGTCTGCTGATGGGAGAATACGTGTCGGTTCGAGTTGCGTCAACGCTCGTCGCACCTCATCAATCCGAATCTCACGGCCATCTTCACTCGACAATCCATAGTACAGCGCGTACGCAACATCGTGAGGGGAATCACAAAACGCATGGAGCAACGTCACAGCCATCCGTGTTGATTGTAGGTTCCGATGATTCAACATCCGCCGAACCACTTTGTGTACTGTGGTTCTATCAAACTCAGTTGTGATCGGAATCTCAACAACCCAGTCGGCGTAGTTCACCATATCCTCTTGATGTTCTAAACCAAATTCCTCTGGATTGTTGAACGCCCACTCAACATCAGACTGTAGTCTCGATGCTCCGTGACCAACAACCGACCAACTCCCAATCTGCGATCCAACAGCATCCGTGCGGTCAATATCAGGTGTTCCACCAACCATCTCACGTTTCTCTTCTCTATCCTCAAACTGCATTCGACTTTGCCGGTACGCGCCATACTTCGAGGAAATTGTAGCCGCACGGAGTAACCAGTGTGTTAACCCTGTGACTGAAGCAGAAGGATCAGTCACACCCGGTGTGCCTTGATCAAGATTATTGTAACCCTCACCCGGTAGTCGAATGGTTCGGTGGAGATCAACACCAAGATAATCACACATCGCTGTGACAGTCCCGATTAACCCGTGGCAATCGCGCATGATCTGACTACACAGCTGGATATATCGGTCGTGATCGTACTCATCAGTACCACGACGACGTTGTTCATCTAACTGGCGTTTCTGTTTCAAATCATCAAACAATAACTGGTCACGAGCTTGCTTCAACCGGTCAATGAACTCCTCAGTATCGTGCTTATCTTTCAACCAACCAAGACAACTCTTGTTACGCAGCACGTCGCGCATTCCAGATAATAATCCATCGAGACTACCGGATTCGGTGAATCCATCTAATCGTTCAGGTGTGAAGACATCACGGAAGGCTTGTTCAGATAATAAGCCACGAGTGATCGTTGCACCTATTTGCAGTGGGCCGTGAAATTGTCCACCAACAATTAATTCATCGCGGTCAGCGTTGTATGAATAAACTGGGTCACGATTATCTTCTGAAACCGTTACCGTTGGGCGATCAAACTGGTCATCTCTATTCACAGTACTACAGGGCACACTGTCCAATATGAAGCCACCAGAGGGAGCAGAGGCCAACAGTGCCTCATGCTCAAACTGAGTGAGATGATTTAACTGTGACAACCCTTCAGAGTGGTTCCTAGAGGCCTTCCCACCAGTATCCTGTGTAGAATCAGGAACCAAGGGAGATGTGCAATGGTCAGAGAGTGATTGCTGTGTTGTTTGCGGTGCTTCTATGCCCTCTACACCGACCCCAACACCCCCACCCTCATGAGGGGTGCTAGGGTTACACGTATCAGCGTTTGATTTTAGGGTGGGACTCACAGCCTGCTCAGTACCCCATTCATCTGAATCGCTAATATCGGTCTGACAGCCTGCTCGGCGGTCTAATTCGTCGATTACCGCCTTTCCAGTTTGAGTCAGTGTTACGTATGATCCTTTGTCGTCGTGTTTGTTGACGCATCCTATCTTGTCGAGCTCAGTCACTACCCGACTAATTTGTGACCGGCTAATGTCTAGTCTCGGATCACTAGATAGATCGCTGTTCACGCCATAATATGCGGAGTCTGTTCGGCCTTCATGGATGATGCGGAGTATCCTTGCCTTGGTGCTGTGGATCTCAATCCCAGCCTCGTTAGTAAGCGATTGAGCTTGTTGTTCTGGGTCAGTAGCAGTACCTGAGACACAGCGTGGCTTTGTATTCTCGCTCACAGCCGGTGGCAATTCATCCTCATAGTCAAGCCATATCCGGGCCTGTGTTCGGGCCGACGCAACAATAGTCAAATCACAGCCACGGGCCAGCTCAGTGAGATACTCGACAAGCCTATCTCGCACTCCTATTTCTTTTTCAAATACGTCACCCTCCAGTGTGACGACGATCTCTGGAGTTACTGAAGACGCACGGAGCACAGCGAGTGGTCCTGCATATACGTCTTGCAATCCAGTACGGAGATCGGGGTATGTATTGCCGCCCAGTTGCGACATCAGTTGGTACAGCCCAGCACAGGCATCCTTATACCTGCGGTCAACTGTCTTTAATAGCAACCGATCAAAGAATCCCCCAACTGCCGGGTCTGAATTGGCATCAGCAATCTGAGCTAGCACGTTCAGAAACGGGATTTTCTTTCGGCCAACCCGCTCGTAGATATCGTTTGCTGCCTCTGCAACCGCCTGAGAGGCTTTTGAACCAATGTCAAACAAGCTATTGTGCAACTGACTAGCTGTGGATATCTCCCCAATGTCAATCTCACAAGTCGGGGGAGCAGAGGTAGACTCACGAATCCTCATCGATCCCGTGTTGTCGAACGGAGTTATCTCAAGATCAGTTTTGTCGCCCCGCTCAACACCGACCGACACAGGGTTTTGCCCAACAGTATGTGGTATGTCGTATTCGTCGGCACCGACTGATCCAAGCGCAGACGCCACGGCACTGTCGGACACCTCGTACTCGTCGGCTGCGACCGTTCCCAGAGTGGAATCAGCGAGCGTACTGGACACGCCATACTCGCGTACACCGACTGATCCAAGCACATCGTCAGCAGTATCGAATCCGCCGGTTGCCTCTGACAGATAGTCTTCAGCCCGCTTTCGTTGTGTTTCGTAGTCGTCGCAACGCTGATAGACATCTTCACAACCGGCCTGTTCGGCCAGCCACTTCGACCGGTGCGCTCTGAGCGTGGGCTTATTATCTGCCGTTGCGATGATCGAGAGTGAATCCGTGGCGTGTGGCTGACCGCAGTGTGGACACTCAATCGTGTTTTTGTGATGATGGGCAACTCCTCCCCTCGCTGCCGAGGGAGCGTATATCTCTGCTGGGGTTGTCGAGATCCATGACTTCCCGCACGAGTCGCACTTGAGGAGCAGATATTCTGAGCTGCTCATCGGTTTACTCCCGATTTAGTCCTGTCTAACAGTCTAAAACGACAGAATAGAGAGACAACTACTGAAACGGAGTAACTAAGTGGAATCGTTACAAAGAGACTGACAAGGCCCAACCTAATAGACGATCCAGCACGCCAGACGTTCCTACAATCATTTGTGCTGCATCGATGGTGGCCTGTGTCAGCCCCCTGCTTGGGGGCTACGACATACATCGTCTAGGCTATCTTATGCCATTCACCTTTGGGGATTTATTCATTTGTTATATCTACATTAATAGCTTTTGGTTTATCCGCTAAATTGTATTTTTTGTGTCTACCCAAATTGTGTTTGATTCTATTGATATAGGATGTTTTGTTACTTCCGTTACTGTCAAATCATATGTTTCAAGAAAGGACTTACAATTTATAGATTTAGTTCCTGTTCCTAATTTGTATGAGTCTGGATTATCAGCTTCAGCTAGTTTTATTCCAATTTCATCAGTGTTAGTTGCATATTGGATCAAAACAGATTCAGTGTCAGCAAAATGCTTCTCATAAACAGTAGAAGGAATTGCTATCTGGTCTGATGAATATATTGCCACGTACTCTTCACCTTTTGGTGATTGTTTTCCTTTATTCCATTCTTCTATCTCTCTATCTGCCATAGTGTTTTCTTATGCTTACTTGTATAAATGTGTATTGAATATTCCATTGAGTTGATGACGTTATAAATAGCAAATCAGCAAGCCGTCACACAATCGATTGCAAGTCCACGTTCAGTACGAAACCTGAGTTATCCTCCCGATTTGACTTCCTTGAATGCCATTCGCAGAGGAAGCTCTCGGGGGTCAGTCTCCCACGCAGACGGGATAAATTGCAATTGCTCCCGAGGATATGTTGAAACGACCCCAAGAACAGTCGCATCTAACACATCATCAAATGAGATCTCATCGGAGGCTTCAATGAGATCAGTACTAACAGATGCAAGCAGCTGTCCTGGTGAGTTGCGTA
>JAQCNF010000030.1 GCA_028275165.1 Haloquadratum sp.
GATCGTGAGGAAGAATCAGGAAAGTATACTACGAGCTATGCTGATTCTGAATTCATAGAAGCCATTCGACAGCTCAAAGGGATGGCAGGTACATCAGAAATTGCCGAAGAGGTTGGTTGTACTCAGAGGACCGCATACACACGACTCAAGTCTCTGGAAAATCAAAACAGAATTGAGAGCCGTAAGGTCGGGAGCTCATTACTTTGGAGTCTTTCTGAGTAGCCTACCCATTACCGATATGAGTTTGTATGTTCCTAGTACGGGCTCCCGTCGCGCCCGTCATATTTCCTGACGGGGCAAATTGACAGGACGGCGGCCGGGTGTATATAAGGCGAACCCCCAGTGACGGTTTTGAGTTCGTCACGCAGGCTGACGGGGGTCGTCGCCTTCGTGCGGTTCGTGAAATACACGTGACGGAGTCAAGGTAAACTCTTTTGGGTGGTTAGTGGCTTCTCCGTGATCGGGTCGGCCTAGCTCGGGAGAGCTTCACGAAAGACAGCCGTCGTCGTGAGCAGTTCGTAGACCATTTCGAGAATCCCACGATAACCGAACCGCGGATCAGCGTCGATGGAAACTGTGGAACCTGGGGCAAAAGCAATCGCAAGAGGGAGCAGATGAACCACCTGGGGATCCTGGTTAAAGGAAATCCGACGATTGGAGGAGTTGGCAATCCCCGGATTGCTGCTCGGGGTGATTCGGATCCCCCCGAGGCTAGCGATCCCCGACTATATACCCGGTTCTGTTCTATCTGCCAGTGATGGAACGAGACGTGGAGCTCCGCCGTAACGGCCATCTGTACGAGATCGCGTCGGTAAACGACGAGGTGCTCGGCTCCCGTCAGGGGTTCCCGGCATCGGAGACCGACTATCGGAAGACGCTCGATAGCGTACTCGATATTGCGGGACCGGATCTGATGGACGAGGTGGCGGCCTCGATCAAGGACCACATCGGGACACACGAAGAACGCCCCGCCAACCAAGCTGTCCGGAAGGACGCACGAAAGCTCGTCTCGAAGGCCGGGTATCCACCCGACGACTACCTCAACGCTGCGTATGTCTGGGAGGAATCAAGCATCGGTTCAGACTAATGTGACTGTCTCTCTGAATTCATCCTACTGTAGTCTTCATCTCGTCGAACGGCCGTAGACTACTTACTCACCCACGATGAATGCTCATCAAGATGAGGTCAGTCGGGAAAATAAACACGTCATTCTCATCCGGCGATGAGTGAATTGCCCACAAGAGTTTCTCCCGACGAGAGAGAAGAACTTCTGTCCCATCTTCAACGACTCGATAATCAAGCCTTCGAAGAGTTCTTGGGAGAACTCTGGGAGCAACGAGGATGGGAGACGGAGGTGACACCGCGAGCGAAGGACTGGGGAATTGATGTCGTCGCCACACGGGATCTCCCAATCCCTCTGACTCTCGTTATCCAAGCCAAACGGTACGGTACAAGTCGGAATGTAAGTAGTACTGAAGTTCAACAATACAGCAGTCTTCGGCGGCAGCGAGAGAACGTTGACGCGGTCACGATAATCACTACCGCCGGCTTCTCAGACCAAGCCCGAGAGACGGCAAAGGCACTCAACGTGAAATTGCTTGACGGGACTGGCCTCTGTAGATTGATCGAAGATACTGAGGCCTACAAACTCGTCGACACATATATTGAGGGGAGCATTAAGATCCCAGACACCACCTCAAACAGAAAGGACCCGCTAGACGATGTCGCGTACGGAAAGTGGAGTCACTCAGACCTCGAAAACCACGTATTAGAGGGATATGGTCTCTCTGATACAGTTCCGGTTGATCTCTACGGGTCTAATGAGACAGTCCAGGTTGTCCACTCCTGTTCGGACAGCCCTATCCGGGTTCAAGATAGTGAGTCGAAGAAATTAGAGATCTACACAGATACGGCCGAAGACAGCTTGCCCGTCCATCTGCATCTGACTTCCAAAGGCATCTGGATATTCGCCCGGGACCATGGTGGCGACATCCAATCATTTACCCCGTACGGATCTGTTGAGGATGTCTATTCCGATAGTGCACTGTTTGGCCCCAGCGAAAGCATAACCTTTGACTTCAGTGATGGGAAGTCACTCAAGTACAAGTTTGAGTCAATGTCAGTAGAGGTCAGAGATGCTATTGAGTGTGTGTTGGGAGAGAAAGTCAACACTCGGCTGAGGCTTTAGGCGCTACTCGGCGTTGGAAGCTCGTTCGAATTTCTCGCGAACAATCTGCTCAACCCCGTTAGTGTTAATACTCTCCACAGAGACCGTGGAAAGTTCATGACTCACTGCCTTTGCGGTTGCTTCGAACACTTCCCCGTTATCAATAAATTCCTCGTCGTCGACATCGCGGACCACTCGAGCAATCGCCCCCACCACTTCCGGCTGGCGCATGTCTGTCCTGTCGAAGAGTCTGTTCGCAGCATACTGTCGGCTCAAGATCGCTTCAGTCGGCTTATAATCTTCTTCTTGTCTGGTGAATTCTGCCATAAACCAGAGTCGACCGAACGCTGGTGTGTAGAGGTCTCGCATTGACACGGTGAACTTCTCTCGCATTGATGTGAGAGTCCGGCTATGGCCCTCCCAGGGCCAACGATAACGAACGTAGTCGGGGCGCCACCCCACTGCAAGGTAGTGCCAGATACGCTCGTCACCGGCAGCGCGTGGCGGCACGTCAACGAACTTTCGAACTGCCGGCGCTACGGCGGCATCAATATCCGAATCTCCCTTTTCAAACCGACTCCGATCGTCCATCACCCAGTCAAGCACCTGACCGAGCGAATCTAGATCCGCTTCATAGTTGGTCTCGGTACGGAACTCTTCAAGCCGTGATTCGGGATAGGTGATATCCTCGGTAAGGAACTCGTCGGTGACGAGGGTCTCCACTCCACCGGCACTGAAACGGTACAGTTTACTCATCGCCGATCACCCCGAGAAGCTTCTGGACGTCCTCATGCGGTGTCCGTCGGCGCTGGACGATACTCTCTACCTGGTTGATTGTCGTCGAAATCGCCTCTGGCTGTAACAGATCTTCGAGTTCGTCTACCGTGGGGTTGGTTCCGAAGTACTCGCTACAGACGTCGGTCAACAGCGTCTTCTGCCACTGATATTCGATTTCCCCGGTGACAACGGCATGCTGGACGGCCTTGATCGTGAACTGAGTCAACATCGATGCTGCCAGATGATTAAGAACTACCCGCCCGACGTGACCACGCTTATCCCAGTCGTCTACTGTATTAAGTACCTCCACAACGTAAGGGTGATCTTTGTTGACCCATAGTTTCGGTTCCTCGGCGTTTCTGACGTCAACGTACCATTCGTTGTTCTCGGTTCCCAGATCGGTCCGCTCGCTAAATCTAGCTGCTTCAACGGGGAGATCACCTTCAAGGCTCAGCACGGGCTCGTCAAAGAATACGTCCCAACCCCTACCGGTCGCGAGCTCACGACCAGCCTTTGAAGCGTAGTCGTCCTCACCACTTCGCGTGCGGTTCCTGACCAGTTTTGGGGTGAGAGAGACTCGTTCTCGAAAATCACTCCGTTCCAACGTGACGTCTGTGGTATATGTACCTCCACCGAAGCTATCCGTGTGCCCCGTGTGCCAGATTACGGGTTCTGCGAAACGCTTGTGAGTAGAGGGACAATATCCGGCGACCACTATTACTCCCTCATGTTGTTCCGGATTCGGGAAGACGTACTCCAATGTTTCATCTTCGACAGTCACTGATATTTCCAAGGTTACCGTCTCCCATCCGTCCGTTCCGAACAGCACAAGACGGCGGTCGTCAGAAACATCCTGTTTCTCGGAGTCGTCCAGCTTATAGGATTCTATGACGGACTTGAGCGATTGCCCGTCGTGGTTATACGGATACTCGTCAACGGAGAAATCGACAGTAGTCATGAGTCTTCCTCCAATGTGGCGTCAATTTCGAAGTTCAATCGGGCTTTTCCATCACCAATTGAGGTCAGGTCTCGAGTCGATACTGATAAAATATCATACTCAACACTAGCCACGTCTTCGCCAACAACGACCCTGGTGTCCGAGTCGTCCACAACTCCCACTCCATCAGCGGGGCGTGCCGAGACGTCGTCAAGAGCGATGGTATCGAACTGATTCCCTCCCGCGTCAACGACGCCGATCTTGATCTCAAACTCCCACTGGTCTGCGGGTTGCCCTGCGAGGTCGATCGTACCTGTACATTCGTACTGATCACCAAGGTGGCTCAACTTTCTCGAGACATTCTCCACTATGGAGCTACCTCCACCCGGACTATTTCGTTTCGTCGGCCCATGGCTCGGACCACCGGAGAAGTACGGGAACTGACCGCCCACCGACTCCATTGACTCTGTCTCATCTGTCCCCGCGTCGATCAGCAGATTCTCCAGGGTACTCGGAACACGATCCTCGATGAGAGTAGTTATTTCTTCGTGTCCCCCTGGGTAGTTGTTTTCCAGTTTGCTGACCTCCTGTTCCCACGTATTGTGGGCTTCTGGTTCTGCCTTCCTGAAGAAATCCTCAACAGTTGCGTCAGATTCTGCAACGTCATTCTTGTTAACGTCTGATGAATATCTTGCATGTCCCGCTAGAAGGAGACCGTGAAACTCCTGTCCAGCCGTTCGAGCAGTGTATCCGTACTGGCGGTATTTGACAACGTGCCGTGCCCCTCGGAACATGGCGACCTGATTTTTGAACTTATCGTAGTCGCCATCTTCACTCCGGACCGCGAGAGTAACTTCACCGTCTGTCGGCTGGTCACCATTGTGTGGAATCGTCACTGGAACTTCCGTGGTAGCGACATCTGGTGCCTCGTCAAGTTCGTCGTCGGCCGCTTCGTACTGATCGTAGGCTTCAATGAAAGGCGTGAGCCAGTCGACATCCTCGGGATGGACCTCGTTGGGCTCGTCGTCGTTTGGTCCTTCCACGGATACTTTGAGGCCACCCTCAACGATCAGCGGCCAGTAGTACCTAGCGGCGAGTTCACCGATCCGCTCAACGACTTTCGCTGGCGAGCGACGACTTCGGCTGGGTTCTCTGAAACCAATGACTACGGCGGTTGTTCCGGGGGAATCAGAGCGTTCATCAGCTGCTTCGACATGGAGTTGATCAGTCGCTATCTCTGTGGCTTCTTTACCCGTGATAGAGACGGCCCTCCGACCTTGGTCGTCCTCAGCACCGATCCATCCGTCACCTTGCCACTCTTGCTGATTGCCGTCCTGATCAGGGCATTCGTGGTAGGGAAGGTCGATTCGTCCAACGAGTCGAGGAGATTCGTCATCGCTCCACTCGGCAGGATTCGTGAAGAAGAGAGAGGTCTTGAACGCGGAGAATCCCCAGAGTACCGAGGCTCCGACACCGTGGACACCACCTTCATCTTCGTCTTTGGTCGAACTACCAAAGTCCTGGAGCAGCGATGCGTAGTTTGTCTCTTTTGAAAACTCCTCTCCCCCCAGCCCCTCGGCGTTGCGGTCTTCAACGACGAGGAGTGGAAGCTTCCCCCGGTTGATTCGGTCCAACATCGACCGAACACCGATTTCGTCATCTTCCTCTGCGACAGCCTCAAGATGAGGTTGAAGATTATCCCAGTCAATAGCCTCAAGGAAGTCTTCGAGTTCATCCCCTTCTAGCTGTACGTACCGATAGATGAGATGGGGCGTCTCACCTTCTAGGGCAGCGTCAGCGCTGTTCTGTGCGGTCTCGCGAACAAACTGTTCAAGTTTCCGGTCAAGGGCAACGTCGGTGACGGCCTTACCCATCCGACGCTCTCCCTCCACTCGTGTCCTAAAGTAAGAAATCATGGACGGTATACCTCTACCCGATTCACATCTACGGGATTTGATTTGTTGGTACTTGAGGATTTCCACGTAACATCTCGGTCAGCGCGTGGTTAATGATACTGGGAAATGACGAGAAGTAGCTGAACATCCCTGTCACATAGACCCGTCTGTGAACTCATCGAGATTTCGATTCGCGTCGTCCCGTCGCTTGGTTTTCATCTCTACATCGTAGTCTGAGTAGTCCACTCTCCCCTCGGATATGCCCTGCTCTTCCTCATACACAACAAGCCAAGCACGAATTAAATAATGAATATACGGTCCGGGAATGGCATTCTTCGCTAAATGTTGCTTCGCGTATGGTTGAGGGTCATAGGCTTTAGTGGCTGCCCACCACTCCTTAGATCGTTCTGAGAAGTAGAACGATGACGTTTCGGCCGTGTCAGATATTCCGGTGTTAGTCAGTAAGGACCCCTGACGTGGCGGTTCGGGGACGCGGAAGGACGTTTCGAATCCCCTCTCGTACTCAATTGGTAACCCGAACATGCGTCCATTAAGTTTCGTAGGATTTCGTAGAGGAGCTTTTGGGACGTTCTCGATGATATAGTGGTCGCAGTACTCTTTCGCGATCTGCCGAGCACTCGGAATCATGTTTTCATGGGAATCCGGATCACCCGTGATACTCGTCGTTGATGCCCACTTTGAACAGACTGGGTGGAAGAGCCCGAGATCAAAGGAGCGGTCTTGCTTAATAGGAAAGCCCCAATCCTTCACTCCATTTTCAGGATGTAGATAGGCATCAGCTCTGATCGGGTCACTCTCGTTGGTGTCTTTCGGGTCAATGCTGACCCGGATTACGTCTCCAAACTCTGAGAGAATCTCGGACTCAGTACCAGCGTCCGCAAAACAGTGGAGAATGGTCGGTCGATCGGGGTCCCCGTATTCGCTACTCATTAAGAACCTCCTCGGAAATATCTGTTGCCGCAGCCGCGAAAGTGGCAAGGTGTAGATATCCCGCGAGATAGAGCGAAGAGTTCCTCATCAGGAAGACGATATGGTGGAGCAAATAAAGACCTCTTGTTACCGATTGCTGGAGTGTGCGTTAATCGTTCGCCGATGCGCGTGTCGGTTGTTCGGAATCAACGTGGTCCAAGATCGCCTCTCCGATACGCTGACCCAGTAGTGGTGGTACGGCGTTCCCGATCCAGCGTCCGAGCTGAGTTATCGTCGCCTCTTCCCAGTCTTTGACGAACTGGTAGTTTTCGGGGAACGTCTGCAGCATCGCGCCTTCCAAAAGAGAAATAGCACGGTTCTGGTCGGTGTCGTAGTGCCCGAATCGACCACTACCGTAGTTGTAGAACTGCGTCGTGATTGTAGGGGCTGGCTCATCCGGCGACATCCGCCCGTAAGGAGCCTTGTAAGACCGACCGCTCTCCTTCTTGTGGCAGTCAAGGAGAAGATGCTCTTTACCCATTTCCTCCCAGACAGTCCAGTCTTCTCCCGGCTTGATGTTCGATATTCGTTCCTCATTAAGATCCGACAGCGAACGCGCCTGGTGTAGTGGGTTGTTCGGATGCGTCTCACCGTGCTTAATGGCTGGTAGGTGACCGATCGTTTCTCTGACCGTCGGATAGTCCGATTCAGAAGGAAACAGTGGATCGCCTAGCTCAATCGGCCCCTCCTTTGATGCGAGAAGTACCCAACGTTTGCGCTTCTGTGGGATTCCGTATTCGGGACCGTACACATTCTTGTCCTCATCCGGGTTAATGAAATAGCCCAGGTCCTCAAGAGTGTCAATAAGTCGGTGATATATATTGTCGTTCCTGACTTGAAGTACGTTCTCCATCGCAAGGACATCGGGTTCAACTTCTTCGACTATCTTACGTACCCCATCAAGCAATCCCCACTTGTCATGTTCTTCAGGAGTCTTGTCCTTCGCATGACTGAGAGTTGAATAGGGTTGACATGGGGCACATGCGGCTAGCACCTTTAGATCGGCATTCCATGGATACTGTCTCCTGATGCCCTCCGGTTCACGAGTCAGTTTTTCGACGTTCATGCTCCTGAAATCGGCGTTTGAGTTGGCTTCGAAGGCGTATCTACAGTCGGGATTGTTGTCAAATCCGGTTTCCACGGAAATTCCCGCTTGCTCCAGCCCGTACGTCAGGCCGCCGGCGCCACAGAACAGATCCACCGCAAAGACATCCATGTATATTCTTTGAGGCAGGTAGTATATTAAATTGGGCGAGAGGACAACACGGGTGAGCCTGAGGGATTGTATGCAGAGAGTTTATTCTCCCGAGATTGCGAACAGTCATGTTTCTCGAGTATCCAATAGTTGAGACGAACGTTGATGGGCGAGCATAGAGGACAAACATGACGACGAGCAAGAATATTGTCGAAAGACCAGGTAGTTGGTTCTTTTTCAGCGGGGGACCAGGCGCTCCACGGTACGGAGATGACCCGACGAAGCACGCGATTGACCACGATTCAGAAAGCTTCGTGAGGGAAGTCGTTCAGAACGCTAATGACCAGCGACTGGACAATGAGGATCCGGTAGAAGTACGATTCCGATTTATCACATTAACTGGTAATGAGCGTTCCGAGTTCCTGGAAGCTCTCGGGTGGAAATCGCATCTGCGTGATCAAATCCAAACAGTTGCGGACCACGATACGGGCCGTGGATACGATCGGTTTCTTGAACGGGCAGACGACCCGGCCTCTGAACTTCGCCTACTTATAGTAGAAGACAGTAATACGACGGGCTTGACCGGGCGGTGGGACGAAGACTCAAACTACGCAGCGCTCGTCCGCGACGAACTGTACAGCAGTAAGCAGGACGACACGGCGGGAGGATCGTACGGATTAGGGAAATCCGTTCTGTGGACGTTTTCGGGAGCTTCCACGGTATTGTTCAACTCTCATCCAATCGACACCCCGGAGAACGTCACCACGCCACGACTTATTGGGCGGACAAAACTACCAACTCACGAACTCAACGACGTGACGTACCAAGGGGCTGGTTGGCTGTGTAACCCACGCGAGACCGACGATGGGCTGCGGCCGCAGTCGATCTGGGGGGATGAGGCAGAGGCACTCGCCGAGCGTCTTAATCTTTCGCGACCAGCAGTGAGCGGGACTAGTGCGATGGTGGTCGGCTATCGCGATCCAACACGAGATACGCACCCAGAAGTGGACGAACTGGCGGAGCAGTTTGAGGCCGCAGCAGTCAAGTACTTCTGGCCTGCCATCTATCGGGGTGATCTCCGTGTCGTTGTTGAAACGGACGACATGGAGCACGAAGCGGATGTTGAGAGTGTCCCAGAGATCAGACCGTTCGTCAAGTGTTTTGAGCGACGTCATGAAGAAGGGAATACATTGAGCGAACCGGGTGACGTTGCCGGGCTTAATATCCCGATAGACGTACCGCCACGAGCGGACGAGACTGCGACACCGGACGGGCCCGTACGCCTTGCGGCTCGTCTCGCGTCACCAGCAGACGATGACACCTACCTCAATACTGTCGCCATGTTCAGAGGGGCTGGCATGGTTGTGAAGTACTACGACCAGAGTCGGGTTGCGTTCGGTGATCGAAACTTCCACAGCGTGCTGGCCGCGGGGGAAGCGAGATCCGAGGACCGATCAACTGAGGCAGACCTTGAGATTGACAGGTTCCTTCGGTTTTCCGAGCCCCCGGAGCACGACGAGTGGGTTTCTACAGAAAACCTCCGAGAGCAGTACAAGCGAGGCTTCCGGACCGCACTAGACGACATGTTCGAGACTGCTCGAGACGGGCTTCGACATCTGATCTCACGGAACGACGGGAGCACAGACGCCCTCTCGGACAAGGTTCTGAAGCGGTTCCCGATCCATGAGGAACGCATGCGTCGACGGTCTACACAGAGCCCCTCGTCGATTTTCGAGATCGACAGTCACTCTGTCTACGATGATGGTCGGTGGCGTTTTGAGGGGCAAATTGAGCCTATCGAAGAAGAGTTTGAGGGCTGGACTGCCGAAATCTCCATGCAGAGAATCGGTGAGGACGGAGTAATTTCCGATAATGTCCCAATCGACACTATACGCGTCTCCTCCGACGACTTGACCGTAGGTTGTGAGGATGGGATAGCGCGTCTGGTTGCTGAAGACGACGACTCGTTGGTGGAGTTTGAGGGAGAGTCGAAGCCAGTTGGAAACGGAGTTGCTGCACCGGTCTCCATCGGAGAGACACGTTTGGAGATCCGAGCCGAACTGCGAACCTCAGGGGGTGAATAACTGTGGATCGACAGTCCCAGCGCTACCGTTCGACTTCTCTCCCCTATGCCTACCGGAACGAAGGACTAGACTTTGAGCTCACCGAATACTCTGTCGACGGTGGAGAACCACGCAATCTCAATCTCAAAGCCGGCCAGACCCGTATCAAGATACCGCCGGGAGAGGAAGACGAATGGAAGACCGTTGAGCTGTCCGGTACTATACTCCTTCCTGAAAGTACGGTGGAAGCGGTCTTCCCCGCCGACGAGCGCGCGCAGCCGCCGGCCAAGCTCTACATAACGGTGCAGTGTCATCAGACGATATACCGCGGACGAATCCCCGTACGAGACGCACCGACAAGTGCGGGAGAGTACGAAATTAACGTCGTACTTGACCGGGAAGATTTCCGTGACGAAGTGGAGCTACGGCCCTATCTGGTTCGTACCGAATCAAGCAAACGGGACGGTCCACACGCGTCCGAGGCTAACGTCCGAGTCGCCAGCGGCCGGATCTACACTGCAGTAGTGGATCCAGTCGAAGACGACGGCCGTGCTCAGATTGACGGAGAGGAGGTCAGCTTCTCTCAGTCACCTCATTTACCCGGTGACGAGAAGCTATACTACCTTGATCTCCGCAACGAGGCGAGACCCAAGCTGTGGGTCAACGCAGATCATCCACGGATTACCGACGTACTGGAATCAGATGGATCGGTCGGTGCCGAGCCACGGATGAGAGACGTGATTCTTGACCAGATCTCCTACTCGGTCTGGCAGCAACTTATCGTGCGTGCGGGTACGGCTGTTGATGACGACGGTGGGGTCAAACACCAGTGGCAGCGGACGGTCATTGAGGCGTTCGCTCGGGAGATCTACGATGTCGATGATGTCAAAGAAGCCGCCCTCGCACTCCGACGAGACGTACGCGATCCCGAGACGCTCCCGAAGTTGATGAGTCGTATCGACATCGAACTACAGGATTATCTGGACCCCAGATCGCAGCTGATCAACCTCATGGAAGAAGGACTCCAGATCTAACATGACCGAACCGAACACCCTCTACAGACTAACCGAAGACGGACGGCGACTAGTCAGCGATCCATTTCTGAAGGGCGACGCCGGGATAGATCCCGACGAGCTCGCCAAGTTCATAGAGCCCATGCCGGGAGAGCCGACGGCAGATCTGGAGGCACTTGACTCTGCTGTCAACCGGGTTGTCTCAAACCACTCACGATACGACACAGCTATGGATGGCGCTCTCGCCTCCGATGTCCATCGTCGCCTCAACGTGAGTCGACGTGTCGCTGGCGACCCCGGACTCTGGCACTGGCTCGCAGTAGAGCGCTATCCACACTTTGTCCGGCATCGTTGGAAATACCGTTCAGAGACTGCCATGCGAGAGAAGTTCCTTGGTGCTGGATCTGACCTCTACTCCAACGCGATCCACCGTCTCTGGTGGATTGCAGAATTGACGCACGACGAATCAACGCAGGACTATGGACTCACAGAGAAAGTCTTCTCGAACCAAACGATTGTAAATAAGGTATTTGACCGCTGGTTTGCACGATATGAACCAGCAGCGGTCGCTGTTGTGCGCGCGGTCACAGACGAAGATTCCACCGTCGTTGACAAAGCCACCAGCCAGTTCAACCACACCCTTTCTAGCGTCCAACTGGAGGGTCTTAGTGAGAGCGAGGCGGAAAAGATAATCCGAGGGATTGTCAAGGACCTAAAGTAACCGCTCCGATTGTTTCCCTCTACATACTGAGCCGTGTAATACTCGCAGTAGTCGGTGGAATACAGATATCAACCAGTAGAGCTACCGACGGTGTCACACTTACCACCGCCTCGTGTTCCCCTAACTATATCACCACCGACACAAATGTAATTACTAATGCAAATCGACCGCGGTTCCTTCTTGGATCAACACCCGTCAAAAGCTGGTGACGCGGCTTACCGTGATCAGGAACGACTCGGTCAATGGATTGCTGAATCCGTGCTTGAAGAAGCATCCGGAACCGGAAGTGGACCGGATGGCGGAAACTGTTACGGTGACTTGCCAAGAGATACCTACTTTGCTGGGTCGTTAATACCGAGCAAAGAGGCGGAATTGAGTGGGCTATCAGAGGATCTCCAATCAAAGCTCTCGCCGACGGCACTGCAGGCTGAATTCCTCCTTGAGACTGAGTCTGCAAGTCAACTTACCGTCTCGGTCTCAGGGAATGTCTATTATCGATCCTTCCCCACCTACGAGGAACAATTTGAGAAGTCTATCGCGGGAACCCCATCCGGTGACGACGATGATTCAGATCCTGCTCGGCAGAATGGGGAACTCACTACAGTCTACCGACGACTCCCGTTTAAGACGGAGCCGATATCAATCGATCTCCCCGGTGTCGGGGCGTTTGAAAACAAAGATGCGGTGAGTACCAATATCCAACGACAGGTGTTGGACACGCTCCAAGAGGAACTCCGTAAAGAGATTCAGGCCGCAGAGACCGATGTATCAGAGCCTCCCGTCTGGCGTGCCGCGGCTGATGTTGAGACACCAATAACGGTGCAAAATGACGCTGAAGATGGCGAATCATTCACGGTTGCTGTTGAGGCTGATAGTTACAGTGGGGACTATCAGTTCCCGCCAGAACTCTTTGAGAATGTCTCGGAGGAAGAAGCCCGAGCTCGATACGAACAACTCATTGGGGGAATCGCCTCGCAGGGACCTGCATTTCAACCCGACTGGGATATCAACGTCCAGTGCGAATTTTTCGATGATAAAGATGACCACGTTCGCGGTGTGGTCACGGTTGAAAATGTGTCGGCCCCAAGCCCAGACACATCAGGCTTCGATTCACGCTTTGCGGCAGATGACTACGATCCGACGCTTTTTGATGTCAATATCGAAATGTCGCTTAGTGAGGGGCAGTTCTATGACTTCACGTTCAAGCGATTGGATGAGGACTTCCGCTACGATCGGAATCTGGCAGGGTATGGAACAAACTGCACCGTAAGCAGAGTGGACGAGTCAACTTTGCGAACCAACTATGTCCCGACGTACCGGCAACAGCGGTACGAAACGCGCGATCCAGATGATTTTGACCCGGAGATCGACACAAGTTTTCAAACCCTGACAGATATTGAAGGGGGTGGGTTAGACGCATTACGGAACCTCAAGGAGCAGATGCGGTGGTACCTTAACCAGGAGTATCCAGAGTATCTCGCCGATTATGAAGCGAGTGGCGACTTCCGTGAGGCAGATCGCCAAGATTTCGAAGCCGATAAAACAGCCTTCGAAAAAGAAATACAACGAGTCAAACGTGGGATCCAGGCCCTTGAGTGGGATTTACAAGAGGGTGACGGCCACCTTGTTCGGTCGTTTGAGCTAATGAACGAGACTTTCGTATCGAAGGTTACCAACGAGGATGGAGAGATGGAATACGACGCGTGGCATCTCTTCCAGATTGCGTTTATTCTCAGGGTCCTTCCGGATATCGCCAGTCGCGAATACGACCAATGGTCTGAAACCTCGTGGCGTGATGAAGGATCTCAGAGTGAAAACTTCGACGGGAGTCCGTTAGAAGCCTTGGACGTTGTGGATATTTTGTGGTTCCCGACTGGCGGTGGGAAGACTGAGGCGTATTTGGGGCTAGCCGTATTCAACGCGTTCTTCGACAGGAAGCGAGGGAAAAGATACGGTGTAACAGCTTGGACACGCTTCCCGCTCAGACTCCTCTCGCTACAGCAGACGCAACGGATCGGCGAGATCCTCATGTATGCCGAGCTGCACCGTCTTCAGGAGCCAGACATTCAATCAGCCGAAAACTTCCCATTCACACTGGGATACCTCGTGGGATCGAAAAACACCCCCAACAAGGTCACAAACCGTTCAAACAAACAAGGAGCAAAAAAATCAGACTACCGGCGGGAATTTGAGCGGTTCCGGGATCCGGAGGGTGGAGAGGGCGCTAGAGAGAGTGTGAAAGTTTTCCCATCCTGTCCGGTCTGCGGGAGTGATGTCAAGATCCGGGCAACCGACGACCTTCGACTCGCACACTACTGTACGGCGAATCGATCCGACTGTCGGTATCAACAGCGTAATCGCTCCGATAGTGACTATCAGATCTTCGCCGACGACGAACTCCCCGTTCACATCGTTGATAACGAACTCTATCGATACGCGCCGACCATGATCGTCGGTACCATTGACAAGATCACTGCGGTGGGCTATGAGCGAAAATCTGCTCACCTTTACGGTGGTAAAATGTCACACTGGTGTCCCGACCATGGATTTGCAAGCTTTGGGGAGTGTACCGAAAAATACGGCTGTGACAGCCGATTTGGCGGCGAGAACGCTGAACGTGGAGGTCACTTGGTTCCGCTCTCAGATACACCGTTCGGAGAGTCGTACGATATTGCTCCGGGATTACAGATTCAAGACGAACTACACCTACTGGAGGAATCACTCGGTACCTTTGATAGCCATTTCGAGACATTCGTCGATAAATACCAGCGATATAATGGGGAACAGCGGACGAAGATTATTGGTGCTACCGCGACGATAGAAGAGTACGATCAGCAAGCCAAAGAATTGTATCTGAGGAAGGCAGAGCGCTTCCCCGCTCAGGGTCCTGCTGTCGGCGAGAATTTTTATGCAACAACACGAGAAGCGACACGGAGGCATTTTGTCGGGATCATGCCTCATGGGAAGACCCACATCAACGCAATCATCCAACTTGATTACTACTACCTTCGCACGATCGAACAATTGCGCCAGGAGTTGCTCTCTGGAAGCGGTAAACATGAGTTACTCAACGAATTAGAGTTTGAGACAGCTGCGTCAAACGACGAATTATTATCGATTCTTGAGTTGTACGAAACGGCCCTCACGTACACGATCAGCAAGCGAGACAAGAATCGCTACACGCAGTCAATGCGGGGACAAATTGCCGGGTATCTTCGTGAGGATGGACTTCGTGAACCGAATCTCGCCGAGCTGACTGGCGATACCCCATTCGAGGAAGTTGAGGATATCTTAGGGAACTTGGAAAATCCACCAGAAGACTACCGACAACGGTTCAACAACATTGCAGCGACCAATATGATTAGCCACGGGGTAGACGTCAACCGTTTCAATCACATGTTGTTCTTCGGAATGCCACGTCAAACGGCAGAATACATCCAATCTAGTTCTCGCGCTGGGCGGTCGTTCCCAGGAAGCGTATTTGTCTGTTTTAACCCCGCCCGCGAGCGAGATCAGAGTCATTACCATCTCTTTGAGAAGTATCACGAATTCTTGGATCGTCTCGTTGAACCAGTGCCGATCAATCGTTGGAGCCACTTCAGTGTCCGTCGGACCCTGCCCAGCATGATATTTGCGTGGATCTTGAATCAATGGCTCTATGAAAGCGGTGAATGGCTCTACTTTGGCGACCAAGTGAGTGAATTGATTCGGTCGTTGCAATCCGGGCGCGGAAATCAATATGGTGTCAGTATCAACAACTCTGAAGACTTTCAGGGTTTGTTGGAGGCGTCATACGGCAGTGACCTCCGTGGTGAACTTCCAGAGGCGTTTCGCGAGATTCTGGACCGTGAGCGCGATCGGGCGTTCACCAACCTTGAGAACATTCAGCAGGACATGGCCAGTGAAGCGTTGAGTCCTGGAACGATGATGAGCCTCCGGGATATTGACGACCAGATCCCGTTCTTGCCGGTGGATCGTGACAACGAGAACCTATTCTATACTATGAACGAACAATGACGAGCTCAGACGACAGCTACATGAAACGTGGAAAAGCACAGGTCTTGTTCAATTACCTTCCCGGTAATACGTTTGACTATACGGGGAAGTCCGGGATTCACCGTGTTGAGGGGATCGATGCCGTAGAACGGTCGGATCTTGACATCGGCTATATTGGACGTCAAGTATTGAATAAGGTTCAGGCATGGCGCTCCGGCGAATACAGTGCGGTCGGCTTTCCACAGTATGTAGATTCGTTCCAGCTGGTGGAACCTCGTGAAGTCACAACAAGTGTCTTTCCACTCTTATTCCGCTGTACAACGTGTGAGCGGATTCACTCGTACAAGAATACTAACGAATTAGCAAAGTACAATCGAAGCTTGAACTGCAAGAGCAACGGATGCTCGGGGAGTATCCAACAACATCAGTTCGTTTTCATCCACGAGTGTGGAGAAATCAAATCCCCATTTCCTGGTCAGTGCTCCCGATGTAACAGTTACGACGACTGGAAGTTCGAATCGTTTGGTAGTCAGCGATTTCGGAACGCCAGATGGTTGTGTCTCAATTGTAAAAATGAGAAAGACATTGAAGCCTGGTGTAACTGTGACCTCCCGAACAGCCGGATGCAGTTGACCGTCCACAGAGCAAGCTCAGCGTTTCAGCCACACCATCTCACGGTTATCAACATCGGCCATGGTGCTGCAGCAGACGCCTCGGCTCCACGCTTCGGCAAGACGGTCTTCGCAAAGTATCTTGGATTGACCGACGAACCATTTGATCGAATTGAGCTGGACTCCCGGCGTGTATCTGAAGAACGAGAGCGGGTTGAGAGCCAACTTGAGACGTATCAGGACATGTATGAATCTCAAGAAGGGGATCTGGCCAAGCAAATCGCAGATGAAATTGAGGATCTCGAAGAGCAACTTGACGACATGGACAACGGCGATGAACCGATCGGTGACGAAGTCGCCGGATTGGTCCCCTTCCTGAATACGGACGGCGATATCTCACAGGGTGGGCAACAAGCTATCGTCGACATCTTCCAATATCACAACCTGACGGAGGAACTCAAACGGCGGACTGCCCGTGAGATCATCCTCGAAGCAGGCGCAGATACACCTCAGAGCCGACAACGGCGCGAACTCCGTGCAGATAGACTCGAAAATCAATTCCACCAGTTAGGCCTCGAAAACGTCGCATTCGTCGAAGACTTCCCGATAACAAATGTAGTGTTTGGGTTTACGCGTATCAATCGAGAGCCGGACGATTCTCGCCTCATCGCCTTCAGCGAGTCGGACGTTGACTCGTCAGGTGATGGGACGCCACTATTTACCGACACGGTCGAAACTGAGGCGATTCAGGTTGAACTATCACCGCGACGAGTAGTCACGTGGGTACTCGAAAACTCGCGTGGTGACGGAGAACATGTCGCCGCGCTCGGTGACGCGATCGTCAACAGTCACCTACCCCACGGTCGCAAGTATCCGGTTCCAGATAGCTGGGACGGTTCAGCGGTCGCCACGTGGTGTACCGAACACGGGGTCGACGCTGTGGATACAGAGCCCCTATCGGAATGGGACGAGCCGGCAATCCGGTCCTGGCTCGCTGCCAATATGGACGAAATCCCGACATTCGACCAACTCAAAATGGATCCCGATGACGGAGTAGATGCGTTGACCTACTTTGTCTACCATCTGCTGCATACGTATTCCCATTTAGTATTGAAACACGCGACGCAGCTCTCTGGATTCTCCAGATCGAGTCTAGCAGAGTTCCTAATGCCTCGAGCGCTTTCGTTCGTCTTGTACAGCAACCAGCGGACCGATTTCAACATCGGTGCACTGTATACCTTGGTTGAGTCAACGTTTTCCGATCTGCTCACCGAGTTGGAAAATCGTGGCAACGACTGTGTCTACGACCCAGTCTGCAGTCGCGAAGGTGGGGCGTGTCACAACTGTCTCCACCTTTCGGAGGTCTCGTGTGTCCATTTCAACCGGAACGTAGGTCGTGATTTCGTTTACGGCTCGAAAGGGGTGTCAGAACGGCACGTTGATGGCTATCTCGGACTTAACATTGATGAATAGCCCCAACACGCTCGGCGACGCGACCGATTTAGCGCAACTCCTCGGAGATACCGAGACTATAACACAATTGCTGAGCGTAGTGGCCCTGAACAGTACGCAGAAAGTACCATTATCTGCCGAAACGGTAGTAAATCAGAGCAGTTCTGTCAACCGGGAACTCGCGGATTTGTTTTTCCAATTCCTTCTGTCACGAGGTTACGCAACAAGAGGTGAAACACCGGAAGTTATCGAGATTAATGGCGAGGACTGTATTAATTTACTCTCTGACTGCCGGCGTTCTATTAACGTACTTGATTACGTGGACAAAAGGACCGAACAGGTCGCGATCGACTTTGTTTGTACGTTACCAGAGAACGATCCGGGGTTCAGCGACCTGGATCCCGTTGATTTTGGCATGCGCCAAATCACTACTCGCCTGCTTACCTTGTGCCGGAATGCATCTGACGAACTTGTCTTAACTAGCCCCTTCCTTGAGGTTGAAGGGATGGATTGGCTCCTTCCTGGTCTAGAAGGCGCTCTTGAACGCGGTGTTGATCTCACCTTGGTATCTCGGCAGCTCCAACCTGGACAACCAAATCATACTGCAGTCCAGCGATTGTTTGAGATTGCTGAAGGACATGACGGTCAATTGGCAGTGTATGATTACTATGAACCAGAAGAGGACGGAAAGCATCCAAAATATACACTCCATTCGAAAATCCTTATTGCGGATCAACGGACCGCGTACGTTGGGAGTGCGAATTTCACGAAGTATGGATTCTCACAGAATTTGGAGATCGGAGTTGTCATCCAAGCACCTGCGGTTAAATCGCTGAACTCAGTCGTAGCCCACGTTGTCGGAGATACCGCCACGCTAGTAACTCCAGGCACTGAGTGACTGCAATAATTTAAGACTCAGAGTCCTTCTCTGATCGACAAACATTATTCCTTCACGGTCAATCATCAGTTAGATATCAAATGCCGTCGAACATAGATCAACTGACTACTCTTGCCTGCCGGCGAACATCCGCGGCTGAAGAGGATATTAGAGATGATATCCGGCAGCTGAAACAATATGGTGTTGGCGATGAGGCAATTCTAAAGACAGTATCAATAAAATATAATAATACAGAAACAATATTCTTGCTTGATGTTCCGAGTGTAACTTTCCCCCGAGCAGGCTTACTAGTAGAAAATGGAATTGAAGACGTACGCTCGCTGGCAGCAGCTGATCCATCAAGTGTCGCGAACGCAGATATCGGATCAAAATCAATGGCTGAGTCGATCATCGAAGGTGCCAAAATCATTCTCAACGACTCAGACGTACTTGATCGATTGCGGAATGAAACTGATATATCGGATACTCAACTCGTGAAACATCTTCGATCGTTGATTTCGGATGGTATTCCTCCTAGTGACGTTGTTGACGAACTCATCAAGATACTGAATCAGGAACCGTCACTCCTAGAGGCATGTGGCCTAGATATGAAGCAGGCCCACTATCTTCGTCAGGAAGGCTTTGAGACAGTTAAGCAGATTGCGGATTCAAATGTTGGCAATATTGTGGAGGCAAGATCAATTGGAACGAAGACCGCCCAACTCGTTATTGAAGCCGCACAACGAGAACTCGGACGAACCAAATCTGGGCAACGTAATCTTGAATCTCAGGATTCAAACGGGAAGTCTGGTGAGAGCTCACCGAATTCCCAGAGTACAGATTCACAAACGAAAGGTTCCGATAGGTCAGAAAGACAGAATACATCCGAGCTCAAAGACAATCCTAGTACTGTGTCTAATCCATCTACTAATTCGGACGATACCGAATTGCGTCTCTTACTCATCGGCAGTGCACGGCCAAATATTCAAGACGGTGAGGTAGCTGGAATACGTATCCGTGCTGTATTAGAGACAGAGGGGTACGATCTCTCTTCATTTGATGCGGCGATTTATTCCGGATTTACTCCGCCATCACCCCACCACGAACAGCTAGGTCCCCAGAGCTGTTTTGAAGAACTAATTGACCAGCTTGGACCACTTGCATCAAAACTTCCTGTCTACTTCATCACCGGAGACTTTGGTCACGGAGATCCGCTTGACACTGTCTACGACGAATTTGAGTACGCAGCGGGGAGCACCTCGGATCCGTTTGTAACCGCTCCGAATGAAGACCTCAGGTACATCCCCACTCAAGAAACCGTTAGCCTCAAACATCTCTCATTAACTCAGAACCCAGCAATAGCAGCTTCAGAGGATAACTGCGTCATCGTAACTCCAGATCTCTATCCTGAACTCTGGAATAATCATGATTCACTCGCGTATATTGCTGGGGGACAGTTGCCGGGCCGGACAGTAAACAACTCCATCGCTCCGATGTATTCCATGGAGAATGTCGGCCCGATGCGACCTGATGCCGCGGGTGGAATTCATGACGTTACACTGACCGACGACGGGATTAACTCCCACAATCTCATTTCGTTTGACGATGCCGGCCTTGTCACGTGTCCTGATCATATAGATCGGGGACTCCAGTTCACCGATACAGGAGACCGCTGTATCTTCTGTCATAACGAAGAGCGATACTTTAAGGAGTGGCTTATTACGGGAGCCCGGAAAGCTCGTCATGACAAACGGGATTTTGATTTAGATGGCGCTGTTGAGTTTGTGGCAGACACAGCAAAGCTGACCTCAGAGCAGGAAACCCAATTCCGGGAGTATGTCTCGGAAAGAATCTACGAAGATTACTTTGGGATCAAGGATCGCGGCCCCACTATTAATGGACGACGTACCCCGGATTCATCTTTGATCCCAGACCCTCGAAGCGTCTACGACGAATCCTCACAACAGGCTAGCAAACTATTGCGTGTTCAGCCGCACGAACGAGCAAAGTACTTCCGGCGATACAATATCGAAGACGTGCAGGAAACAACCAATCGTCCATTTGATAAAGTCGCTCCACCGATTCCGGAGGATATGTCAGAGGCGCACAAAGAACTTGACCGTGGTGCCTATGAGCGCAGCGAATTAGGAGGTGAGTGGTTAGTCTTTCCGAAGCGCCAGACAATTGGGAGTGTTTGGCAACAGGCTCTGGAACTTGTTGACGAAGGAGTACTCTACGACGCTCAGGTGAGTACTGCTTGGCACCATGAAGCACGCGGTGATCGTTCAAAAAGATACTACATGGGGCTTGCCGTCCCGAATTACTTTGACGTGGCGGATGTCTACAGGGTCGGGAACGTAATTACGTCAGAAGATCTCGTCGGTGATGAGGGTATGTTCTTTTTTAAACCGCTCTTTTACACCCGACTTGGAGTTGCCAGACGGAATGCTAGAGACTACGGGCTAGATTCATCTACTCGATACACGCTAAGTGCGCTGAATAAGCTTGATATCTCGGATCGGGACTAGGCTTGGATAGCTCTGAGTCTCAATTAATCTGTTAGCTTATATTACTAATAAACCAATATTAAGAGCTAGGATCGTAGTGGTGCTGACACCAGTTTGTTGGACGATCATTTGTCCGAAACACCGCCCTGCTCTCGGAGAACTTTTGCTACATCCCCCAGACGCTCCGATTCCTTCGGAAGGTTCTCGAGCGCCGTATCAAGATCGACCGCCAGCGAATACTGGTTTTCGTCTCCACGGCCCCGACCCTGCCGCTTATTGAGCACGTTCGTATCGGCGAGATCGTTGAGCCGGTCACGGAACCGCCGGTTCGAGAGGACATTCACATCCACGTACTCACAGAAGGTTTTGTACTGGGTGTAGATTGGCGTCGTCGTCACGGGCGTATCGCCGTGTATCCCGTGATACGTAACCGCCATGAGAGCGAGCATTCGCTGATTCGGGAGTGTCTGAATCCCCGACTCGATGGCCTTCGTCTCAAGGAAGTCACGTGCCTCGCGCACGTGCTCTTCTGTGACGGTCGTCTCACCCCTATCGTCAGCGAATCTGGTCGCACGGAACAGCAGCCGGATCGCTTCGCGAGCGTCTCCCGTGTCCTGTGCGCCTAACGCCGCAGCAAGCGGGATCGTGTCGTCACTCAGAATCTCGCTTCGGAGGTGCTGGTAGTCCTCGATATCGTCCTCGAAATACGTGTCACGGAGGGCACCGACGGCACGCCGTGCGAGGATGTTGCGGAGCTGATCGGCGTCATAGGGTTCGAAGCGAACCTCATCCTCGCCAAGGCTCGACCGGACATCAGCGTCGAGATTCTCACGGAACTGGAGGTCGTTCGTGATTCCGATGAGCGAGAGACGGACCCCGTCCGGATTCGACCGCGGGAGTTCGTAGAGGATGTAGTCGTCGTCGCCGATGGCATCGATCTCGTCGAGGACGACGATGACCGTCCCGCCGATCTCCTCCAGGTTCTCGATCACCATGTTGAGGAGGGTCTTCCGCTGGTGACCGCTCGGGAGCTCCTCACCGGGCCCGAATCGCTTCTCACGGAGTCGCTTGACGAGATGCGTCAGCACGTGGTAGGAGCCATCCATGCCCTTACAACGGATGTGAACCACCGTGAGGTCCATCTCGGAATCGTCAGCATACTCCTGAAGCTGGTCGGTCTTGAGGCGGATTCCGACGGTCTTCCCCTGCCCGGATTGACCGTATACAATCAGGTTGAGCGGCGTCGAGCCCATCGTCGCTGGACGGAGGGCAGAGTGGATCTGATCGAGTTCGACCTCGCGCTCCGGCAGCGATTCGGGCTGATACGTCTGCTCGTTAGGGTTGAGGACGTCCATATCCTCGAAGATCGTGTCCTCGTCGCCGAACGCCTTCATACGTTCCCGTTTTCAGGTATTGTATATAAAACCCCCGTGTCCTACATGTCTTTCTGTCCTACAGACGGGATAGCGTCTTGGATTCCTTCCTTGGTTCTCTTGTGGTTCTACTGCACTTTGGCTGGAAGACGGGGACAGAGGGGGGTGCGTCCAGCAAACAATCGAGATACTCAACCGTGAATCCAATCCCGTGACAACGAGACACGAATTCAGAACCGCCTCTGTATCTGGAACAGTGATTATGTTCTTCGGCTTCGGACCAATCTTCCCCGGGGCAGGGGGGTGCGTCCGGCAACGAAGCTTAACGGATTACGCTCCAAGAGCATACGGCTCACAACATTTTATCAAAGCTCCCGAGGAAGCTCGTCTATGGATTGTAACGTCTCGCGAATCCAAGAGCACGACCTCCGCTCGGTGTGGGAGAACGAAGAGCGGGATTTCACGAGATGGTTGACAGTGAACATCGACCTGCTCGCGTCTGAGTTGGGGATAGAAATCAAGGACGCGCGAGCGGAGGAAGCCGTCGGCGACTTCTCGGCCGACATCGTCGCACGAGAGATGAACACGGGGGAGACCGTCGTCATCGAGAACCAATACAATCGAACGGACCACGATCACTTGGGGGAGCTCCTGACGTACTCGTCGGGAAAGAACGCCGGATTCACGATGTGGCTCGCCGAGGAGTTCCGGCCGGAACACCGGAGCGTCCTCGAATGGTTGAACGAAACCGGACCGAAAGGCGCGAAGCTCTTCGCGATCAGACCCCGCGTCGTGAGTATCGAGGGCTCCGAGGAGCGCGGGTTCGAGTTCGAAATTGTCGTTGAGCCTAACGAATGGGAGCGAGAGGTGAGTAACGAGTCGCTTTCCAACTCCGAGCATAGCTACCGTCAGTTCTTCGCCGAGATGGTCGAGGCGTACTCGGAGCGGCGTCCGAACTGGTACAAGCTCAAGCCCGGACCTCGGAACTATCTGACGTTCAGTGCCGGCATTTCAGGCGTCAGATTTGGATGGGTGTTCCATCAGGGGCCGGAATTCTCCGTTGAGCTCTACATCTCCACGTCAGATAAG
>JAQCNF010000034.1 GCA_028275165.1 Haloquadratum sp.
CTCGATACCGCTCGTACCCGAGTTTGTTCAGCACTTTGCACCGATCGTTCGATTCCGCGTAATCGGTGAGTTGAGCGAAGATTTCCTCGCTGGCGACGAACTCGCCGAACGTCTGCGGAACGTACGTGACCGTCGAGACTAGTTCCTCGATATCTGGCGGTGCCCCTGCGACGGCAGCATCAAGATCGTGAAGGACGTGAACGAACTGGATTTCAAGACGTTTATTAGGTCGCTCCTCGCGGTGTTTTGCCAGATACGCCAGTGCTTGGAAGTTAGGTTTCTTCGCGACCGGGTCGATCGCCGCGTTATCGATTAACTTAGCCGAACTCCTCTTCTTGCCAGTTTTGTAGTCCACGACAGTCGTGGGACTCTGGAGCAGATCGACGAACCCGTTAATCCCAGCCGACTCCGACGCGAACCAGCGCTCGGTCAACAGCGAGTCGTAAGAGACCCCCAACCGGTCGGCGAGGTCGTTGTTGCGATCGCGGGTCGAATACGTCTCGTAGGAGGTCTTCTCCGGGCTGTGTGCGTCCACGTATCGGGTGACGGCGGCTAATCCGATGTCAAGTTTTGTCCGTTCGACATCCCGTTTGGCATCGTCGACGTAGGGGTTCACCAACGCACACATTGCATCTAGCACTTCTTGTCGGTTCGTCTCGACGACAGATGGGTTAGAAACGTGTATTTCAGCGGCTTCGTGAATGGCATTTCCACGTTCCATCGCGAGATTTGACGGCGTATTGAGGAGACGATTGAAGTATTCATCTCGGGGGCAGTTAGCGAGTCGTCTGAGACTCGACTGACTGATACTCGTTGGCGATGACGGACTCGACGGTGGAGACGAACTTGTGACTGCGAATGGGGATTTCTTGGTGGTCTCTGTCGAAGTGCGATAGGACGTATGGGCCAGATCATCGAACGACTCGAAGGGTTCGTCGACCAACCGTCGTAAATATGCGCACGGAGTAACCTGGCTCCCGGCGTTCGCCTTCTGCACGAAGTAATGCCGCTGTTGACCATTCTGAAGGAGTCGCTCAAAGCGAGCGAGGTCGTTTTCCTGAAACTCCGCTTTATTCACCCACGGGTAGTTCGGAGGTGTCCGGGCCCACTTGGTGCCTAATCCGAGATAGAAGACAATCGGCCGGTCGACGTAGGCTGTCGAGTTCGCTCCGGCCAACAGCACGCCCTCGTTCCCGCCAGTGTCGGTGGGAACGGTAATCGTGTCTAGATAGTACTGAAACTGGGTAAGACGGTCTTCGGTGACGGATTTGTCATGTAGATTCACCTGTTCGAACTCCTCGCGAAGACCGGGGAGGAGAGTGTCGGAAATCTGTTCGTAGCTATTCAATACGTCGCCGAAAGTCCCCGACGTAGCCGTTTGCTCGAAGTGGGGATACGCGCCGAGGGCTGTGGAAGAGACTGAATCGACCCGCCATTCGTCAAGCCCAGACTGGAAAGTGATTCCCGCCGCAGCGAGCACATCATCGATATCGCCGACGCGTTGAGCCGACCCGCCAAACGTGATTTCAAGGAGACGGAGAAACGCCCGAACGTCGGGATCATCTTGGAAGCCTGGACCACCACTAAACGGGATATCGCGCGCTTCCAGCGCAGATTCGAGGAGTGAGCTGTAGTGACTACCATTGACCAGAACAACACCAAATTGCTCGGCATTTTCAGACGTGATCTGATCGACGACGGTCGAGACGATCGCTGACGCCGACGAGAAAGTGTCCAGTTCAGGAAACGGTATTTGCTCAGATTCGAATCCATCAACGCTGGCATACTCATCCTCAGGCGGGAGTATCGTCCGGTCGAGCGCTGATAGTCGGGGTTCGTCAATGACTGCTATCTCCTTATCTGAGCTAATCATCGACTCGCTTACCGCCCTGTATGAGCTGCTGATTTTCTTGAGTAGTTTGACCACCATCTGCATGGACGTGGTGTTGAACTCGTCATAACTGAGGACAGCGTCGGGGCTGCCGGTTCGCTGCCAGCAATCGATAGCAGAATTGAGCGTTCTGACCGCTTCCTTCCAGGAGAGGTCCGTTCGGTCGATAGCCTCGGTGAACAGCGGTCTCATATCCGTCGGGAATAACTCACCGGCCGCGTGGCTCCGAGGGGTTGCTGCGAGGCGACCGATTCGCGCCATATTAACTCGATTGTCCAACGCAAGAGTGAGAGGGGCATCACTGGAGAGTGCAATATCACACCCAGCGACTTCCGCGTGGATTGTCTCGATAGACCTTGCTTTTCTCAGTGACATGTTTTACTGTCTGATGGCTACCGTTTCAATGTAATGTCGATGTCGAAGAGAATGCTTAGATCATATAAGATCGTAAACAGCCTATCGCCAACGTTGACTATGAGGATCTTCGCGGAGTGTTTGTTGATAATATCTCTGAAGAACACGATGGTCATTTATGAACAGAATGAAGCTTAACAGTAAACTGTGCGCGGATCTTGCTGTCAATTTATCATGAGTTGTCTGGATTTGAACCGGTCAGCCCGTATGATTAATTGGTTGAGTGCGACGAAATTGTATATCAGTCGCATATTTGACTTCTGATTTTTCGTATCGGGTTTCATCCGTTGTCACTGCAACTGCTGGTATCACAATTCGAGATGCGTAAAGTTCGAACTTTCGTGTGAACTCCTCTCCCGCGTCAATAACAAAAGGGATCTGTGTCTCAAAATGGTGGCCATACATGGAAAATGATAGCTGCCACCAAACTATCCGCGTGTGATTTAATATCGTAATACGTGCGTCAGTCTGAAACGACGTGGCTTGTCCCTGCGCCCACTCCCTGACAGCGTTATGAAATTCGGGTTCTGTCAATCCATCCGACGAAGCTGTACTGACCAACTCATGACCAACGGGAGCAATGTGATATGTGAGCGATCGATCCACTGTTTCTGGTAATGTAATTAACGAGGGTAATTCTATATGATGCTGATATGGCTCCTCGTCAGAGGATCGGCTCGCAAATTTTTCGAAGTCATCGACGTTGGAGAGAGTCCCCTCCAATTCAACGAGTATCGGAAAGAGTCGTGATATTGAGATAGTAGTTGGTTCAATCCAGACAACCGAATCGGGGACTCCGCGTTGAGAATCAAATCCCCGGGGCGTAGGTTTTAATCGGACGCCAGATGTAGCCAATTGATCTCGAAGCAAACGCGCTTGCTCGCGACTCATTGCTGTAGCGACACGGCTATCGGAACCGTATCCTGGAGCTCGCGAAGGGCATCCAGATTGACCGAAGACAGAGAAACATTCCTCTCGGTATAGAGACGTTCAAACAGTGTGCTGACCTCTTCACCCGAGAATTCGTCCGAGAGCTGTTCGAATGCTGTATTGATCCATTCTCTGTATGTGGTAATGACTTGAAAAGCGGTTTCAAGGCCTTTTTTGGCCGTTTGTAGATTGAACTCACCAGGTGATGTCTCAATAGAGGGAGCAGGCATACCCGTTAATTTCTCAGACTCCGAAATTTGCTCATGCATCTTTTTGAGCAGATTAAGTTCATGTATCACTTGTTCGACAAGTTTCTCGTAGTTGTCCTCTACGTCCCTCGCAGCGCCTAATAGATTCTGCAGAGAGGAATGTTCGTTAGCATAGAATTGTGATAGATGATCAGACAAATTCTCAACAGAGTTGGCAATCGAATTGGGAGTGGTCTTGAGAGCAGTGATGTCTCGAATTATGAGGAGCGTCTCCTGAACCGAATTCGAGAACGTTGTGATTCGTTTAGATACCTCATTCAATTCCGATTGATACTCAGTCAAAGACAGTTCTTCAAATCGTGTTGCAACGCTAGATTGTGCGATAGAGGCAACGTCAATTGGAACTTCAATATCCGCGATTTTCTCGGTGATCACATCGACTTCCTCTCTGATACCCCCAATAGGAACATCATTGTCTAAATCTTTGTAATAATATTTGTTTTCACTAATAGTAGTAAGATTCGCCGGTGCCCAATCGCTGGCGGATTGAAATACACGTTCAATGCTCTCGAGCGTTTCTCGACGATAAATGACATTCTCTATGAGAGGCAATAGCTCTCTACCTGGACCAATTAAGTATCGCGTTTCGTCGTTCTCGATATCAGCCGCTATAAGTTCGACTGTGAGGTCGGGCTCTGATTCAATCACTGAGATAGCATGAGTATAATCCTCAGCGTCGTCCTGGAGATCAATCGAAGTGCGGTCCTTGACCGTTTCACGCAATTCCGCAATACGGTCTTGAGGAATGTCGACCCCGAGAATGTTGATAACATCCTCGAAGCCCTGCACTGCAGACTGTTCAACTGGTTTCGCGAAAGAGTCTTTCAGTTTGTCACCGAACTGAATTATTTCGCCTGGTGTATCGACAATACGAAGCTCGCTCTTGAGCTCACTCGCCTGGGTACTGATTGCGTTACGGTCGTGAGCATTCATTTCCCCGAGTCTGTGTTTCGTTTCATCCGTCCATTCAGATAGCTTCGAAAGCTCTGATTCTGTCTCTTCTAACTCTTCAACCGCTGTTTCTAGAACACTTTCGAGTTCGTCAAGTGAACCCGTGGTCACAGATCCTGTCATACCGTTTCCTCCTGTGCATCTACAACTTCCTCAAGCAGATCTACAAAAGTAGTCTGCAAATTCGCGGCCTCTGTTTCGACGGAGTCGCGCGTTTCTTGCATTTGTTCCATGAGGTCGCGGATATCTTCGACTTGTTCGACCGATTGCTGAGCAGCGTTGTCGATTGTAGTAAGCTGGTCAATATGATTTGGAAGAGGGATACGGGTCATCTCTCCATAGTCGAAAATACCATTTCCAATGGACTCGAGGCTCGCTTCGAGTTGGTTCCTAGAGTCAAAGTAGGTAAGTGCGACATCTGATTCGATAATTGTCTTGTAGAGGTCATCATAGGATTCTTTCAGGAGACGGACATTGTTCAGGTCGACCGTATTAATCTCCGTCTCATATTCATCCGCCGCCGCGGAAACCTGACTGAGAAATTCGCGAAGCATGAGCAGATAGACCCATGCATATGGGGAGATACCAGACTGCAACTCAGTCCGTTCGGCCAAGTTATCAGTTCCTGCACTGAGAGTTTCAAGAAGGTCATGATAGGCCCGATACTCATCGGGAGTAATACTTGGCCACGCACCGACATCGGCATACTCCGGTGATGTCAGAGTGGTGTCGTATTCTTCGATAGTACTCAAATGGACATCAAAATCAGACCGATATGATCCCAATTTTCTACCGAGATTTTCGAGCTTCGTCGTCAGAGCGAACTCGTCTGTCTCGTCTATGGCGATTTTACTCATCAGAAGTGCCCGAAGGAAAGCTAGTGCGTTCTTCGAGATATCAATATCGAGTACTGTGATATCTCCATCCGCGGCACTTGCTTTGATATCGTTGAGTGATTTCGTCGTCGAATTGAGATCAAACTCTTTTGCTAGTTGGTAGAGAGCGTCACGTGTGTTGAGCGCACCATCTACTAATTGATCATTATCAAAAAACTGCTGTCGTTCTGTGGCAACTGTCTCAGCAAATCCAGACCCGGTATACAGCTCAGTGAGGAACTCTGTATATGGGAACTTGGATCCACCAGAAATAAGATTATTATCGAGTGCCTTCTGAATATCGGAGTGCAGACTTCCGTATGGCCGCCTGAACTCTGGTAATTCTGAGAGCATCAGGAGATAAGCTTGTGTTCGGGTGAGTTCTCGAATCTCGCCTGTTGTCCAGAATGGCTTGTCGTCCTGTAACCGCGATGTTTCCCAAATCGGAACCGATTCATTTGGAAGTGAATAGAGATCAGCGTACGCCTCTGTTGCTTTCGTCGCTTCATCGGTGGCAACGCGTTGCAGTTGGTCAAACAGAGTCTCGATAGTGTTACGCGCGTCTCGCGTGTCCACAGCCTCTAGTAATCGCTGTCGCGACTTTTCATTAATTGGACGTTCGGGGTTGAATCCCTGTTCTTTCAATGCACCACGGAGATTGACAACAAAGTCCCAGAGCATGCTTGACTCGTGGGGGGCGACCGTGAGAAGATTCAGTCGTCGGAAGGTGTCGTAGCGAGACGCGATGTCCTCAGTCAGGTCTGCCGGAGCGACGATAACACTTGGAGAAGTAATATCATAATTAGTGCTCTCCACCCGAAGTTGGTGGTCCAAGACAGCCTGTGTTGTGCAGAAGTACACCCTCGTTCGGGAACGAGCGCCACTGACAACAAATTCAAGCGCAGTGTCCATCGATTCCCGAAGCGACTTTGTGTCCGCTTTGCTGACTAAGTCTGGGTTCAGGGCAATCGGTTGAAATGTGTCATCAAGAAGCGAGAGTTTCGGGCAAAAGTAGTCATCGCCAGAAATATCATCTTGATCGCTTTCAAGACTATAAAACTCAGAGGTGAATTTTTCGGGCTCTAATTCCAACGCATCTGTGGCTTTCTGTCTGGCCGGACCTTTAGGTTCGAACGTTAGGATCTGATCTTCGATGAGTGACAGTAGCCCATCTATCTCAGCCGACTCGAACATGAGCCTCTGATATGGAAAATACGGCGCCTCCGGGCGGATCACACCATCGAACACACGGTCGATATTCCGTCTGATAATACGTTTAGCCGTCCGATCTTGTTCTGTGTCAGCGAAGGTTTTCGTGTTAAAGATGACATCGCTAACTAGGTTAGTCATCGTCTCACGTGGGTAGCCCTGCGAATCCCGGAGAAGCCATTCATCATATCCGTCTAGGAAAGCGAGTGAACGACGGGCACTGTCCCAGTGTTCTGCTCCGAGATTTGCCCAGATATCGTTGATAATCGGCGTCCCCTGTGACTCTCTATCAGCCATCGACCCCAGCCACCCACTGATATCATCGGACACACTATGCGGTAATTCATCAATGAGCTTGATGATGAGTCCAGTTCGCCCGCGACCCATCCACCAAATAATATTTGCCAGGCTATTCACTGGTTCGTCACGAGTATCGAGTCGAGACTCTACCTCCGCAACGTCGAGCGGAGGGACACGGAGTTCCTCAAGTCGACGCCAATCTGCCTCACCTAAGAACTCGTACGCGGATAGCATACCGAAGCTCCACAGTTTGAGTGTGTTTGTGACTTCATCGTTAATAACACGTAGTGGATTATCGTCATCGGTTTCGACAACTGCAAGAAAGTCTTCATAGTGCTGTTCTACTTCGTCAACGAGTATCGCATACTTTGAGATGTCGTCCGGGTCGTCGACAGTCATCGTAGTATCGAGCCATTCTGCTTTCTGCTCCGGCTCGGCATTCGGAAACCAAGAGACATCTTCAGGAGAGCCAGAAATATAATGCCCGACCTCTTCTTGGATCCGTTCTTCAAGCCAAACTTCAATTTTAGATTCCGCGGCTGACTCAAACTCAGAGAGAAGTTTGCCAGGATCGCCCACATACACAGCACCAATATTTTGTTCCCATGCTTCACGGAAAATTTGATACATCAGCTGCGTTTTTCCGGAGCCATAGGCACCGACCACTGCTAGTGGATCTGGTGATTTATTATCACTTAATTCTGTGAAAGAGTCCCTATAATCTTCAATTACAGCCTCGTGGGAATCCGTGATTGGCACCCACTCCTGATATAGATCTGCGTTGCGAGATACCATGTTTCAAAAGCATTTGTGTGTGATATAAAGGTATGGATTGCATGAATTCTATTGATCTAAACATACACTGTGTGCGTACGGACTTCGTGCTATACTGAATCGTTACATGATATCTTCGGATCGTTGTCGCAATCAGTTATACCCGAGATTAGCCTGCTGACGGGACCTGTTATTGTCATTCTTGCGTCGCCCAGAATCGCGTGATCGCGGTTTCAACATCTGCCGGGTCGATCAGGGAGAACTCCTGCTGTTGTTGTGGCGAGAGCAGCCGTCGGAGGTTCGGAGCTTCGGCCGTTCCGAATCGCTCGTCTGCGATGATCCGCACGCCCATTTCGTCTGTCCCACGAATAGCGCGGCCGATAGACTGCCGTATCTTGCGAGTGGCGGGAATGCGCTGAGCTGCATCTGGCCCGCTCGTCGAATCGATCGCCCGGCTATAGGCGACTTCGACGGCCGTTCTTCGTGAATCACTCGGCAGGAGTGGCACCC
>JAQCNF010000053.1 GCA_028275165.1 Haloquadratum sp.
ACGGCTTCCAGCCGAAATCAAAAACCGAGCCGACTGCCAACGCCGAGATGAAACAATTAGGGAACTCCGAGTCCCTGCCGAATTGTTCGGCGGATCGGAGTCTCGCGTGGCACTGCCTGTCGTTGTCGGATCACAAATCTTCTCGACCACCCGAATCGACGGGAGTCACAGGCTCGGAAAGCCCACGACTTGACTCGTGGGAGGATGTCACATCACATATGTTATTTTTAGCTCGGAGTGGGCTCAGAACTGAATAGAGTGATTCTGAACGATCTTCGGAGGTGGTCTGATCGACAGTGATGAGATAATATCTGAGACGCCGACACAGTACACGTGAACGACAGACACACCAGCCTCATATTGTTAATCTGGCAAACACAAGAGTATCTCCAAGTGTATGAAAATCATATTGACTCTCTCTGGAAAAATAACAGATGGGAGTGTGCTACATTCAAACGAGGAGTAACAATCAGTTGATATGATCAGTCAGCCGCCGTCTTGATAGGTTGAATGGGTTCCCGAAGAAGAAACCGGACTCATGGTTGCAAACTGAAGACTTCTAACGCTGAAGAATCCTCTGACTCCAGTCGGAAGAAAATGTCAAATTGCAAGCGTGTACAGTCGTTTCCGTGCATCAGTGAACGAAATCTGTGTCTCAATCGCATCCGCGTCTTCAAGTCGAGAAAGTGCATACCTAACTGTTCGAGGAGGAAGTAGCGTTTCTTCAGCGAGTTGACTCTGAGTGAGTGTATCATTATATTGCAAAACTTTGGCGACCAATTTTGCGCTTGGGGGCATCTCGCGAACTTGATCCCATGAATCCTCCGACGACTCTTCACTATCGAGTGCCTCTGTGGTACTCATTCGTGGTTACGAATAAATCATGTAAGCAAATAATATTTACTGTATCAATTTATTACCATCAAAAATTAATATCGGTTTGCGTCGGACTGAACAATCGCAGCTTGTTTCACTCGCCTGATGATTCACTTTATTAACGGTTTCTAAGTCGTCTCCGAGATGCGTACAAAGTCGCACAGCGGTCTCGTCATCGTCACCAGCTCGAAGAACGGTCATACCACCCGTGACTGGATAGCGGACTTCTCCGTCATGGAAGATGTGAGGTGAAAATGTCGTCGTTGAACCTCATAGGAACAAATCTGTAGTTCTTGGAGTAAAGACACCGAGCCTGATGTGGTCATGCTGACTGGACCACGGCCCCCTGGTGGAACTCACAGGAGACTCCGTGGTGCGCTGCCGGGTTCGTTTGAGTGTGCCCAGGCGGTAAACGCTACCGCCACACAGACCCGATGAGCAGGGTACGGATTGGCGGGGATATATCAAGGCGATGTCCCATCGTGAACAATAAGCTTCGAGACGTTCGCTCCAAGCCGATCGTGAAGTCCCTCGCAAGCCTTGATGCTTCACTGGGTTGTCAGCACCGCGCCCGCAGGCGAATTTCTATTCCTCTCAACCTTCCTCTTTCGAGATCGGCTGGAATTCACACCCGACCGCGTGTGTCCGTGAGGGTTGACGGGTTCACCCTCTCAAGTAGCTTGAGACGCAGGGCGTCATCACCGGCATGGGAGCGGAAGCTCACATCTTCGATTCCCAATCGTGAAGAAAGCCGAGGCACTCGCCTTGCTTATCTGTAGATTGATGATCGCTTTCTCACGTGAACGATCGTATTCCACGTCCCGCTATGTCCACGACTCACCAGACGCCAAATCCACGTCACTATCGAGTTTGGAAGAGGGACAGATATCTTCAAGCTCACAGTCACCACAGTCCGGTGAGCGCGCCGTACAGACTGCACGTCCGTGGTCTATGCAGAGATGTGTGAATTCTTGCCAGTGTGATTCTGGAATCAACTCCATCAGTTCCGGTTCTATTTTTCGTGGTGATGTCTCGGTGGTAAGGCCAAGCCGTTGGGAAAGTCGCTGAACGTGTGTATCAACGACGACCCCTTCGACAATGTCATGTCCGTGCTGAAGAACAACGTTTGCTGTTTTCCGTCCGACGCCGCTTAGATCTGTCAGTTCTGCCATCGTGTCTGGAACTGTACCGTCATGCTCATCAATGAGAGCTTGTCCCATCGATTTCAGGTAACCTGCTTTATTATTGTGAAATGTAATCCCATAAAGATCCTCTGCGAGTTCGGACTCATCAGCTGCAGCATAATCACCTGCTGATTGATACTTCTTGAAAAGATCTGCGGTGATTTGGTTCACCCTCTCGTCGGTACACTGCGCAGAGAGGATAACAGCTACGAGCAGTTCAAGCCGAGAGCTATACTGTAGTGAAATTGTGGAGTCAGGATAGCTTGCCGAGAGACGCTCAATGATATTGGTTATCTGCTCACCAGAATCGTCGAGAGGTGTGCCCATGTCTCCTCCTGACGACTCAGGTAATTAGATGATTCGGGAGCGATGTCTGCGGTTTCAGGCGAATGCACGACTCGTGTCGGGTTCGGGGTTCGAATCGGCCTGTATCTTCTCCCAGGCCTCTATGAAATCACCCATCCGAATCTCGGTTCGGTCATCACGAATAGCGAACATTCCTGCCTCGGTGCAGATTGCTTTGATATCTGCTCCCGATGCATCGTCAGCCATCGTCGCTAATTCGGTGAAGTCAACTTCAGTAGCCACATTCATATCTCTGGTATGAATCTGGAAGATGATTTCACGACCCTCGATCTCTGGCTTAGGCACCTCAATAAGCCGATCGAACCGGCCAGGCCGAAGAATTGCTTCATCAAGCATATCAAACCGGTTTGTTGCAGCAATAATTCGAACGTCACCACGTTCGTCGAAGCCATCCATCTCTGAGAGGAGCTGCATCATAGTTCGCTGTACCTCTGCATCACCCGACGTCTTCGAGTCCGTCCGCTTTGAGGCGATTGCATCAATCTCGTCAATGAAGATTACAGCAGGTTCGTTCTCTCTTGCAACTTCGAAGAGATCGCGAACGAGCTTTGCACCCTCCCCGATGAATTTGTGAACCAATTCTGAGCCTGCCATCTTAATAAATGTCGCGTCGGTCTGATTGGCCACAGCTTTGGCAAGCATGGTTTTTCCGGTCCCTGGTGGCCCATGGAGCAACACACCAGAGGGCGGCTGAACGCCAACCGATTCGAACATCTCTGGTGATTTAAGTGGCATTTCGACAGTCTCTCTCACATCCTGCATTTGTGACTCAAGCCCACCAATGTCTTGATATGTGACGTTGGGTGAGCGATCGACTTGCATGACACGGGCTCGGACATCTGTTTCGTCATCAAGCCGTTTCACGACAGATAACGAGTTGTTTACTGCTACCCTGGTGTCAGGCTCAAGCTCAGAGCGCATCTCATCGGTGACCTCCGTGAGTGCTTCTTGATTGTTACCATGTTGTTTGATGACCACACCATCATCGTTCAACTCTTGAACTGTTGCAACAAATAGCGGTGACTGCTTGAGTTTCTTATTCTCATGCGTCAGCCGCTCTAATTTTTGTTGATACTTATTATTCTCCGCGTTCGCATCCAGTAGTTTATCGCGCATCTCCTCGTTTTGCGACTCAAGAATGTCGAGGCGCTCGCGAAGTGCCTGAATTTTTTCCCGCTGCGACGCTGTCTCCTTATCGTAGGGGAGCTCAACGTCGTCCACAGATTCAGTCATCATTGTCAATAAGGTGGGACCTCATAAGAGGCTTCGGGTAGCTGAAAATACACGATAAAGAAAATGGGTTCTCCCGCTTCCTATCGGCTGAATTCTGGAGATAAACAATCGAACGAATCTCTGTGTCGATGATCAGTAGAGAGAGTGAAGTGAACTACCCACCCGACTCAGCCGTCAGAGACGACTCCAGTGAGGGCGGGGATTCCAGCGAAGTTTGTTGCAAATTCTGACGCTGTTCTGACTCAGAGAGCCATGTTTGCTGTAGGGCGTCCACAGACCGCTCTACAGATAAGCAAGGCGAGTGCCTCGGCTTTGTTCCCGGTTGGAAATCGCCGATTTCCGTTCCCGGAATAATGCTTTGGGTCTCAAACTCCTTGAGAGGGTGAAGCTGATATGAAGATTGGTAAATGATACCGAGTTCCACCCGACAATTGAACTCTCATAGCATCGCCTCAACAAGCGTGTAAAACCGGTGGTTGAGTCGGTTTTCGCAGCCGAAATCAAAAACGAAGCCGACCACGCCGACAGTCGCGAAACACGTCGCTCGAAGCCCATTATTGGGGACGAGTCACGGTTTCCAGAACGCCGATTGTCCAGCAAACCTTCGACTCCTACTTTTCGAGATTGACCTGACCTGCCCACACCGGGTGGGAGGCCCCCGGCTTGGTATGCGGGACAATGTCACCCGGTTACATATTTAGCGATATATAGATACCCGCCCATGAGCCAAGCGATGAGCCAGAGAATGACATATCCAAACACACCGACTCGTAACCGCCCTCGCCAGGCGCTCATATTTTCGTGGAGTTCGTCAAGATCAATATCTTCGACCGGATTGTTATAATAGTCTGCTTTTCGTTTCACCTGGAAAATCCGGACGATACCGGTCAGACCGAATGCTAATAAAGCATACGCTTGAAGTCCTAAAACAGCGTGTAATGCAACTGCCCCGCCGAACTGATCAAGAAGCCGAGGAATCATCCAGGTTACTACGGGGATTGTATTTAAAATGAGTCCTGGAATAATAAATTTGAGATGGTGTATTAACACTCCCCAACTTACCACTTCGGCATCAATCATGATCCAAGCGCCATAGAGGTAGAACGGAAAACTCGCTGTGACCATCATGGCAGCGAGAGTAGCGATGGTCTGCTCGGTAACCATTAGTGCAATATCGACCGCTGATGGTCTAAACTAACCGATATGAAAAGCGACGTGACGGTCTGTATCAACATCGTTATGCTCACTTATGACCCCACATATAGATAGGTTAATGACAGACACCGCCGATAGAGCGCCATCGGAAAGACCAGCGAGCAATCCTGGAGAGGCCAAGTCGGCGGACACATCTAACATTGAGAGCTTGCGTGCGAAGGTAGAAGAGAAATACGACTTTGATGACTTCGGCCCGACAGAGATGGCCGAGATGTCTTATGAAGAATGGGAGGCAGCCTTCGACCCCGACACGTGGATTGTTGGCGAGGAACTCCTTGACCGCGTTGAACAGGAGCTTCGTGCACGTGTATCTATACGAGAGATATTCGGAATCATTGAGCGCATACAGATTAACAGCGAGGACTGTCTCTTGGCTTACTCTGATGAGGGATATGCAATCATCTATCCTGACGGCTCAATTGATGGTGAGGGAACAATCCGTCGGGATGTTGAATCAACTGTTGCACTCTGCTCAATGGAGGAGTATGACCTCATGGAATCACCGGTTGATTCAGGATTACCGAACCCACAAGAAGTCGTAGAAGGCAGTGGAGAGTTCGGAAATTTCATGCTACAAATCGTTGCAGCAGCACAGCTACTCGTTGGAGTCGGTCTTCTCATGAGTTGGATATTCCTCTCGTCATTAGAAACAATCGTCGCTCCAGTCGCCGCAGGCGTTTTCATACTCATTGGGATCTTTCTCCTCGTTGTCGTGGCGAATGCAAGATTGTCAGATCGGTTCCGCGTTGAGGAATTCCGAGCACGACTCGCAGCACTCGAGAGGATCAAACGCGAGCGTCCAGCATTTCTTCCTGAAGAAGCAGTTGGCTCACACGAGACAAATACGTCTGCCAATGGCGTAGATCAAAACCACGAATGAGCCGGAAACAAGCCGGATAAACATCTACTTTAGCTGTCAATGAGGGAATCCCCTTTGGCCTTCGCGAGCGTCGGAGACGCGAGCGAATACAGCGCCCACACGAGTTTACGCAGCTCATTGTTTCTCCACCACGCTATTCGGTCAAATGAGGGAGTCCGATATTCACCGCGCCTCTAACGGTGTTCAAGTGTGACAAGAAACGCACATCATCGGTTTCGAGTGTCTATCCAGGTGGAATGAGATACCCCGACTCTGGACCACCTGTCGAAATCGCCTGTGGAGTCTAAGGCCGCTGTGTCCACTTGCCAAGCTCCAGCACAGAAACAGCAAGCCCTCACCAAGCAAAGCCTTGAGCGCGGCAGGGTGGGGTCGTTCACAAGCTATAAGTCGGTGGGTTTAAGCACATTCCAGATCGACCTCAGTTGAATGAACAGGCGGGAATTTATCTCCATGTCGGGCATGCCTGTCACTGCTGTTGCGGTCTCTGCGAGCGCTGGTGTCGCCTCAGGTCAAGACAGCACAACAGCGACGCCAGGTGTACGCAGTGAGACTGAGAGTAACACTCCTCAGATGACTCAACCAGCGACATCCACATCGACCGCATCCAATGCCAGCGACGGTCCAACTCAAACCGTTAGCGTTGGCCCTGGTGGGGCACTCGTATTTGCACCAGGTACGGACGAACCAATGCAGATCACCCCAGGTACAACTGTTAGATTTGTTTGGGAATCGGACAATCATAATATCGTTGTCGATACTCAGCCGACCGATGCTTCTTGGAGTGGCCACGACACGCTTGAAAATGAAGGATTCACGTACTCGTACACCTTCGAGACGCTTGGAACATACGATTACTACTGCGAGCCGCACCGAACCGCTGGGATGGGTGCGACCATTGAAGTTGTCGAATCGATTGAAGTATCAGGGGGTGCTGGCGGTGAAAAAGAGTTGCATGATCTTGGCGTGCCGATTCAAGCGCACTGGGTCGGTGCCGCTACTATCTTAGGAATTATAGTTACAGTCATTTTTACGTTCTATGTGCTCAAGTATGGTGAGTCTGCACATACTGGGACTGGGAGGAATCAATAATGTCGTCAAGTGAAGGTACCTATGGTGACATCCATCGGTATGAACCCGCTCGAGAGAGCACTGCTGCAGCTATCACAATTGTCTTGCTCACGATTGCTGAGATCATCTTCGTGCTGTTATTCACCTATGGCCTGGTGTCTGGTTGGGGCCTTACTGACACCGGTAACATGTTTCTTGGTGCGCTCTTGGCAATGGTGTTCATCGATCTCGCATTTATTTTAGCACTCTATCGAAAAGAGTTCTTACCAGATGTTGTCATCGTCAAGAAACGACGGCGAAAGTGGGAAGATATCTATATTCGTGAGGACGATGTAGATGGAAGGAGCTTTGGCGAAGGTGCCTGGGACCAGATCAAACGAGCCATCTACCCATACTATAAGCGATAGATTATCCAAACAATGAGCTTAGAGAAAAAAGACGAATATGATCACAAGGGCTGGATGAAAAACAAGGACCTGTCTCCGATTGAGTCGGTCTTTCTCACGAGTCTCATCTGGTTAGACAAACGACTACGTATCGTTGATTATCTGGAGTTGCTGGAGACGCTGTATTACCGCGTCAATCTCCAGATGCCCAAGAGTCACACGGAGCAGTACAATCTCGATAATAAATTTTGGTACTGGTATCCATTATATACACTTGGTTTCTTCTCAACCGTCGCATACGTCGTTGCTGCTATTTCTGGTGCGCTACTTGGATTCTACTACAGCCCGTCGGCTGCTGCCGGAACTGAGGCGGCGGGAACCGTTGCATATGAGAGTCTCGCGCTCATTATGCAAGACCTACAGTTTGGCTTCATGCTTCGTTCTATCCATCGCTGGTCGGCTCAGGTGATGGTTGCAGCAGTCTTTTTACATATGCTTCGGGTGTACTTTACTGGAGCGTACAAGGAACCCCGCGAGTTGAACTGGCTGATCGGTATTGTCCTGATCAGTCTCACGATGGTGTTCGGCTACACTGGATATCTTCTTCCATGGGATCAGTTGGCGTACTGGGCAGGACAGATCGGCGTCGAAATGTCACTCTCCATTCCACTGGTCGGTGAGTGGGTTGCGCAGTTACTCTTTGGTGGATTTTCGCTCGGTCCAGCCACTCTACAGCGAATGTATATTATACATGTTTTCTTACTTCCATTTGTTGTAACCACACTCATTGCAATTCACATTGGTATTGTTTGGGTACAGGGCATCGCAGAACCACACTAATCGAATCTATGACAGGATCAGACGACAACAAAGCGAACGATGAACTGAGGACTGATGGCACTGGTATCGTCCCACCAGATAACGAGACACCCACTTGGAGTCAGCGAAAAGAGCGGAGTACTGGACTCGCGCGACTGACGTATGAGTATTTCGAGCGAGCCCGTCGGGAAGACCAGGACCTGCGACAGGAGTCGGAGTACGTTGAACGAGACATATTAGCATTTCCAACATGGCCACATGAGGTTATTAGGAACCTCGCGATTGGGAGCTTCTTTGTTGGAATGATATTGTTCCTCTCAGCGACGATGCCGCCACACATTGGGAATCCGGCAAATCCTTCGAGTACTCCAGCGATCATCCTTCCTGACTGGTATCTATATTGGTCATTCGGGCTGCTAAAGCTCGGGCCACTAAATCCTGAGCTGGCGGTCTTAGGCGGCCAGAAAATAATGAGTGACCGCACCTATGGAGTACTCGCAAATGTGGTCGTTGTTGGATTCGTTGCTATCGTCCCGTTCCTGAACAAAGGAAGTGCACGCCGACCAGTTGAACAACCGTTCTGGGCTGCTGTTGGCGTTGGCGGAGTCTTATTTGCTTTCACAATTAGCGTCTATTCAGCAAAGAACCTCATTCCAATGAATGTTCATCTATTGTTTGATCTGACATTCATTCTGCCGCTCGTTGGTGGATTCGTGACATGGGCAGTTCTCAAGACAATGCGAGAGGGGTACAGTTACGATCTTAATCGTCGATACTACCGGCTTCGTCCTCCAAAATAACACGATATATGAACCGGACCGACAGATGCCCTATAGCAAAGGAAAAAACGAGGGCTGAGGCCGGGGGCACCGCTCATGATTATATTCGTGATCACCGATTCCGACATGGCTGAGGATTCGCCCTCTCATGATCGCGACATCGTGGTTCCGATGCGACTATACAAGACTGTGACTGTGTTTTCGACACTCATTGCTATCATCAGCGTCGTACTGGGATTTTTATTGCTAGACGCTGCAGTCTTAAGTCTCAGCCTGATTGGTGACTTGATCCGATTTAGCCTGAACGCAGTTGGGATATCGATTTCTCCTTCGATCTTACAGGCCGTCTTTGCCTTCACTGGACTCGGGAGCATTGGAGTTGGCGCTGTCGTGTATATTCTTGGAACACGATTCCGTGCTGAGGGAATGGGAAAGTCTCAAGAGGGCACCACAGATACTTCAGAGTAATATGGCAGACGAGTTTATCAAAGGGCTAGGTATCTTCACTGCCGGCGGTTTAGGCTGGGTAGTTTTAGCAGGATGGTATCGCACTTCGAGCTTCGAAAGTAGTCAGCAACTGGTCGAGCCCGTTTCCCTGTCGGACTCGGCCACACTGTTCGATTCTCTCAGTGTAGTAACAATGGATATGCTTTTTTGGTTTACGATCATTGGTTCACTCACTTTTTGGGTAGTTATTCCAGTGTTCCGGCAGGCCCGCGAGGAAATTGAAAACCGTACACAGTGAGTGTATCAATTAGAAAAATTCTAATCACCGTCCGTTGTAGCCCTATCGTATGTATACATTACAGTTCCTGATCCCATTGGATCCTATTGCTGCATTAGACCCTCTTTTAGCGTATGTCATTCTCGTCATTGCAGTCATCAATGTGTTCACACGAGTAATTCAGCATCGTCACCACGTCGAGCAATCGACTGAGAGCAGTGATGACGGGACCCTCGCAAGATGGTTGCCACACACAGCAACGACTGTGAGTCTCGTGTTACTTTCATTCGTCTATATGATCCCAAACCCACATGGAGGAATGGTGATGAGCACATTTGCGCTGGGTGTATTTTTCACCGACTTCTTTGAATTCGAATCTCGGCTTGTTGAGGCCCGTTCGCGGTCGAAATCCATCTCTCGGCCGAAGGCAGCAATCGGAGCCTCTCTGTTTGCTGTCATCTACGCTGCCTACCAATCTCTGTTCTTTCTCGTCGAACCACTGTGGAACTCACTCGTGTAACCAAAGCAATCCGCTCTAGCGAAACCATTCGTTACCAAGAGAGTATGTGCAGGTATCCTCACTCACCCTGCTGTTGGGCAAGCTAAGGCCAACGACTCTTGCAGATCATATACGGTTGGGATATGTACTCCCCCGACTTGACCAAGAGGGAGATTCGCCTGCGATAGCACAATCCGTTTTTGAGCCATGCGATAAAATGGTCTGCCAGGCTCAGATTGAAGACACTCTGCTCTGTGATGACTCCAAGTTCGTTTCTCAATCCAGTTAACTCTGAGACAGTTGACAACTAATGCTTGTATCCACGACATCAAAAGTACCAGTGACGTAACTCAATCGCAGCAAGAGCCAACTGGTTCGAGAGACTTCATCTCTCGTCATCACGGAAATCTTCGATTTCCGTACGACCCCGAGGCTCGTCAGTAGACTCCCACCCTCACCGAGTAACTCGGTCGAAACCGATCGTTCGCGTTCAACGTCCCTGAGATGAGGGACAATTGACTCGTGGCCCGTTCAGCACCAGACGTGAGCCAGCGCTGAGACGCCACCCGATGTTTCGAGCGGCGTTGTAATCGCTTTACAACTGTTTACCGCACTTCAGGTACTCGAACTCGTCACCGTCACGATTGTCCTCATGGGTGAACCCACACTCCCCGTGGCTACACCCTGGTGTGGGCAGGAGGGACGTCATATACGCCGATGCCGTATTCTCTGGCTTTGTATTCGACGTGACGCTGAAGTTCACGGAACGCTGGAACTTTGAGCCGTTCGAGATGCGCCCTCGGATATAGTTCAACTTCTCGAACGCAATCGCCGTGCAGTCGTTTTCGACGGCTTCTCGAACGAGTGCTTTTGACACCCTGTGGAAGCACTTCACCGAGCGAATCGACTGCCGATGCTCTTGATTGTGAGATGTGCCGAGCGAGTGCCTGTCTGTTGCAGGTTGCCGCGCCGACGTTCGTACTCGTCGCGCCTGTGGTTGAGGGAAGGTAGTCTGTATTCCCGACGAACCCTCCAGTTAACGTGACGGCGAGGTATCCACGTTCAGATCGACACCGAGAACCACTCCGTTCTCGGATTCACTGTCGCTTGAGTCGGTTCCAACCTCTTTCTTGACGACGATGGGGGTAGTACGTGCCGTCGCGCTCGTGGAGCGTTGCTTCGCCTTTCCCGTCAGTCCAATACTTCTCGAATGGCGTTCCCCCGCCCTTGACTGGCATAACGTATTCGACAGTCACCCGCTTGTCAGGTATGCCAAGCGTAACGTGGTCGTCAGTGTAGGTGACAGTTCGCCCATTGTACACGACGACCGTGCCTTTGAATTCGGGTTTGGTGGCTTTCTCACTGTCTTCGGTGATGCGGTCTTTGCAGTTCCAACTGCTGTCGAAGCACGGTTGCGTGCTGACTGGACAACACTGGATTGCAGAAAGAGGGCCTCACGAACGTCAGAGTAGGTCTCGTCGTGGAAGGTATTCTTCGCGTCCGTGATTTGGGTTGCGGTTCCATCTGTGGTCTGCGGCGTGTTTCGCCGCTTCTCGGAACTGCTCGAAGGTCTCATCAAGAACTTCGTGGTCGTCCTCGGAAACGCCGAGTTTGATTTGGATGCTCCGAACAATCTCCACTCTTCATAGTAACCTTAGAGATATTTGAACGGGTATATTATGATGGAGAGTCATATTTGCCATCGAACGTGGTTTGTTGAGTGAAGTGTCAGCTTCCTCCCGGATCTCAAGGGTTGGGGTATCCACCTCAACATCCGATGAAATCATCTCTGAAACGAGACAGATATTCAATTCAGGCGAGACTCATCGTAAAGCCTCATCAATTGCTTGTATGAATTTCTCTGGAAACTCAACATGTGGCAACAGTTTTGCTGCATCGAATACGACCAGTCGTGACCCTGTTGCTTCGGCTAACTCACGCCCATTGCTGAGCGGCGTCAGCTCTGCGTCCCGGCCCCAGATAAGGGTGGTAGGCACGTCAATATCAATAAGTGACTGTTTGAGGGAGACGTCACTATTTAAGAACCCGCTAATGAATGAAGCAGGCGCAAATCGAGCGTTTGGCTGGTGAGCCGTTTGCCATTCGTACTCTATCCAACTCTCGGACACGTTTTCCGTGTCATAGTAGCCATGATCAGCGTTGAAATACCGAATAGCAAACTTGGCCGTCAGTAGATTGAATAGAGCCCTACCGATTAGCGGTGCGTAGAGGAGTTCTCGCACGACAGTTCGCTGCTGTGGAGCGGTTGTATCGGTCGGACAAATCGCAATGAACTCGCTGCTTGAGACTGTCTGAAGTGCCTCTGCAGTAAATCCTGCTGTTAGTGATGAGGCAATGACTACTGGGTCGGCGTACTGTTTAAGAAATGCTTCAACAAACGATTCATAATATGCAGCTGAATACCGGAGTTTTGGGCGGTCAGACATCCCAAATCCGGGTAGGTCTGGGGCAACCACGTGATACTTCTCAGCGAGCTGGTCGAATATCTGGCGGAACTCACCACTTGAGCCAGCAGCATTCAGTCCATGAAGTAGTACAACCGTCTGGGAACTGGGGTTTCCAGCAGTCACATATCGCACTGCAGTATCGTGCCATTGAAATGTCTCTTGACTCCCTGAAAGTGGTGGCTCGAGTGGCTCCGCTCGGCGGCGTAGCAGCTCATTTGAAGCTGCAAGTGCACCGAGTCCGGCGACCCCTGCTGAAATCCCTCGCTTGATGTTCATGATTACTATTCGTTAGCGAGTCGCTTCAGCATCATGAACGGTGCGGTGTAGCTATTGGGACTGATTCGTGTCTGTCACTGTCTCGATGCCTGCCTCAGTGAGTATCCGTTCAACCTCATCATACGGATCGCTCAATCCACTCATGATCCGATCCTATCCACGGCCTCTTCTCTGAGAGCCGATGTGGTTAGCTCTTCAATCCGTCGTGCGACCTCCTGTCGCGTTCGCTGGCAAAGGGCCGTTTGAATCCGTGCAGGGTGAGACCGGACTCCAGTATCCGGTGTCGATAAAAACGTTTGATATGCTTCAATCGCGTTAATTACGTCTTCGATACCTTTCGCACTCGTCGCAACTGTCACTTTAATTGGGACTTCCCAGTATTCGTTATCCTGTGCTTCGACAGTTGTTTTCATCTGAAGCGCAGTAGACAGATGACGGCGCTGAGCCATCCGCTCGAGTTCAGCCATCGTTTTTTCAACGCCTGGTCGATCAGCTTTATTGACGACAAACGGATCTGCAATCTGTGAACGACCCTGACCGACCGCTGGCAAGTATATAGGTTTCCAACGAGTAATTTATATCCTGGTTCACGGTTTTCGATGATCGTTATCGCCCTGGGCAATGCACGCTGATCTCCATCGACCAGTCTTTCGACAATTGCTTGCCCTTGCGTTGTGGAATCGACCATGTTCAATCGTGGCCCGTGGCATGTTCATGCACAAGCTCGACAGTCTCACTCATGGGCGTTTTAGGGCCAAAAATAGCATCGACTCCTTCGGTCCTCAATGCCCTGCAGTCGTTCTCAAGAATAATTCCCTCGACTAATCACAGCGTATCCTCACAAGCATCGTACGAGTTGAGTCCGTCAATTATTTTCGGGACTAACATACAGTGTGCACCTGAGAGGATTGAAATACCGAGCACGTTGACGTCTTCCTGAACAGCCGCCTGCACGATCTCTTCAGGCGAGCGATGCAGTCCTGAATAGACGACCTCGAAGCCCGCATCGCGACCGGCTAATAATATGTGCTCCTCGGCCGTGGCCGTTGAGTCCCGCCTTCGGAATAAGACATCGGATTTTCGATCTCCGTTCATGTGCGCTGTCTTCGTTCATATGGTTGCCCATGGTTGTCATATCTATAATAGGAGTGCACGGTCCAGCTTTACTGAGAGGAGCCTGAATCGGGGCACATATGCCCTCATAAACACGTTCAGATCATTTCCTCAGCCCGTAATCCCTTCATCACATCCTCGATCAGTATGTCGACATCTTCATATGGGAAGTCTTGATGTGCGCTAAGTTTCAGGCCCATCTCCATGGCAGTGAGCGTGACATCCCCGGCTCGAAACTTCGTTGCTGGTCCATCCGGGAGTGTCGGTACAAGCTCCATCTGACTTGTGACCGGAAACTCTGCCCTGCTGAACGCCTCACGAAACTGATTGCGTAGCTCCGCCTCGACATCCGTCATAGCCCAGAGGTATGGGAGTACTTGCAAAAACGTTCCGAAATATCAGCTCTCTGTGGAAAACTTCGAATCAAAGTATTCACTATCGGGTATACTCAATCAACGTATATGATTGACGGCAATTCAGGACTGTCCCGCCGGGCATTTATCAGCAGTGCAACAGCTACTGGTGCACTCGCTGGGGTGAGTTCCACGGCTGCAGCACAGGAGTCTGCATCAACAGAGACAGAGATAGTGACAGTTGGACCAGGCGGATCTTTAGTTTTCGAACCAGGGACTGATTCAACGATGCAAATTACTCCTGGTACGACGATCGAGTTCGTATGGGACTCGGATAATCATAATATCGTCGTTGATACCCAGCCTGATGGTGCATCATGGGACGGTCATGAGACGATTGAGAACGAGGGATTCACTCATTCGCACACGTTTGAGACACTCGGGACGTACGAATACTACTGTGCTCCACATCAGACCGCTGGGATGGGTGCGACCATTGAAGTTGTCGAGTCTATCTCCACACCGATGCCATCAAACGTTCCAGCAGTTCCCGATTCTGCGAAAACACTTGGAGTTGCGACAACGTTTGCGTTGATTGCGACCTTGGGAATGGGATTTTTTTTCATGAAGTACGGTGGAGATTGGGACGTAGAGGATAATTGACCCAACCTCCGAAAGATTGAATCGGGGAATAGAACAAACACATATCCTCAAGACTCCAATCACGTGCCGGGTGGGTCGTGAACGTCGTGCGCCTCAAGACGCGTGACATCCTCTCCGTGCTGAAGCGCGAGGCTTTGCGCTTGAACGTTCCGTACTCATCCCCACTGCGTTTGTACATGCTGGACGTATACATCGACACTGTGAATCATGACGGCATTCGTGTGGTCTCGTTGATTATGACACATCTCGTCTTCACTGAGGCTGTTGGCTTTCTTCGACCAGTATATCATCTGTGAATATCTTCATCTCCTCTGTCAGTAGCCCCCAACCGCTGAAATAACGACTCGAACTGCTCATTGATGCTTCCAACATCGTAATCGGCGAATGTCCTATCGATTGTTTTGTGCTCTCTCTTGGCCACACCCGCAATGGCACTGGCGATTTGCTGTGACTGCGTAATTGGTACCCCACGGTCGTGTTTCTCAGCCAGCTCGTGTGCACTTGAACGTGCTTGGTACTCGACAACCCCAACACACCCACAGCTGAGAGCCCAGAGAAGATACCGTGCAAAAGGCTCTCGTGCTGCGGTCTGTACAAATACACGTGCACCCTTAAGTATCGGTACGAACCGCTCTGGCTCAAGCGTATCTACAAACTTTGTTCGGTCGAAAATACGTAGATTCTGTGCAGTTTGCATTGCCTGCGCTCGCTGTAGCCCAGTTCCGATGACTGCCGCCCGCCAGCGTTTGTTCCGCAGTCCGGCCAGTCCTAACAGAAACGAATCGATATTTGCGTGTGCATCTAACTGATTAATGAATACGATGTGCGCGGTGTCTTCGACCGAAGCGCGCTCAATCTTATCGAGATAAATTGGCTCTGGGATGCGTGTCACCACATTGTTCTCAATTCCGAGCCGACGCACATTCACTTCGACCATCTCTGAGGGAACGATATGATGAGTCGCAAGGCGTGCTGCTCGTTGTCGGATCCACGGGTGCTTACCCGCGTATACATCCCACCAATCAATGATGACCGGCGCTTGAGCAAATAACCCTCCAGTCTCTGCGGCTAAAACCTGAAGTGGTGGATTATTTGCCACATGAATGACATCCGGCCGATATTTTGAGAGTGCCGGTGGTAATTTCACAGCAAATTCATAACTTGCTTGTGTCTGTGTAACAGCGACATATCTCACATCTGCCTGTGTGAATGACAAGATATCGCCTTCCCACCATTGTGCACAAAAAACACTCACCTCGTGACCGCGTGAAGCAATATACTCAGATACACGTCGCATCCGTTTGGTCGCAGCACTTGGGTGCGCTTGCTCAGTGTACAGAGAGACGATAGCCACACGCATACTGAGTAAGCACAATCGAATACAAAAAAACCGCCGTATTTTCTGCTTTGAGGTGTCATGGACAATGCAAGGCAGATGCCACAGAGCTGTCTGAAAATCGAAGATTTCTGCGATAACTCGAAGGTCACCTCTCCACTGACGTGATACTGAGACGACTTCCCTCGTCCTACACTATGCTATCTCAGCATGACCCCAACGACGACTGCACCTGTCGACTCAATGTACTCCCAGCCGTATGCATGATTCAGTAGCAGGTAAGCGATGACACCAAGTGAGAGTGAGAGAATCCACGCACTCGCTGCGATACGACCAACTCGGCGATGAGGTGTCTGCGTTCGCAGTTCCTCTGGAGTGTGTGTCGCCCCGAGGATGAGCGCATACAGGACAACTGGAACGGAGATGATCGAGAGGATGATATGAACGGCGAGCATGGCCAAATATGGATAGTAAACGACTGATGGTCCAACGAACTCCTTTGTTCCACCTCCTCCAATCTTTGTCAAATATAGGCCCAGGAAAATGATGATCAGAGCAAACGAACTCATCATTGCTGTGGCGTGTTTTTTTACCTCACCACGACGGATCGCTCGCCAACCGTAAGCGATAACCAATACGTTAATTGCATTTATGATTGCAATAGTGTCTGCAAGACGATTGACCGCCGTGAGAGTTAATTCAGGAAATACATTCGCCGGCACGAAACCAATGAAGGTCCCGATAACCGCCGCATACCCTATGACAGCGAGCACTACCGTCGCGATGAGGGGGTGTGCCTTCGTCCAGCCCCGTACTGCTGTTGTGCTCATGGCTCAGCTAACTCAACAGATGACTTTTAGCTTCCGTCATATGATTTCAGTTACCGTTGCGGCTTGTCTGGCTGCGGTTCGGCTTATGCCATTGCCCAAGATTGTATGTCGATCTCTGATCGTGTGTGCAGTGGTCACTGCCTCAATAAACGTCTCCTCCTCAATTCCAAGATCAGCAGCCTTCGTCGGGGCTCCAACCTCATCGAGGGCAGTTGCAATGTCAGTGTACTCTCCTGTGTCCCCAGAATGAAGATACTCTGTCAGGATGGCAGCGACCCCGACTTGGTGTCCATGAAGTGCCGCACCGGGCATGAGTCGGTCGAGTTGGTGTGAGATCAAATGCTCTGCTCCAGAGGCAGGTCGCGAGGATCCTGCAATTGACATCGCAACCCCAGACGAGACAAGCGCCTTTGCGACCACCCACGCTGATTCCTCAAACCCGGGCTTAATGACGTCAGCACTGCTGACCAGCATTTCGGCGGTCATCTGAGAGAGTGCTCCAGCATACTCGCTGTATCCGACGTCTTGTAGCCGGTTTGCTAACTGCCAATCTTTAATTGCCGTATAGTTTGAAATAATATCTGCACAGCCTGCTGTGGTGAGCTCCCACGGGGCTTCAGCGAGAATCGCTGTATCAGCCACGACTGCCAGTGGTGGGTTTGCTGCAACTGAATGTCGTGTATCTCCTTCTGGAATTGAGGACCGACCTGAAACGATTCCATCGTGACTTGCAGCTGTTGGGACCGACACAAACCCACATCCAAGTTGTTCAGAAGCCATCTTGGCGATATCGATTGGTTTCCCCCCACCGACAGCGAGTAGATACCCGACATCTGCCGCACTCGCGGTATCGACAACCCCCTCAACAGCCTCAAAGCTCGCCTTCTCAACGATAGTGGTAACCGGGTGATCAAACTGTTCGCGGACAGTGTCACCAACAAGCGAATTGGGCGTCGGCGAAGTGACAATGAGCGGTGGCCCTGAAAGATATAGGCCGCCGACCGCGGCAGCAAGATCATCGATTACACGATGGCCGACGAGGACCGTCCTGGGGAGGTTAATCCACGTCGTCTTCTCGAACATATATGTCACTCTACGTGCTAGCTGAAAATCTTTCTCGATTATATGACGCTATCGACGACAGGAAACAACTGCGTGACACTCCGAGTGAGAAACAGCACCCCAAATCCAACGAGTACAACCGCGGAGAGAACAGTAATCGTTGGGCCTAAGAGAGTTGACTGTCGCCTCGCCCGTGCGAGCGCGGCTGGAAATCCAGTAATCCAGACAGTGATGCCACCGAATAGGCCAACGAGGAGCGCTGGTGACCCCGTTTCAACGATCAGTATCCCTGCCAGTTGGTTACCAACATAGGGTGTCTGTGCTAAGATATCGAACTGCCCTGATTGTAATAACCCAACGCCAATCGTTAACCAGAATAATATCTGATATGGGTTGCTTAGTGCAAGTATGAATGCTTTTAGGAATCCTGTATGACTATTTTGACTGGCACCGCAATTGGCATGAGTATCGATGTCATCCGCAGCTGCAGGTGATTGCTCGGGGTCCATTCTGAAATCATATCGAAGCTCAGAGACTGCACCCATTGCAAAGTAAATCATCAACACGCCACCAATACCACTCATCACGCTTCGAAGCAGTGGAAAGTCTCGAACGAAGCTCACGACGCCTATGACAGCAAGTAGGAAGAAAATCACATCAGCGAACATCGCCCCAAGTCCAGCGTAAAAGCCTGCACTCCATCCACGAAGGACGCTCTCCTCAGCAATAATCGCGTTCATCGGACCAGGCGGGGCTGCAAGAGCGATTCCAAAAATAATGCCTGCAATAAGAGTGATACCCGCGGTTACCATTAGATGTACTGAGCGACTAAGCCGAATAAACGAACCGACCCTCGCTGGTGATGAATTTCATCCATCTTACAGAACCGAACCGATGACCGTGGTGAGTGTTCCGACTAGATCTTCCCAGATAGAGTATCCAGTAATCATCCCAAGCAACGTATCCAGCCCGAAGAAGCCAAAGAGACCAGCCGAAAAGATGTGAGCTTTGCGCACATTCACACGATGTGAGAAGGTATGAAAGAAGTATGCATTGAGTAGACTCACTGGGAGTATCGCTGCCATCTCACCAAACCAAATCGCGGCACTGGCGCCATACTGGATCGCGAGACCAATTGTGACTAACTGTGTCTTATCGCCGAATTCGCCGGTCACCATGAGTGCAAATATTGGTAGAAATCCACCAAGAGAGCTGCTATATTGCTGGAGTGGTCCTGGTAGTTCTAACCGCTCAAGCGTTGGCAGCCCTCCGTCTGTCTCTGGATTTGCTGTTGTTTCGCCGCTCGCAGATGCTGGTGCAGACCGAAGTAAGAGAATGGCGAATGCAAGAAATAGTATCGCTGTTATGCCGTCAAGCAGCAGTGGTGACAACGCTCGTTGAAGAGCACGTCCGAACATAATTTCTAATGTCGTCCACCCTGCAAACGCCGACCCGGCGGCAGCAACGACGACGAGAGGGTCATACCGTGCGGAGAGTCCAGCGATGATGAACTGGACCTTTTCGCCGGGGAGTACGACTAACTGAGCCACGAGCGCAACGAAAAATATCTCAGCAAAGCTACTCATATACTTTGTTCACCTCCGATGAAGTCTCAGATCCTGCTTCAGGCTGGGCTTGAACGAAAATTGCCTCTGAAATCTGCTCGGGAAGACTCTGTGTGTCTGAGGATTCGCTTGCATTTTGTTGTCCCTCCGTGTGAATGTTGACGGTCATCATTCCGAACGGTGCACAATCAGTGATACTCAGGAGTGCGCCCGGCCGAATGCCACTCGCAGCAAGATACTCAAGTTCTTCTTGACTTCGATCTCTTACCCTGACGACATGGACAGTTTCTCCGACATCACACTCTGCAAGCGAGAGTTCCTCATGAGATCCGGGATGACGCAGGTCGGCCCGCGGGATTGGATCTCCGTGGGGGTCAACCTCTGGTTCATCAAGCGCCGTGGCGACACGGTCGGTAAACAATTCACTGATGTGGTGTTCGAGTCGTTCAGCCTCTGCATGCACTTCGCTCCAGGAAAAATCCAGATATTCGACTAAGTACGTCTCAAGCAAGCGGTGCCGCCGAATGATTTCGAGTGCCCGTGTTTCACCCCTTTGGGTGAGGGTTGCTCCGTGGTATTTTTGACGGTCAATGAGCTCACATTCTTCGAGCGTATCAAGCATACTACTGACTGTCGCTGGCGTTCGATCGAGTTCTGTTGCTAATGTTGACGGAGGAATTGGTGGCGATGTTCGTAGCTGCAGTGTATAGAGGGCCTTGAGATAGTCTTCCATGACGTCGCTTACCATATTCGAATTTAGACCAATCTAAATAATAAGTTTAGTGGTACAAAATTTTAAATGCCCTTACCCATCAGATGACTTCGGAGGATATCTGCCGTCTGCATCCCCGACTCAGTATTAATCGCAACCACCTGTGCGGACGCTGATAGTTCTCCCATCTCACGCAGGGCTTCACAGCCTGCAATCGCTGCGCCACCAGCAGCACCGACTTGTAATGCAACAGATTGTGCGGCCTGCACTGCAGCTTCGAGAATAACATCGTCATCAACACTGATGATTGAGCCACCACTCTCAGTCGCTGCTGTAACTGCAGCATGCCCCAGTGGTGGAGCTGGAATTTCTAATTCCCCGATGATTGTATCTGGCGTTTGACACGTAGATATGCTCTCTGCAGATGCTCCCACAAGTGGCGCACATCCGCTTGCCTGGACGCCAAAGAGACGTGGCTGAGTGACTATCTGCCCGGTTTCTAAGAGACAATCAAAGCCCTTTGCAATACCGGCGAGCAACTCGCCACTCGCCGTGGGGACAACTACCGCGTCTGGCACTGTCCAGTTATGAGCTTCCGCGATCTCGAATGCGATTGTTTTGTACGCATCATGACGAAATGGATTATCTCGTTCCTGTAATGTATACCAGTCGGTCTGCAGTTCTGACTGAGCAGCTGCTTTCGCATCCGAATATCGACCACCAATAACCTTCATCTCGCCCCCGTGGACGTTGATCATCGCTTTGTTGCTAAATGGTGCCCGTGATGGGACGAATTCATAAGACCGCAGTCCAGCCTTTGAGGCATATGCAGCCGCTGACTGTGCACTATTTCCGGCCCCAGCAGAGGCTACCAATTCAGCGCCGGACGCTTTAGCTGCTGTTACTGCTGCGGACAGTCCGCGGTCAAAGACTGATCCCGTTGGATTTCGCGACTCATCCTTGATTATGAGATCATTCACCCCGCAGTCTGCGGCGAGTGTCTCGGTTTTGATAAGTGGTGTGCGTCCTTCACCAGCCGTGACAGGGGTACAGAATGGGAGTGCCTCAGCGTACCGCCACATTGAGTTCACGTGGTCGGCTAATTCACCGTCTTTCCAGCCAAGTTGGGTCGTTTCATACTCTGGTTCACGTCTCCCACCACTCTCTGTTGGCCCAGTCGATAATGTGGATAGTTTATTTCCTGACGCAGTGCAATACAACCCCTGGTATCTGGACGAGTGAGTCATACCCGGACATCTGACTCTGCAGATTAATCAGTACCTATTCAACCCGGTGTGTCCACAGGGCATCGCTTTCCAACGGGATAGAAACGCTATCAAGATATGAAAGGAAAGGACAGACATGAACGAATCGTCTGTCGTCGTTGTTGGCGGTGGACTCGCTGGATTAGTCGCTGCCCGTCGGTTAGCTGTTCAGGGATATCAGGTCATGCTATTTGAGCAACGCTCATCACTTGGCGGCCGCGTTCGAAGCCACACAGTCGATGGGTTCACCCTTGATGAGGGGTTTCAAGTGCTATTTACCTCATATCCTGCCGTCCAACGGGAATTAGAGACTGAGGCACTACAGCTTCGATACTTTACTCCGGGGGCAATCATAGCCCGCCCTCACTCTCGGTCTGTGTTAGCCGACCCACTCCGTGATCCGCGGTCGGCGTTAGCCTCAGTTCAAAACGATGAGGTGACATTCACCGACAAGCTCCGAACGCTTCTGCTTAGACAGCACGTTGAATCCCGATCAGAGACGGAGATCTTTGAGAGTCCGGATGAATCAATTCGAGAGTATCTGAGGTCATGGGGGTTTTCAAAACAATATATCAATAATTTTATTGCCCCGTTCTATGGCGGCATTACTTTAGATCGAACATTATCGACCTCAAAACGCGTGTTCGAATATACGTTCAAATCACTTGCCACTGGCCGAGCAGCTATTCCAGCAGCAGGAATGGGAATGATCGCAAAACAACTCGAGAGTCGTGCGCGGACTGCAGGAGTCTCAATTGTTACCAACCGCTCTGTTGAGTCGATTCACCGGACGAACAGTGGAGTTGACATTGAGACCGAAAATGACACCATCTCTGCAGATGCAGGTGTTATCGCGACCGATCCCAAAGAAGCCACGCGACTAAGCGGAGTCACATCAATCCCGACAGATGCACGTGGCTCTGTCACTCAGTACTATCGCTTACCATTTGATAAAAATCCCATTTCTTCGACAAAGCTACTGCTCAACGCAGAGAGTGCATCACCAAATACTATCGCTCCTTTATCAAGTGTCGCTCCCGAATATGCGCCACCAGGTGAGTCTCTGTTGAGCGCCACATTTATTAACGAGGGTGCTCAGCACCGATCCCCTGACAGACTCGTTGAAGAGACGAGAGAAACACTCAGCGCGTGGTACCCCGATACATCGTGGGCGGATTTCGAAGTGGTTGAAACGACTGCTGTCCCCTTCGCACAATTCGCACAACCACCCGGCATACATGATCAACTTCCCGATGTCGATGCCCCTGATGGGCCTCTGTACTTAGCTGGAGACTATACAACGTGGTCAGCAATACAGGGAGCGCTTCGTAGTGGGCGAGAAGCAGCAGGTGCGGTCCGCCGAGATTTTCCGTCATCCGTCTGAACAATCTTAGACAACTCGATTGAACCATCTTGGATCATATCACGTGCATCACAGATACTCTGTGAGTTCCGCGAGTGGTGGAAACTCCAGTATATCCTCGCTTGAGGAATCAAAAATGAGTGGTGTTATACTGTCTATATCTTCGAGTAGTGGTGATTGAAACGCATCCTTGCTCATGCGGTTCACAACAACTCCAGGTGACAGCCGCGAGAATGCTGGGAGCACGAGGACATCAGATTCGTTGCATTGAATTTCGAGAAAGCAGGGATGACGGGTTCCCTCAATGCGTATCGTGGGATGTTCGTGCCCAATAATATACCGCCTTGCACCGACTGATGGGATCTCATGCCCGTGGCAAACAACCGTCTGAGAGTCTTCAATGATGTACGACTCGTGAGCATTGCCTGTCCACCACTCGGTTAACATATTGTCATGATTTCCCTGAATACACGTGAGTGTCGCCCCATGAGCATGGCAGCGATCTTCCAGTGCGTCAATTGTGGATCGCGAACGTGCCGTGAGTCGGCCGAATTCATGGAAAATATCTCCCGCTAGCACGACCTCCTCCGGCGCCACTGTTGTGAGGTGCATATCAACCCGATCAACCAAGTCAGATTGCTCACCAAGCGGGAATTCCACATTTGAAGCTTCATCGCGGCCGATATGCAAGTCTGAAAGCACGAGTATCGAGCCTGAATTGAGGACAATACTGCGGTCTCTGTATTGAATATCTTGCACGATTGGTATGATAGTAAGCTTGGACCCGCTCGTATCAATGACTTTCCAAAGCGAATTTCCAGAGGTGATATTGATCGAAGAGCACAGATATATACATCTATTCACATTTTTTGATACTCAAGGCTGCTGCTTTCAGCTCGCACTCTGGTGATGGCTTTGAGGTAGTGTTCAACCCACCTCATACCCAGCGAGTTTACTCGTTTGTTTGAGCATGTGTCTTTGCCACCCCATATGATTCTTGTAAATCTTGAAATTCTGACTGTGTACCACCGTGGTCGGGGTGGGCGTGCTTTACTCGCTCACGATATGCCTGCTGGATCTGTGCCGGATCGGCGGTGACAGATATCTCCAGTGTGTCAAACGCCTCTCTCACGCGTTGATCTTGGGTAGGCGGCAGCAATGTCTGCTGTGCTATCTCAAAGGGAAGACGGCGGCTCAACGCGCGAATCGACATCTCGTGTTCACATAGAACAGGGATCGTCGTGGTCGACTCCAATTGGAAGTATACATGCGGATCAAAGGTAATCGCAACATCCTCATTCGGAAGATAAAATTCGGTTTCGATACTCCCAATGTGATGATTCTCCCGAAAATCGATATGAGCCTCGCGGAGATATGATCTTATCTCAAGATGTCGTCGGTTTTCACCACCAATCTTGGTTGGTTCACCATCTGTTGGAAAGAGCCTTCCACCGACGACAAAGACCCCAGCGACAATAATCGACACGACGCTCCCAACTCCGATTCCAATCGCCAGCCAAGAGGGGATTGCGTTGATTACATCGCTGAGCACAGTTGTACTCAACAAGTGACGCTAAAAGTAGTATTCGACGTGCCCCACGCGTACCAGACAACGAAATTCGATATTTGTTGCCGAGTGATTTTTTCATAGCGGTAACAGCGCGGAAGCCCGCGCCTTTAGCCGTGGGAGGAAGCGCGGAAGCTCAGTGGCCCAACCCACAAACCACAGCATTGCCGACTCCTTGATGCCGTTCAAAAACGTTCATCAAGACGAGCCGTTGCTATGAGACAGATAATGTGGGAATTGAGCTACCCACCGCTAAAGCGGTGGGATTCAGCGTGGACTCCTGTTCGAGCCGACACGTCGGAGAATAGCCTCTGTCCAGCTTCAGCGTCCCACGATTCAAGCGCACGCCCAAGGGTGCGCCTTCGTCGCCCCCAGTTTGGTTGCGACGAAGATACCGCAAGCCAATGTTCTTCGTGGCGTCGTAGTCGGCATGGGTCTTGTACCCGCAGTTCAGACACGCGAAGTCCTCACCGCCACGGTTGTCGGGATGTGTCAACCCCGCAGTGAGCACCGACGACTCGTGTTCTCAGGGTCAATCTGTTCGACCATGATACCGTATTCTTCAGCCTTGTACGTAACGTAGTCGAATGCCCATTTGTGACCCCACGACGCTCCAGTCCGCTCACGAATATCGGTCAAATCCTCGGACGCAATCAATGAACACTCGTTCTCGCAGGCCTCCGTGACGAGTTCGTTCGCTACGCGGTGAAGCATTGAGTTGAACCGACCTTCTTCCTTCTGTCCGATGGACTGGATGTTCTCGTGTCCCATCGAGTGCCGCACTGCTGGAGCGAGCCACGCCACTTTTCATGAACGTGGCGCGGGAACGTGCACTCAAGCTCCGGCGGGGGTAGAAGTCTCCTGCTGGAGGGGCGCTCTGTCAGTCCACCCTGAAGTCGGAGTCGGAGTCGGGGTTTGGGGGCTGATGACAGTGAACGCGACTGAAGTGGCGTCCGACACTCCCGTATCAGCAGAACGGGAGTCCACCGCCTCAGCGGTGGGTAGCTGACGTAACGACATGCCGGAAAGTACTTTTGACCCTCTCTGAAAGGATTAAGCAGAAATGGCCGTAGCTTGGCTTGCTGAGGTAGATGTCACCGATGTTGACACGGTTGGAGGCAAGGCAGCCTCACTAGGCGAACTGACTGATGCAGACCTCCCAGTTCCCTCTGGATTTGTGGTAACTGCTGATACGTATCGACGGTTTATTGAGTCAGCTGATATCGCCACTGAGTTGTTTGAGACGGTTGACGTCGATCATGAGGATTCTCAAGCACTGAAACATGCACATGAACGGGCACACGAGTTGATCATGGACACCGATATGCCGGAACGTGTTCGTGAGGAGATTTATCGCGCGTACACCGAGCTTGGCTCTGTTGAGGAGCCGTTCGTGGCTGTGCGTTCTTCTGCGACTGCTGAAGACCTGCCTGATGCCTCTTTCGCTGGACAGCAGGAAACGTTTCTAAACGTGCAATCTGAGATGCTCATTGACCGGGTCAAGGAATGCTGGGCCTCACTGTTCTCACAGCGAGCAATCTATTATCGTAATAGACAGGGATTCGCTCATGCAGACGTCGACATCGCAGTCGTCGTCCAAGAGATGGTCGATGCAGACAAATCTGGTGTAATGTTTACCTCTCATCCTTCAACGGGTGCAGACGAGGTAATAATTGAGGCTGCATGGGGGCTCGGAGAGGCTGTTGTCTCTGGGTCCGTTTCACCGGACAACTACACCATGGACAAGCAATCGGCCTCTGTCGAATCAGTCGAGATCGCTGATAAGAAGACGATGATGATAAAACAGGCAGCAAGTGGAGAGACCGTCGAAACTGAGGTGCCATCAAGTGATCGAGAGGCGCGCGTTCTCTCGGACACAGAGCTTGAGCAACTCGTCAAGCTTGGTCGGCAGGTCGAATCACACTATCAATCACCACAGGATGTCGAGTGGGCTATCAAGAATGGGTCTATTTACATGTTGCAATCACGGCCTATCACGACAATTGATTCAGAGAAGATGGATACTCATGACGAGTCGTCTGAAGAAACAGACGGTGTCATTGTCGATGGTCTCGGTGCAAGCCCGGGCGTAGCCTCGGGAGAGGCCCAGATTATCACTGAACTCAACCAGATTGACCAGGTCAGTAACGGCGACATTATCGTTACCGAAATGACGATGCCGGATATGGTGCCAGCAATGAAACGTGCATCTGGAATCGTCACTGACGAGGGAGGGATGACCTCACATGCATCGATTATCTCTCGTGAATTAGGGGTCCCCGCGGTCGTTGGGACCGAGACGGCCACTCAGCGTCTTACGAGCGGTAAGGCTGTGACTATCGATGGTGAGAAAGGAACAGTTCGACCTGGAGCTCAGCCGACTGACGAACAGCGAGAGCCAATTGAGGAAGCTCGCCCCACAACTCCAGTAAAGCCAATGACCGCAACACGAGTTAAAGTAAATGTGTCGATACCAGAGGCTGCAGAGCGAGCGGCAGCGACTGGTGCTGATGGGGTTGGGCTTCTTCGAACAGAGCATATGGTGCTCTCACTCGGCAAGACCCCTTCGAAATTTATTGCCGACCATGGCGAGCGGGCCTACATTGATGAACTAGTTGAAGGGATTCAAGCTGCAGCTGAGGAGTTTTACCCTCGCCCAGTTCGAGTGCGAACGCTTGATGCACCGACGGATGAGTTCAGACAACTCGAAGGTGGTGAGGATGAACCGCGAGAGCATAATCCAATGCTGGGATATCGAGGTATTCGACGCTCATTAGATAACCCCAAGTTGTTCAATCATGAGCTTCAAGCGTTTCGTCGGGTGTATCAGATGGGATATGATAACGTCGAACTCATGCTACCGCTCGTCAACGACGCTGAGGATGTCAGGCAGGCACGGCACCACATGGAGGAGGCTGGAATTGACACAGACCGCCGCTCGTGGGGGATTATGATTGAGACACCGGCCGCAGCCCTGGAGATAGAGTCGATCGCAGACACTGGTGTTGACTTTGTCTCATTCGGGACGAACGACCTCACGCAGTATACGCTTGCAGTCGACAGAAATAATGAGCACGTCGCAGACCGCTTCGATGAACTCCACCCATCTATCCTCAGCCTCATCGAGACGACAATCGAAACTTGTCGCGAGCTTGATATCGATACAAGCATCTGTGGACAGGCGGGGTCACGCACAGAGATGGTTAATTTCCTCATCGAGGCAGGAATCTCATCAATCTCGGCAAATATTGATGCGGTAAGAGATGTTCAACACGAAGTCAAGCGTGTCGAACAACGCCTCATCTTGGATACAGTTCGTTAAAATTCGCCTTATGCGATACCAACGAGTGAACCAGCGGGATTTTGATTCTCCCGCTCTCATAGATAGATAGATGACACACGAGAAGTTTCCAACCGACACTCCGGCGGTTGTTACCTGCGGACTGCCGTACGCAAACGGTGAGCTCCACATTGGGCATCTGCGGACGTACGTCGGTGGGGATATTTTCAGCCGCGCGCTGAAGCGGATGGGACAGCAGACAGCCTTTGTCTCCGGATCGGACATGCATGGGACGCCAGTTGCAGTGAACGCTGCTGAGGAGGGCGTATCACCAGAAAAGTTTGCTCTGAGGCATCACGAGCAATACAAATCGACGTTCCCACAGTTCGATATTGAGTTCGATAATTACGGTCACACAGATGATGAGACAAACACGACAATTACACAATCAATCGTCACCGGCCTCATCAACGAAGGGTATGTATATGAAAAAGAAATTCCAGTTGCTTACGACCCCAACGCAGACCAGTGGCTTCCTGACCGATTTGTCGAGGGAACATGCCCATACTGCGGTGAACACGCTCGCGGTGACGAATGTGATGAGGGATGTGGTCGTCACTTAGAGCCAGGTGAGATCGAGACACCTGTTTCAACAATTACAGACAATAAGGCTGAGTACCGGTCTCGCCCACATCAGTTCTTCGCGGTCTCTGAACTCCAGTCATATCTCTCTGGATTTCTCGACCGATTAGAGGGGACGGCAAACGCACAGAATCAGCCACGAGAGTGGGTTGAAGGAGAGTTGCAAGATTGGTGCATTACGAGAGATATGGACTGGGGAATCGATTATCCTGAAGACTCAGATCTGGTCCTCTACGTGTGGGTTGACGCCCCAATTGAGTACGTCTCCTCAACGATGCAGTACACCGACACAGTCGGGTCTGACACATTTGACTGGGAGGCAGCGTGGCGTCCAGATGAAGACGGTGATGGTGGCGAGATCATCCATATTATTGGCCGTGATATCATACAACATCATACAGTTTTCTGGCCAGCGATGCTACGTGCAGTCGGATACACTGAACCGCGCGCCGTGATGGCCTCGGGCTTCATTACTCTTGAGGGGAAGGGGTTTTCAACGTCCAGAAACCGTGCAGTCTGGGCAGATGAGTATCTTGATGAGGGATTTGACCCCGACATGCTGCGATATTATCTCGCAACGAATGGCGGTTTTCAACAGGATGTTGATTTCTCGTGGGCAAAATTTCGAGAGCGAGTGAACTCAGAACTGGTCAATACAGTTGGTAACTTCGCATACCGGTCACTCCTGTTTGCAGCCAGGGAGTATAATGGGACGCCTGAGGCGTCGCTCTCCGAGACAGTCGACACAGAGATTCAATCGGCCGTCGACCGTCTCCGTGAGGGAGTGAATGCTTATTCTGTTCGTGACATCGGCACTGCTGCTATTCGGTTAGCACAGTTTGGAAACGAGTATATTCAAAAGCACGAGCCTTGGAAGCTTGATGATGAAAATGGACAGAAAGCGCAAGTGATTCGTGACTGTGTACAAATCTCAAAAGCGATTGCAGTCCTTCTTGAACCAGTTGCTCCAAGCGCTGCCAGTCGACTCTGGGACGACATCAACGCAACTGGGAGTGTCCACACGGTTCAACTCGAGGCAGCGTTTGACCCTCCCGCTGATCAGTTCGAACAACCAACTGAATTATTCGAACCAATCGAGGCCGAACGTGTCGATGAGCTAACAGCGAAATTAGCTGACCGAACGACGACAGAGTCCTCAACAGACTCAGATAGCACGTCTGAATCGACACCCACCGAGGAGTCGGATTCGCCTGCGGTTGAGTCGCTGCTCGAAAATCGGGTCGATTTTGATACATTCCAGTCGCTGGATATCCGCGTCGGTGAAATTCAACAGGCGACGCCAATCGAAGGCGCTGACAAACTCGTGAAACTACAAGTCGATATCGGTGTTGAGACCCGCCAGATCGTCGCCGGTATTCGTCAACTACACGAGATTGACGAACTCCCTGGAACGCGTATCGTTGTCGTCGCAAATCTCGAAAAAACAGAGCTATTTGGCGTCGAATCAGATGGAATGGTACTTGCCGCTGGCGAGGATGCTGACCTCCTGACAACTCATGGGTCTGCCCTGCCAGGAACGAAAATCAAATAGTTTCTGTCTGAGCTTGATGTAACGTCAGGCGAAAATCTGCAACAGCTGTTTGATATCTGTTGGAGCACGCAGCAGAGCAGCGCACCGTCTCATTCGTAGTGAATCGACCGATACACTGAGCGTCTATTATCCAGTCGAACGCAAAGACACAGCGCCCGGATGCTCGAGCAGTCCAGTGACCGACCCGTGTGTCCGAGTGAGGAATGTGGGTCTGATACAAACCGGCTTAGCCCGTGGAACGAACTCCGACAGTTTGGTTCAACGCTCTGACCGATACGACACAATATCAAGCCATCTTATTCGTCGGGGTGGAGTCGGAGGTCATGACGCCCGCGGCTCAAACGCTCTGGAGCGACACACGAACGAGGCGAGGCGGAGCAGGTCTGGGGAGTTCACTCAACGGCGGTCTTTTTAATTCATTCCCGAGTACACGCTTGCATGCGAAGCGCTAAAATCGTCTGTACGCTCGGCCCTGCATCAGACGACCGCGAAACGATTCGAGCGTTAGCCGATGCAGGAATGAGCGTCGTCCGGCTGAACGCCAGTCATGGGACTCCTGAGCATCGGAAGACCGTCATCGAGCGAGTCCGAACTGTCGATGCTGAGATTGAGTCCCCAGTGGCAGTCATGGTTGACCTACAGGGACCTGAAGTTCGAACTGCTCCAGTTGAGGAGCCGGTCGAAATCAGCAGCGATTCGACTGTTCGGTTTACTGAGTCAATGACCGCATCCTCAGATATCATTGGGCTTTCATACCCACTCACGGGTGTTTCCGTGGGTGATGCCGTCCTACTGGATGATGGTCGAATCGAGACGACAGTGACCGCAGTAAACGGTGATGATGTGTCTGCACATGTCAATACCGGTGGGACACTTGGAGGACGAAAAGGGGTGAACGTCCCTGGTGTAAATCTGGACATTGACCTCCTAACAGAGACCGACCGTCAGGAACTACAGGTCGCCGCAGATACACATGCAGACTTCGTCGCTGCTTCATTCGTTCGGACGGCCGCTGATGTGTATGAGATCAGTGATGCGCTTGATGGACTCGGAGTCGATATTCCCGTGATTGCCAAAATTGAGCGGGCTGGGGCGGTCGAGAATCTAGACGAAATTATCGATGCAGCATATGGGGTGATGGTCGCGAGGGGTGACCTGGGGGTAGAAATGCCACTCGAAGAGGTTCCTGTCATCCAAAAGCGGATCATTCGAACGTGTCATGAAACAGGAACACCTGTGATCACAGCGACAGAGATGCTGGACTCAATGGTCGAAGCTCGCCGCCCGACTCGCGCAGAAGCGTCTGATGTAGCCAATGCAGTACTTGATGGCACTGATGCAGTGATGCTCTCAGGCGAGACTGCTGTTGGGGAGAATCCGGTCACAGTCGTCGACACAATGGATCGGATTGTTCGTGAAGTCGAAGAATCACGTGAATACAGCGAGGTTCAAAAACAACGTATCCCAGATGCAACTGACAGTTCGCGGACCGAGGCGTTAGCCCGCTCGGCACGATATTTAGCACGGGATGTCGGTGCCTCTGCAATTGTCGCCGCCTCGGAGTCTGGATATACTGCCCGCAAAACAGCCAAGTTTCGACCAGGTGTACCCGTCGTTGCGAAGACGCCGACAGATCGCGTGCGGCGACAACTTGCTCTCTCTTGGGGTGTGATCCCGACATACGCGGGATATGTTGGCGATGTTGAGCGAATGATGCAAGATGCGGTCGATGCTGCACTGAACGCTGAAATCGCCGCCTCTGGCGATACAATCGTCGTGCTGTCAGGAATGATGACAGAGCTCGAGGGGACAAACACAACAAATATGTTGAAAGTCCACGTGGCTGCAGAAACCATAACCACCGGCCGAAAAGTCGTTGGGGGAAGGGCCGTCGGGCCACTTATTCGCACTCATTCTGGTAGTATTGGAGAGATTGACTCAGGGTCGATTCTCGCGCTCGAGCAGGACTTCGAGGGAGAGTTCGACACAAACCTGCACAGTATCGGAGGCATTGTTGACGCTCGGTCAGGAATGACAGGCTATCCTGCACTTGTCGCCCGTGAACTCGATATCCCGATGATCTCTGGTGCCCCGCTCCCGCCTGAGGCAGAGTCAGGGTCACCCGTCACCCTCCACGCTGAGCGTGGGATCGTTTATGATGGCGATCTCACGCACACACGTGAGAATGACGGTGACTACCGCATTTCAGACCACTCAGTCGTCTCCTCAGCAAATCAGGAACATTGAATATCGCCGACAGAGGTTAGTTGTCTGCTCACTCATCAATACATATGTCTCGTTCAGAGTCACCCGCTACTCCAGACACCTCTTCTTCAGCCACCGAGGCTGAGGAGACGCCTCGTCGACCAATTGAGCCGGAGCGTCCGCGTGTGGAAAATATCGTGTTTGTGCTTCTCGGAGTCGTTGGAACAGTTGGGCTATTAGTGAATACACTCGGACTAAATCTGGTTTAATGCGTCGTTCCGGCTGTAACAACTGTTAATCCCCACAAAGACATATACTCCTTATGAGCCTATCCACACTACAAGTATCTATTCCTGTAGAGACACTATCGCTTCTCCTGATGGCAGCAGGGCTGGGATTAAGCATTCTTGAAGCATTCGCCCCTGGTGCGCACTTTATTGTCGTCGGCATTTCATTATTGGGAGCGGGTCTCTTTGGCTTTGGATTTGGTATTGCCTCCCCACTGATTCTTGGGGCAATGGTATTGCTCTTTGGCGTGATTGCGCTGGTTGGGTATCACGAGGTGAATCTGTATGGAGGTGAAAGCGTAGAACAAACTCGTGACTCTGATAGCCTTCGTGGGCGAACCGGCGAGGTTACAGAGCAGGTTACCGAAAGCAGCGGTGAGGTGAAAATTGAAAATGGAGGGCTTAATCCTTACTACAGAGCTCGAACAGTCGATGGCGAGATTGCTGAGGGAAGTGAGGTCATTATTGTTGACCCAGGAGGGGGTAACGTCGTGACTGTCGAATCAACTACTGGTGGTATCGATGAGATTGACCGTGCACTTGGTCGATATCAGACGAAAGCTGACAGTGACAGTAACCCACCCTCTGAGGTTGACCTCGAAACCGAATCTGACACTGATATTTCATAACAGTCGTTGAAAACACGGCGATTCAGCAACACCTCCGGAGAGTCAGTCAGCGCCTGAGAAGACCCCCGGTCGCCAAATAACTGTCTGAACTCTCGGATTGCTCGGTGGCGCTGAGAGATCATTCTCACAGGCCTAGAACGACTCGGTTAGCGAAACTCTCGAAGACATGGTATCTGTCGTGTGCGCGGCTATTCGGCCAGCAACACGATGATGAGCAGATCTATTTGACATCACTCGACTCGGTCAGCAACTCCCGCACGACACCACGCCACGCCACGCCAGGCCACGCCACGCCACACCCACTGCCACCTGAACGCGAATCACGGCTGTGCCAGGTTCCGCCAGGCGTTAGGGGCACTTGCAGAGCGGCGTTCTCCGGGTCGGCAGTCACTCGAAGCACGGCTTCGGAGAACTTCGAGTCGACCCCCGCTCGAATCAGTGTCAGAAATCAAATGAAAAGACAAAGTTTACCGGGTGAGATAGCTTCTGTCTGACGGGAGAATCGACACGAAAAAATCACGCCGCAGACTGAATGCAAAAATGGCATGTATGACAGCTGACGATATGGGGACTTATTCGGCTTTGTATGGCCGCCAAAACAGTATCGCTACCGTCAGCAGAAAGATTCCAGTAGATATATCATAAGAGAATCCCAGCGCAGTACTGACTGCTGTAGAGCCCCCGCCGAAAGCTCCTGACACCAATGATGCAATCACTGGCCACGAGCACGAGACGCACGAAAATAGCCCAATAAGACTGGATACAGCCATCTCAGCGGCATCAATAATCGTCGCGTATACCAAATATGTGAGCGCGAGGTACCCGATGATTCTCGCGGGCATGAGAACCACCGTTGCGAATGGAAGCGTAATAATCGGTGCTGGACCCCATCCTGGGAGAATGTACGCCACCCGCGCCCCAAATGCAGGGCCAATATGCGACCCTCCGAACTGTATGACACCGCCAGCAAGCGCTAAGATAGCCGCGTACAGACCCGCAACAATCGCCGCTCGACGACGCGTCTGTGTTGAGGATGGCTGAGGGGTGGTCCGCCAGATCGCGATAATTCCGACAAATACCCAGAGTAGTCCGTATATCGTATATCGTGGCTTCACGACCGTGATATCTGCAATCACTATGTACGACACTGCACCAGCAATAATCGCATTCGCAAGCAGTCCGAGTTGAACTGCGACTCGCGAATCCGGCGTTGCGGAGTTTGCAATTGACATATTCAAATCACCATCGAGTCAATAAGAATGGCAAACAGTACCGACCCAAGATATGCATTTGAGGCGTGAAAGGAGCGGAACGCCGCACTATCTGATTGCTGGTAATGGAGTTGCATAACAAAGTATAGAAATATTCCCCCAAAGATGATAGAGGTCACAGCGAAGAGCAATCCAAGTGCCTGCATCGTCGCCAATCCGCCAGCGACAGCGAGTGTGAGCGCCAACCACCAAACGACATGTTTGCGAGTCGTTGTTTCGCCCCGGATAACGGGCATCATCGGAAATCCCCCACGCTCGTAATCATCTTGATACGCAAGCGCCAGGTTATAGAAATGAGCGGGAGTCCAGACAAAAATCAAGACCGCTAATGCAATTCCACCTATCCCGATCTCTCCAGTGACTGCTGTCCATCCAATGAGTGCAGGGAGTGCACCTGCTGCGCCACCAATGACAGTATTTTGAACTGTATGTGGCTTCAGGATTAGCGTGTAGACCACCGTATAAAAGATAATCGCGGTCAGCCCAAGCACAGCCACCAGTGGGTTTACCCATGCAAATAGTGCCACTGAGCCAAGACTGAGCACAGTGCCAAACACAATGGCATTTGATAGTGAAACCACATCAGTCGCCAGTGGCCGGTCACTCGTTCGTTGCATCTGTCGGTCGACATCGCGTTCGAGAATATGGTTGAACGTCCCGGATGCCCCAATCGAGAGTATCCCTCCAGCAAGCGTAGCCAGTGCGATCTCCGGTGTAAGGGTTGCACTGGTTGCTGCAGCCAACCCCATGCCAGCTGAGGCGACAAGACTCAACAACCACATCAATCGCGGCTTCATCAATCGGATATATGCAGCGATTACCCCACGAAATCCTGTTTCAGTCGCACCTACCGGTGATTCAGCCTCAGTCGGGCTGTTATCTGGTGATATCGGCACTTCCTCGTGCGTTGTTTTCTGTCGTGCTCTGGTTCCGGTGTCGGATTCAAGTGTCCACGCAAGTGCGACTGTTAACGACAGGAAAATACTCAGTCCACCTCCAAGGTGAATACCCGATAGAAGATCTGTTCCACCCTTTGTCGCGACAAGAGCCCCAATCCCTGCTTGAAATGGATATAAGAGACTCCCCGTGAGAATCGCGAATAACACGCGCCGTGTCAGTCGGTTGCTAAGAGCATATCCAAGTGTTGCGAGGAGTAACCCTCCAACCACAGCCGCGATGACTCGGTGGACGATTACAATCCAACCAATGAGTGTCTGCGGGAGATCGTATCCACTTCCGCAGATTGGCCACGCCGCACATGCCTGTGTCGCATCGGTGACTGCCGCTGTGACGCCTAGCATAACCAAGACGTACACTCCCATCGCTGTCGCAGCTAATAACGCGTGAAACTGCCGCGAGTGTATCTGAGGACGTGCCCGTTCCACTTCAAACTCACCTAATGGCGGTTTGCTGTGACCCTACTTATCGTCCCCGTTTTGTCGGGATATCTGAATGAATCGACCATATCCTGTCTCTGTGCATCTGGCGTCGCAAAATAGTGATTTTCACGTGCGCTAAAACATCTTATGGGTTCTCAGCTGGTTCTTATCCGCGACCTCACCCCACACCACGGTGGATCATGAGTGAGGGTAACACTGTGTGTCGTCTCTGCTCAGAAAAATAGCGATCACAATCTCATGTCAGCAGAAGACAGCAACTATTTAACCCACTGCTTTCTGAGCTTAGAACAATGCGAAATCCTTCTGTTCCACTCGTCATCCTGCTTTCGTTGGGTGGCATCGGGTTGCTAGCAACTCCGGTGGCTGCGCAGAGTTCTGTGAGTGCAGAACTCATCAATACACTCAATGGAAAGCTCTTGTTAGTCGCCGTTCCGATTACGCTGTTAATTCAGGCGATATATTTCTATGCAATCGTGAAATTCAGGAATAACGATAGTCCAGTCCCGACACAGGAAAATCGACGACTCGAAATCACGTGGACAGTTGCAACAGCGGTTATCTTGGTCTTTGTTGGGGTTGCCTCGTATGGTGTCCTCGCAAACGAGAACGTCACGTATCAACAACCGTCGATTGAACAGGTAGGCAATTCTGGCGCCGACCCGGTTGAAGTGCATGTTGAGGCATATCAGTGGGGGTGGGAAATGTCATATCCTGAGGCAGGAAATTTCTCAACTGGCACAGAAATCGTCATTCCAAATAACCGAGACGTTGTATTTCACATAACCTCTCGCGATGTGATTCATGGATTCCACGTGCCAAAACTTGCATTGAAGCAGGATGCTCTCCCTGGAGAGGTACAGTCTGTCAAAACGAAACCATTGGAGACTGGAACGTATCAGGGGTACTGCTCAGAGTTCTGTGGCGTCTCACACTCACAAATGTACTTCACTGTCGAAGTTGTCTCACAGCAAGAGTATCGCGATTGGGTCGAAAGCCAGCAAGAATCTGATGAGTGACGTTCGCCGGCGCTCACAGCAATACGTTTCAGCCGAAGTATAATTTGATTTTAGCCTGCACGTGTGTTAATCTGTTTCGACTGATTGCTGTCCCGTATCTGCGGCGCTCCGTGTTCTAAGAATGCGTTTGATAATGTCACCTGATGAGAGGAGTTCACCTGTATAGGCCGGTTCACGAGCACTGGCACGCTTTATTTCAACGTCGATTCCTCGGTCTGCTAATGCCTGCTTGATTGCCGTTTCATCATGATCTTGATCGTGACCTAATACGATGACACTGGGATCAATTTCTTCGATCGGAATAAAAATATCATCCTGATGGCCTAAGTGTGCCTCTGTGACCATCTCCAAGGCGTCCACGACGGCTCGACGTTGTCGACTTGACAACACTGGCTGTTGTTTATGTGTTATATTCGCTGTTCGAGCGACGATTACATGCAACTCTTGACCTAATCGGGCTGACTCACGTAAATAATGAATATGCCCTGGGTGTAGCAGGTCAAATGTTCCTTGTGCGACGACTCGCTTCGGCGGGCTCATTGATGAATGTCTCCGGATGATGGATAGTCGTCTTCGGCGGGAGGCACATCCAAGTCGTCTTCAGAGAAATCGAAGAATGACTCTGGATCGGGGAGATCCACTTCAAACACTTCAAGACGCCGTTCGGAGCCATCTGGATCAAACGCTGCCCAGTCCCCACGTTCATATGGATACCCCATAATAATATGTACACTTCCGCTTCGGAAGCTATTCCGGTCAGTGTCACTCGGCTGCAAGACGCCGTTCGGATGTGAGTGGATGGATCCAACAGTGCGCATATCATTTGGAACCATCGACCGATTCAGCGTAGCGCTTGTTGATGAGGAAGTCGTTCCAGGTACCACCATTACCTCAGTAATAAGCAATCCTGAGCGGTCAAGACCGACTGCCTTGGCCGACTCAGCTCGCAGCAGTCCCATGTATTCATCTGGATGGGTCTCTGCGGCCGCACTCTGGGCAAACTCTATCGCATCGGCAGCAATTCCGGCAACGGTGGTTGACCCGAACAGTCCCATACATAAAACAGAGGAACCTCAACTTACAAGCATTGCGGTCGTCTGATGGCGTAAACACAGAGAGCCGCCAGAGAGAACATATACTCCGCGGTTTGGGCTGACATATCAAAGTAAAGTCTTATTCACAGCGCACTTCTTCTTCTATATATGAATACAGAAAATACCGGTGATACCGGTTCGCATCCGAATTCGGATGCGTCTTCGCGTCCGGTCGTTTATGACCTGGCCCCTGACTGCACGAGTGATGATATTGAAACAGGGGCAAACTATCACGCTGTCGTCAACGGGGTCGTTGATTATGGAATCTTCGTTGATATCTCTGATACTGTCTCTGGGTTAGTTCATGAATCAAATCTCACTCGAACGTATGAAGAAGGTGATCGGCTGACAGTTACTCTTTCAGAATTTCGATCAGATGGTGATATTGCATTTGATGTCTTCGATGAGACAGCATACCGAACTGTCGTGGTCGAACACGAACCGACGCTTGCGACAATCGAGCAGCTCACACCTGGTGAAGAAGCGACAATCCGTGGTCGAGTGACCCAGATTAAACAAACCGGCGGACCAACGCTGTTTCATGTTGCCGGAGAAACTGGAATTATCTCTGCTGCGGCATTCAAAAACGCGGGTGTTCGCGCATTTCCAGCAATCACAGTGGATGACCTTGTTCAAGTAAGCGGGAATATCGAATCTCATGAAGGGACTCGCCAGTTGGAAGTCGATTCGATGCGAAAACTCGACGGTGAGACCGCAGAAGAGGTTCGTGAGAGTTTGACTACTTCGATAGCAACTCGGGCAACGCCACCAGATATTGACCCATTGATCGAGTGGCCGGCATTCGAGCCGGTATTCGACGACCTGCGAGAGATCGCGACGCTATTACGTCAGATGGTCCTCTCAGGGCGCCCAATTCGCATCCGACACCACGCTGATGGGGACGGAATGTGCGCAGCGGTCCCAGTCCAGTATGCACTTGAACGATATATCGAGTCAGTACATGATGACACTGATGCCCCTCGACATCTTGTCAAACGATTACCGTCGAAGGCCCCATATTATGAAATGGAAGACGCTACACGAGATCTCAATTTTGCATTAGAGGGAAGTGCACGACATGGCCAACAACTCCCGCTGTTGTTGATGCTGGATAATGGTTCAACTGAGGAAGATGTTCCAGCATACGAGAATCTCGCTCACTATGACGTCCCGATCGCGGTTGTTGACCACCATCACCCTGACCCAGAAGCTGTTGAGCCACTACTCGATGCTCATGTTAACCCATATCTCCATGATGAAGACTACCGTATTACGACTGGAATGATGTGTGTCGAGCTTGCCCGCATGATCGATCCAACGATTACCGACGAGGTGCGTCACGTGCCGGCTGTTGCTGGATTCGCCGACCGTTCGAAAGCAAACGCAATGGCGCAATTCATTTCGCTGGCTGAGAGTGAAGGATATGACAGCAATAGACTCCAAAACGTCGGTGAGGCTCTCGATTATACCGCACACTGGCTCCGATACAGCGATGGGCAGTCGCTCGTTAACGACGTCTTAAATGTTGGTGGGACCGATACCGACAGACATACTCAACTTGTTGACTTCTTGTCGACTCGCGCAGAGCGTGATGTTGAACGACAGCTTGATGCGGCAATGCAACACCTGACACATGAGCGACTCAACTCGGGAGCACATCTCTATCGAATTGATCTTGACGAGTGGGCTCACCGATTTACCTATCCTGCCCCCGGAAAGACGACTGGAAAGATCCATGACCGGCAGGTGACCGAGCGAGGCGAGCCCGTCATTACAATCGGCTATGGGCCTGATTTTGCGGTCCTTCGCTCAGACGGTGTGCGTCTGGATATCCCGCGCATGGTCTCAGAGTTAAATCAAGAGGTCGTTGGAGGGGGTGTTTCAGGAGGCGGCCATCTTGTCGTTGGGTCAATCAAGTTCGTTGAGGGAATGCGCGAGGCAGTTATCGACCGACTTGTTGATAAGATGGCTGAAGCCGAACTGGATGCAGCACTATCCTCGCAGGCAATGGCAGACGTTACCGCCGAGCTTGACTAGCTTGCAAATGTCACACGGCGTCGAAGCGATCCAAGTGCAATGGTGACTGCACCGACTGCTCCAGTCAAAAGAACGCCGCGTTCGCGAAGCGTCAGTCGTGGTCCATGTGGGTCAGCGTTATGCCAGTCTGCAGCAAACACTCTGCCGTAGTAACGAGCAGCAGCACCGCTCTCAACTGCAAACACTACCTCGCGGTTCTTCGTTTCGGCGTGTCTATTCCAGTTGAGACTCCCAACAATGGCAGTCTCATTGTCGATTACAGCTCCCTTTGCGTGGATTTTTCCAAACTGACCGGCTGGCCGAGCAATCCGAGCCTGTATCGGGACGCCCTGCGCATGTAACTCAGTTACCTGCTCAACGAGGGCTTCGTTATCTCTGGCATCATACCAAGCGTTTGATAGGAGAATCCTGACTGAGACTCCCTGACGAGCGATTGCGACAAGAGTCTGAAAGTACGACTCCGACGGGTCAAGGCGTGGAAGAATAACGCGTACACTCCTCTCTGCTGTCTGTAACTCATCCCGAACGGCTTCACCTGCATTTCCAGGCGCGGTGAGTATCGTAATGTGTTTGACCGATACCTGCTTCGGTGGGGAATCTGTCTGATAGACTCCAATCGCCGGTTCAGCATCGACGAAAGTCATCTGCTGTCGAATAGCCGACCATGGGCGTGTGTCGGACCCATCAGCGTCATGTCGAAAAACCGCTGTGAGCTCAGCTGCTGTTGTGGTATCATCAAGCGTGACTCCCCACCCCCTGCTGTCATTTCCACCTGTGCCTGCTGGCTTCCAATTTTCAGTGAGAACAATGACACGAGAATCTACGACTGCATACTTCGCATGATGAAATGAAAACCGTGAGGCTGAGCCGCCTATCAAACGAACGCTGACTCCATTCGCAACCAATCGATCAAGAGAGCGCGCCTGCTGAGTTGATATGCCCCCGACAGGCCCACGTTCGAGCAAAATCTCGACATTTACGCCGCGCTTTGTTGCTGAAATAAGTGCCTCAGCAACTGATGGCGAAGCGAATGTATACCCGGCCAGCAGTACTCGATCAGTTGCGTTTGAGAGCACATTCAGCGGAAGCTGTGGTGCGTCGGGGAGAACAAAAACCGTCGCCGAGGATGGAGTCGTTCTAACTTCTGGGCGGCGTATCAATCCGTGTGGAGTCCACATTTGCGTGGTGGCGTCCAGTATCTGTTCCTCTGGAGCGCGACCATATGCGAGCGTATCAATAACCTGTCCTGCGCGAGTGAGAATGAGCTCTTCACCACCGTTTGCCAACCAGAGCTTCCCATATTGAGTCGTTGTATTCGTGTACTCTGCAGCGATATCTGGATGTCTCGAAATAGCAACACGGCTTGATGATGGAAGCGTAACCGTTGTTTCTCCGTCTGTGAGTTGATACTGTGATCCCGGTCCAGTCTCAACGATAACGAACTCACCAGCATCGTTTTCTGTCACAGGGTTTGGCATAACGCTCGTGATTGAGCTAGTCGCATTGACCGCTTGAGCAGACTCAGATTGTGCAGTAACGGGCATCGATACGCTACTGAGGAGCATCCCACAACAGATGACAATCAATAGCGCCTGTACGGTAAATTGCGCCTTCAGCGTGTCTCTGCCTACGCAAGGAACCACAACTCAACTGGCCGCACCTGCGTATATAAACTCTCCTGGTCAGGTCAGGCCAGCTCTGTGGTTTCTTCAAGACATGCGCTTGCTTTCTTGGCCTCGTGCTGTAGAAGATAATTATCGACATCAGTGTACTCTGCGACCGTCCTGAGAGCCGATTCAGTCCCAATCTGACGGAGTGCCCACCCAGCGGCCGCACGCACAGACAGCACATCATCAGTCTCGATTGTCCGTTGGAGTGGCCGGATAGCACGCGTATCACCGATAAGACCAAGCGCTCGAGCAGCGAATGGCCGTACATCGTCATTCTCGATGACTAATTTGTTTGCTAGTGGTTGCGTGGCTTTCTCAGAACCGATCTCTCCGAGCGCCCGAAATGTTGTTTTCTGAAGCGTCGGATTCGAGTCTTCATCGACATACTCGATTAATGTTTCAACCGCGGGTGTCGCTTCTTTACCCATTTTCCCAAGCGCCTCGATTGCTTGCGCGTCCCGCCTCTGAGCCATTGACTCCATTTCATCGAGAGCGGCACTATCTCCCAGACGAATGAGTGCTTGCATACAGTGATTCTGCATAAACTCCGACTGCAAGCTGTCCTTCGCCAATAGAATCATATCAACGCGACCACGCTGTTCCCACTCTTTCAGCGCAGACAGCTCGGGTGGGAAATCCTTGTAATGGCCAAGGACATCATAAAACCCCTCAGCCATGAGCTGTTCATTTGTTTCAAGATCATCCCAAGATTCCGCTGCCTCAACGGCTGATTGTAGTGTCGATGCTGCCTTGAGCAATTCTTCAATAACTGCTGCATCGTCGTCGGGGTTGAGTGATGCTGTCTCGATCGCTGTTGTCACCTCAGAGATAATCTCAGTCACTGAGTTATCATCTGATGCGTCAAAAGAATCCATCTGGAAGAAAGACGAAACTGCATCTAAGAAGGCTTCGCCAGCGTCGCTTACTGCACCGTCACCATCGACAGTCCACCGCGTCTCTGCAATTGTCCTCTTTACATCAGCACAGATATCGATGGCGTCTTGCGGATATGGGCCACGCTGTGTTTCGAGTGTGTCCTCAAGCTCGTTTAACTGATCCTTCAGCTCTGATTCAGCTTCCTCATCATCAGCTTCTATCGATTCGAGTGCTTGTGTTGTCGAGTTGAGTGACTCCTCAACTGCATCGAGAGCAGCCTCAGAGTCTGCATTAGAAAGGTCATCAGCAATTTCCTGTAGCGTCTCCTCAATCTCCGTTGGAGTTACTGCTAACGACTCATCATCTTCCCCGTTGCTCATTGGAGCTATATCTCTGGTTGTCTAAAAAGAGCGTTTCCATTCTCGCGTTTCGATAGGTCACCGCGCGTGATACGACTCTCTCTGGCTCAAATATCTCACGACGACCCCTAACAGCAATCAGTGTGGCCCCATCGACAGAGAGATGTTGATCTGTTTTCGTCCTCACGATTGCTGAGTGCGGCTGCGTGTACCACCACTCACACGTTAGTATTAGTTATGACATAATTTAATTTTGTTTTCTAAGAACGTATTTTTTCTAAACACAACCATTAAGTGCACAGCGACCGTCTATACTAATACAATGAGTCAACGACACAGTGTTCGACAGCGAGCAGACGAAGTAGAGGGTAGCCAGGCACTACGGATCGAAGACGACCGTGCACGAGAAATCGTTGACGCGCTGAATACCGATCTCGCTGCTACCTACATGCTGTATCATCAACTGAAAAAGCACCACTGGAATGTTGAAGGTGCAGAATTCCTCCAAATTCATGAATTCCTTGGCGAGGCTGCTGATGAAGCTGAGGAGTTCGCTGACGAGCTAGCAGAGCGTGCTCAAGCGCTCGGCGGCGCTCCTGTGTCAACACCGACCGAAATCGCTGAACGGTCACCTGTTGAGTCAGAGTCGAGGGATGTGTTTGATATTCGAACCTCGCTCGAAAACGACATGAGTATGTATGGCGATATTATTGAGCAACTCCGCGAGCACATTCAACTCGCTGATAACCTCGGCGACCCAACGACGGCTCATCTGCTGCGGGAGAATCTTATCGAAGTTGAAGAAGCAGCTCACCACATCGAGCACTATCTCGAAGACGACACGCTGGTTCAGAATTAAGAGAACTAACGCTTGAGCGACTCTAATAGCGACGAGTCAGCAGCGATCCAACCATCACAATTATTCTCTTCTGTGAATACAATACGTTCTGGAGAGGCTTGTAGTGCAGTAATGATGTTGCGATCATCCTCGGCAACTGCAGGTGTAGGAACATCTTGACCCGGGGGGTTTCCCATGACTGGAGCATTGTTTATCTGCAGATATAATGGTTTTGGTGTACCTAAAAATCTTAGGCTGAACTCGACATGCTCCGACTCAGACCACGCGTAGTTCTTTAGGATAGGCAGCCGAACTCGTCAGTTAGCTTTGTGAGTTAGCACACACCACTACTTATGAAAAAACTCCGTTGTTCACAGTGAAACAGATGTGACTGCCCATATATTCCGCCACGAGAGTCTACGTTGAGAGAACCCCGAGTGGTATCCTTTTGTTTCTGGGCTTGTAAGATATCATATGGTAGACTCCGATGATGAACGCGAGATTGCAGCGCGCTTAGAGGAGCTTGACCGGACAATCTCGGAGTTGCGTGAGAGTTTGGACGACGAGGCAGAGAATTCTGATTCGCCTGCTCAACGACCGACCGCAGAGCGTCCAACAGACGATACTCGATCATTTAATCCACCATCTGTGGGTGATGTCCTGCAGTTTACCGAAGAGTATACGATTCCGACAGCCATCGCCGTCCTTGAAGCGACAATTGACTCACTAAAATTACTTCAGGGGCTCTTACGAGTTGCAAACCCATCACAGAAGACGTTCGCTCGTGAAACGAACGAGAGATCAAATCCAGTTGGTGACCAAGTCGCGCGTGCCAGCCGCGAAGCCATTTCGGGACTCGAACGGACGATGGACGATCTACAGCGGGCGCTCGCTAATGATGAATTGCCTCCAGAAGAAGTGCCAGCGGAGTTGCTTCGCGAGGTTCGTCAACTCTCTGAAGAGATTCAGACTGAGGTTCAGACACCGCAGCACTCGAAGCGTGAACCAACACAGGAGGTACCGGATACATCCAGATCAAATGACGCGATTGAAATTGATGTCACATCTCCAGATGATGACTCTGAATCTCGTTCTGCGTCTGAATCCGAGTCTGAATCTGTTGATTCATCAGTAAATGTTGACATTGATTCCGAACTAGACTCAATCAAAGACTCTGTCGAGCAGTACGACCGTCATCAACAGAACGGAACGACCGATGATGCTGGCGAGAACGACCAGCAATAATCAGTCATCAACTACTTCGAATCGATATCCGTCCCACGACTGACTCGCTGACTCGCGAATACCAGCGCTTGGATCGCGCAATTCTGGGCAGTATACCGCTTGAACAGTCGCACCTATCTCGATTTCCGTGCCACTCACCTGTCCGATTACGCGGACCGAATGCTGATCGACCTCAAACTCGACAATCGCGAGCCGATTTGGCTGTCTTACCCCAGGCGGCGTCGCCATTGCTTCCGTCCAGGTAATAACTGTTGCCGTTCGATCCGATAGATCAATTTCATCGATAGGCTCGGTGCCTTCTGGACCGCGTGAATGTTTTGGATATGTTATCTCTCCGCTCGCATATCGAGCAGCAATAAGCCCTGGTTCATCAGTCATTGGCGACCCTCCAGGATCGTGGTCGTAACACAATTCCCAAATCCACCGACATTACACGCCAATCCGGTCTGGGCGTTAATTTGGCGTTTTCCGGCATTCCCGCACAGTTGCTGGTACAGTTCATAGACTTGCGCCACTCCTGATGCCCCGAGCGGATGGCCCTTTGACTTTAATCCACCAGAGGTATTTACCGGGAGGTCACCGTCTCGAGCAGTGAGATCATTCATTGCTGCTTTCCAGGCCTCGCCCTTCTCAAAGAATCCAAGATCTTCAGCCTGCAGAAACTCAAGAATCGTAAACATATCGTGTAACTCGGCCATATCAATCGAATCAGGCGATATATCAGCCATTTCGTAGGCCTGCTGTGCAGCACTTACCACACCGTTCATCACTGTCGGATCGGGTCGCTCGTGAACTACATGTGTGTCGGTTGCCCCCCCGATTCCAGTGATTGTCGCATAAGAGTCAGTGTAGGATGTCGCGACTGACTCAGGGCAAAGAAGCAACGCTGCCGCCCCATCGGTGATCGGGCAGAAGTCATACAGCCGCAATGGGTCGGCCACGAGTGGTGACTCAAGCACGGTTTCGATATCGACTGTTTTCTGAAACTGCGCATGAGGATTATCGACGCCGTTCCGGTGGTTCTTTACTGCAACGTGTGCGAGCGATTCTCGCGGTGCATCATACTGGTGTAAGTACTGGCGGGCTGTCAACCCAGCAAATGATGGAAGCGTCACGCCATGTTTGTACTCGACGGGATGAGTAAGGGAGGCGATGACATCTGTCGCTTCACCCGTCGTTCGATGTGTCATTTTCTCACCGCCGATGAGAAGCGTCATGTCTGCGGCACCTGAGGCGACTGATTGCCAAGCGGCGTACACACCTGCCCCACCCGAGGCGGATGTTTGGTCTATACGGGCAGTATACGCTGGTAATAATGAGAGGTCGTGCGCGACAAGATTGGCAATTCCACCCTGTCCTTCGAACTCACCTCCAGCCATGTTTGAGACATAGAGATGCTCAATCTCACTGGGTGAAACCGGTCCACCGTCTATACACGCACTTCCAGCCTCAGCGAGTAAATCGCGAAGCCAGCTATCGCGCTGGCCAAAGTCAGTCATTGATGCTGCAATGACAGCTACACGGTCCATACCACAACAGGTTTCGGTGGTGGCTTACCGGTTTTCCTTTGACTTCTCAATCTGATATCTCGAAGTGCTTAGGCCCCCTCCCAGAGTTGCAGTTGGTATGAACAGACGTTCGGTTACGGCAACCACTGGAGCTATCATCTCTCTTGGATTAGCTGGCGTAGTATTTGCGCCTGCGCTGTTACTCTCCACCGCAGATGTGGGCGTCGCCGACTACTACGCAGCAGGCCCAATTGGCCTCTCGATAGTCGGAGTGATTGCTCTGTTTGATGTTATCGTGTTTCTGTCTGGCCGTGAAGGGCGAACAGATCAAATAACGGTTGCTGGATTGGTACTCGTCTCAGCGGCCGCGATGACGATCTTTTCACTGCTCTGGGCGACTACGATTACACCAACGCTCATATCTGGATTCACCGCTGACAATGCCTGGATTGCCTTCCACCGATGGATAGTGAGCGCTGGGGCGTTCGCTATATTTGTGTCTGCAGCACTCTATACACAGTCAGTCCTCTCGCTGTAGTGCTCTGAAGCATGCTGCAGTCTGGCGGTTTTCTTTTTACTGAGTCGAAAGGGGTTTAACGACTCTCATCAATATATTCTAATGGAATAGGTCGGGCAGTTAGGCCCTGCTCAGCACCTGTAATGTAGGCCTTTAACAGGGACCGAATGTGAGGGCGTCCGGTCAGACCAACGCGGGCCCCACAAGCCAACTGAGAAACCTCGTCCTTCGGGGGCGGCGGTTCGCTGATGCCTGCCGCAGGGCACGGACTGAAGCGATTCGTCGCCAGCACCCCGTCAGGCGCGGAAGCGAGCAGCGGACTGGTGAACGTGCGTCGCTCGAAGGGTCGCGGGGTGGAGGAGGCAACTGGGACTCCCCGTGGAGGAACGTCGGGCAATCTCGATTTCCACTTTCTCTCAGATATCTTATATATCCCGTAGGTGTGAGCTTGAAGAGATTACAGCGGGGCGTATAGAGTCGGTAGTGGAGCAGTTGATTTCGTACAGGCAGTTATATTGCTTAACGCGAAGGGTGAGCACCCTACACAGGTTCGGCCCCACAGAGAGCGTCAATGTTGTATCGACTCAGCTCAATTTTTTGCTTCGACGACACAATACACTCTGCTCATGAAGCTCAATCACGAACTGTGTTGAGACCCCTCTTGAGACCATAATACGCCCATTCTGCGCTATAGCAAAATACACAGCCTTTGAACCTTGGCTTGGTCGGCGACTCTGCTGACTCATTTTCTTCTGTGCTCGTAGACATATGTGTGTGTTTGAGGTGCGCAATCTTAACTCCACTCACACACGAGCAGGTCAGCATGTGTCCTGAGATGGATTATGATCGCCGGATCAATATACAGGCGGCACGAGGTTCAACCCCAGAGTGAGTTCACCCGCCGTACGAATGAGCACCAATTAGTTGAGAAGTTGGGCCCAGTTCGTGAGTCACCACTAGAGAGGACGAGGACAGGTGTAATGCGCCGGCCGGGATTTGAACCCGGGCCATGAGCTTGGAAGGCTCAGGTCCTACCACTAGACCACCGGCGCTCACCACTACAAAAGAATCAATGAGTGCCTGAAATAAGGATGTTTCTTTTTATTTCTTCAGGAGCTTCCCACAGCGGTCATATTGTCGGATGTTCTTGCCCGTCGCAAGCGCATGCACACGTTAATCACGTCTCGCAGATTTCTTCTCTCTTATTCAAATAAGTGTATGATTAAACCAATCTGCGGATGTGATTTGAGTTGGTTTTATGACCAACGCTGGTTCGTGAAGTGCCCCGACTTTGAGATTAATTCGCGCAAGCGAACAAGAAGGTGCGTCTCGATTGCTTTCTATGATACTGGCTCTGTGTTCAATCAGTCATAAAAAATACAGAAAGCCTGGAAGAGATTGGAATGAGAGGCGATCAATCGTCGCTCGTCGGTTCGATTGCCTCAGCCTCGGCGTCAGTGGTCGGTGATGGTGTGTCAATTGGTGGGGCCTGTGCTTCCTCAAATGAGGCGGCTGCTTCGCGCAGGCGATTGCTCACGGCAGGAACATCTGTGTCGGCAACTGCTCCCTCTGTACGAATCGTTTCAAGATCACGAGGGAACTCTCGCAGTTGATAGTGGATATCAATTCCCGCTTGTGCACCCTTCCCCATCGCAACTGGGATCTGATTGTGACCATCAGTAATATCGCCGACCGCATAGACTCCCTCGACTGTTGTCTCCATGCTCTCGTCGACGATGACGGTCCCATCGTCACTTAATTCACAGCCGAGCGTCTCGAACAGTGCTGTATTGTAATTTGATCCGTACATCGCGAACCCACCACGGTACTGACGGACGCTGCCATCTTCGAATTCAAACGATTCCAGCCACCCATTGTCGCTTTTATTCATGCCGTCAATATCGGCCTCGACAATGTCAATCGGATGTGCCCGTAGTTGTTCGTCAGTCTCATCACTCCACTCGGGTTCGTCACCACGGAGCAACACATCGACATCATCAGTGAAATTGAGCATGATCATTGCGACGTGCGCTGCTGCTTCACCAGCACCCATCACATATACTGGGCGGTCAACGAACATGTATGCATCACAGTGTAGACAGTAATGAAGTCCTTTCCCAGTCCGTGGCACTGGTGGGTCTGGGTGCTCGTCACTGAACCCCACTCCGAGAACGACTCGATCAGCACGGAATGCGTTCGCATTGCCTTCGAGATAGAATTGACCGTCATCGGTCTGTTCGACCTCGGTGATCAGGTCTCGGATAACATCTCCTCCATAGGACTCGACCTGCTCAGTCGCAGTCGCAAGGAATTCGTTGCCAGAGGTATCTTCGGTCACACCGATGACATTGTGAGTGTCGAGCATCATTGCCGCACGACCACCACCACGGTCAACAAGTGCAGTGTCATGCCCTAATCGCGTCGTGTACAGTGCCGCTTGGAGGCCTGCAGGCCCGCCTCCGACGACGACAACCTCATAATCGGCCGCACTATCTCTGTTGCTCATGTAGTTTATATCGCACCGAACGAACTTAAACGCAGAGCAGATATGCATGACCCCTACAGCGGCGATTGGTGGATAGGTGTGCGTACGGCTGAAGTCTTGCATTTTGTCTCATTCCTTGCGCTGTATCACAAATCCGATGACTTCCTCACCCGCGCGGGATTTCTCCGCTACAGCACAGATGATAGCTCTTGTATCGAACGTGCTTGCCTGGACTCGAAGCATTAATTCTCGTCTCCAGCATGCGTGTCCGATGCTTCCTCATCTTCGCGACTCTCTGGCTGGTCTACTGATTTGATTTCATTCGGATCGACCATTGGTATGGATGTATCAGTTTCGTCCGCCGATGTAGGGGCATCTACCGCAGATTCAGACGAGCCACCACCGGTGGGTGTCTCTGGGTTCGAATTCGCTTCGACATCATCTCTCTCAGTTGATTTGGCTGAGCTTCGTGACTCCGCAGATATCGCTTGGAAAGAACCGACCGGTGTCGGTCTGTCTGAGGGTGTGTTCGTATCTTCGTGTCCGCTGGGTGGCGATGGCTCATCCGGTTCATCACTGTCCGACTGGCTGAGCCATGATCGCCATGACCATCCACCGGTTGGCTCTGATGAGCTTCGGTCATCTGTCGTTGAAGACTCGTCTCTTGTCTCTGCAGATGATGGTGACTCAGGTACACTCGGGCGGCTATCTGAATCTGGTTCAATCATTGACCGTACCGCTGGTGAAGGTCGATACACATAGACGAGGTCGCCATCAAGCACATAAAACGCAACTTCTCCTGGCGGTTTCAACACCCGACTATCAACATCAATTGCTGTATCAACGAGACCCTCTAGTGTTTCGACAGAAGCTGCTGGCCGATCAGTCGCTGCTCCTGGAAGTTCAGCAGTGGTGATCCACTCGCTAAACTCATTCCGGGCAGACTGAAATGTAACAAATGTATCTTCTGTCTGCGAGATATCAAGCAGTTCTGTTCCAACTCTAATATAGAGAAGACTCAAACCCCCAAGCATACCGATGGCAATCGCAACTGGACCACCAAATCGCCAGAGTGGTCCGTAGGTCTGCTGCCGAGTGATTTGAGTTGTTGATGAGCCTGTGAGAGCTGATCCCTGCACACTGGCAGGCTGGAACGTTGATTCACTGACTTCAACCGGCAGACGATACTGTGCTGTTTCCGCAACCGGCTGGCCATTGACTGTTCCCTCCATTTGAACTGTTGATACCACCAGTAGTTGCGTTGAGCCAGGAGCGCCGCCAAGCCGTCCCGAAATCTCTTCGCCGCGGAGATATTGCTCACTGACATTCCACTCAAATGGCACTGTCATTGTCTCGCCTGGGCTAACATCAGTGGCACTCCCCCCGCCCATTGATTTGGTTTTGCGCCAGTACTCTGTTATCTCGGTCTCATCTTCGCTTATTGATCGGAGTA
>JAQCNF010000059.1 GCA_028275165.1 Haloquadratum sp.
GTTCGAACACTGTGCCTGTTTGATCGTTGAACGTGCGGTCACAATCCTTACACAGATACCGCTGAAACACCCGATAGCTGCCGTACCGAATCACAGATTCGCCACGGCAGCGTGGGCAATAGACGCCGTCACGCCAGCGAATCTGTGCCAGCAGATTCGCGGCGCAACGCTCCGAGACGAACGTCCTGATTGGGAACATCGTTCGTCGGGTGACGCGGACGCGTCATCCTTGCCCGCTGTGACTTCCAGCTACTGCTGAAAACTGATCAACAATCCTCTACCCAAGAGCGCTAGTTCAATCGCCCAGCGCGGCGTTCGATCTCGCTCCACAAACGATAAGTCGATCCACATGGTACGTTCGCTGAGACGGTCGAATTCTGGCACAGACACTCAGAACTCGTCCGCCTCATACTCTTAGTTAATGCGACCACGAAATCTATATATAGAGTTAAATCCATGAATGGGTATGATAGAAACTCTTAGACGGAGTTTTTTTATGTATCTAATGGCAGGAATTAGTACTTCCACCTACTTAATGAACAGTATAGCTCAGGAGAATAAAAGTTTTAATATATCATTGAATGAGGGTTGGAATAATATATCTGTGCCTGTTGAGGGTATTGAAAAAGAGCAAATTCCGAATTTAGAGAGGGGCCCAGTAACGTGGGACACAGAGGAAGATCACGATGTTTTTGCTGAAGTATTAGATCCAAAAAAAGGATACTTTGTAAAGGTAAATACATCAGGCAGTATAGAAGGTTCGGGTCCAAAACCTGAGAATAAAGATGTATCGCTCAAAGAGGGTAGTAACTTGATATCATCAATAAGCGGAGACTTAACTAAAGACGATATAGAAGCCAATTGTGATGTGACAAATGGCCCAATCGCACCAAACTTACCGGAATCAGTTGATTATGAAGACTCTCCCGAGGCCGATGTAATACAACCCAGCAAAGGATATTGGGTTGAAGTGTCAGATCGTTGTCGAACCCGCCCAACGAAACTTGAAGCTGATTTTGATTACACTCCAAATTCCCCAAATGAACAACAGAAAATTACTCTCGACGCGAGTCCAACGATTAATAAAAATTTGGATATCATCGACTACAAATGGGACATAGGTGATGATGGTACTATTGATGAGAGAGGGGCCGTAGTTTCAGCAACTTTATCTTCGGGTGACAATTTGATATCATTGTCCATAACCACAGAGAGGGGGGTTGAGGATAGGATTATCAAAAGAATAACAGTCAGTGAATTTTCATTAATTGAAAGAACGTTTAAATTCGCTCCAGAGAATCCAACAACTCAAGATACTGTCGCATTCGATGCCAGCGAAACTACCGCAGAAGATACTGACATTCAAGCCTACGAATGGGATTTTGATGACGATGGGACGGTAGATACGACAGGAGTCAATGCTGTTAATCAATTTAACCATGGCCGACATGTCGTCACGCTCACCGTTCGGGATGCGCAAGGCAATGAAGAGACCACTGAGCAAGTTCTTGAGGTTGACCCTAAGCGGGTAAACATCTCAATAACAGCTAGTGACACAGAGGTAGAGGTAGGTGGTAAAACGATAATCCAGTACAGTGTAAATAATTTCCTCTCAGGTGAAGAACTAACTACTCAATTGCTGGTCGAAACGCCCAGCGATGTGAACGTGACTGGAGTAAGCGGTGCCCAGGGATCGAATCAATATACTGCCGAAGCAACAGTGCCGCCCGGTGAGCAGCAGAGTATGCGGGTGACAGTTCAGACCAATGCGGTAGGCCAACACGAAATTACGGCGATAGCCGAGTATCTCACCACTGGTGAGCAAGCTATAGATGAGCGGGTTAGCAAGGAACTCTTAATCACAGCGGTAGATGGTACCCCTGAAGAAGAATCGACTGTCAGTACTGAAACTGAAGACGAATTACCCGGTTTCGGCATAGGGAGTGGGCTTGTAGCAATCGGTGGTGCTTGGTACACGCTAAAGAGTCGAATGAAAAACAATAACGAAAACTAAAACGCAACTTGCCTAATTCCAAGATAATTTATAAAATACTGGCTGAATATATTAATCCTACAGATATATCAGAGTCATATCCAGGCATGAGAAATTTTAAACGGCATAAATGTTATATTTCAAGAACTTGTTTTATTAAATTCAAAAGTGGTGTGTAGAATATGTCCCAAGGCCTAACTCAATAGGTTTCAATTTGACTTGAATTGATCAGTGACTGTCCGATTAGCGAAGATTTATTTCTGATTTCTGAACAGCAGTCGAGTGACTTTACAAATTGAGATCTGCCAGTGGAGGGTCTATGAATGCTTCTGTACCACCGTCTAAATACAAAAAACTCAACAGTTTATTTCACCCAATAAATTCGCCAAGGAACAGAGTTTGAGGTACTGAAAAACACAACTATACCCCAGCGATCCAAATCTTGGGTGATTACACCTGAGAACAGCGCTGCCTTCGTCTACAAGATGGAAGACGTTCCTGATCTCTACCACGAACCATACGATGAAAACCGTCCAGTCGTCTGTTTTGATGAGTCTAACAAGGAACTACACAAGGAAGTCCGCGACCCGTTCCCGGCCAGCCCGGGAGCGGTCGCTCGATACGACTACACCTACGAACGGAATGGCACACGCAACCTCTCCGTGGTAAGCGAACCGTTGAGTGGCTGGCGACACGTCAAGGTAACCGAACGACGGCGCAAATAGGAATTCGTTGCTCAGATACAGTCGCTGGTGGATGATCACTACCCGGATGCGGACTGTATCCGGGTGGTGATGGATAATCTGAACACGAACCAACGGTACGCCTTCTACGAGCATCTCCCACCGGCAGAGGCTTGTCGGTTGCTCAGTAAGCTTGAATTTCACTTCATGCCAGAGCATGGGAGTTGGCTGAACATGGCAGAAATCGAGTTCAGCGCCCTATGGATAGAATGTCTTGACCAGCGTATTCCTGACGCAGCGACCCTCGGTGCGGAGGTCGCTGCGTGGGAACGTACCCGAAACGAGGACGAATCTAAGATTGATTGGCAATTCACGGCCGATAACGCTCGCATCAGACTCTGATAACTATATCCACAAATCACGATTGGAGCGGCACTACTCTTGTTGGGGGCCGGCAGTATTCCAGAGCATTTTGTCGCCGCTATCGCTGGATCTGCGTGAACTTTCGATATCTTCAACCCCAACATTAGCATCCTGTGCGATTGACTTCGCGTGCTCAATTGTACTCAGTAGCTCATCATGTCCCTCTAGCAAGGTTTCTAATAACGCCTCAGCCTCGGCCTGAGTGATCTCAGTCGCTGCCTTCGAATCATCAGTGCTGGCGGTCCGGAGCGTTGAGAGATGGGCATGCGCTTCGCTCAACCGTACTCCTACATCACTAAGCTCCCGATGAACTGCGGCGGCTGAATGCTCTATAGATGGTTTATCGGCCGAAGTACCGTCCTTAGCATCACTATCATCACGATTCGTTGTGTTGTCGGCTGTTTTCGTAGTGGTCAATTGATCGTGAGCAAGATCCTCTAACGCAATCTTTGGCTTATCAGAGCTCGTTGCCATACTCTGAGGGCGGAATACGTTCTGTTCCTGTCTCTTGGGTTGTTCACTACTGGTTTCGTCTTCACGACCGACTTTCCCGCGACCAGGCTCATCATCCTGTTCGTTCTGTCGGTCAGATCGATCGCGGTCGGTGTTGTCAGTCATTGATTATGTCACGGATTGCTCTGCTGATGACGCTTCCTGGCATACCTGTGTCCTCTTTAATCTCTGCTGAATCGCTCACCGAGAGTTCTTGCGGAAACCGTTCATTGAGTCGCGCCCAGTGTCGGACTGCGAGTTCAGGGGATTCAGCATACAACACCGTCCGCCCCTCTCGAAAGCGACCAATCTCACCTGCTTCTGAGAGGGTTTTTAATTGTTCACTAAGCCACGGCCGATACTGTGCTGAACTGTACTGCTGTCGGAAAGCTGCATCATCAGCACCTACTATTTCCTTGACTTGAGCGGCCGTTTTCGGGGGCTCAAGTTGTCCTGACAGATGCTCAGAAAGCTCTCTTTGAGCTTTTGAGAGCCCGCTTATCTCCTCGTTCGTGAGAAATTGCATATCCTCATCAATTTCCTCGTCAAGATATCCATACTCTCTGAGCGCTTCTCGAAGGAGCTCTGGACTTTCCTCAACCATTTCAGTAAGCGCTTCAATATCCTCATCATTAAGCGGCGCGAGAATTGACTCAATATCTCTAGAACTCATTCTGTTGGATCATTCGATAGCTACGTCCTTTTTATGTTTGAATCCAGTGCCAAACACGGCAATCTTATGCCGGTACCGCTCACCAAGCCAGTGAACGTAGCCGGACGCTGAGGGTATTTGACGCTCATCCGGCGGCGGGCTGCGGCCGTGTTCCTCCAGCCCATGTATTCCATGGAAAAATTCAAACTTATCAGTTCCAAACGCGTTCTCGAAGGCTGTGCGGACATTATTCGCACTGCTGCGGTCAGCATCACTCGGCCGCAGCGTACCACCCGGATGGGTGTGGAACCGCGCAATCAGTTGTGGTGTCTCACCGTCGGGATAGAGACTCGCTACTTTTTCCGCCATTGATCGCGGATTGAAACTCACGCTCGTTTTCGTCGCTGACCCGTAATAGTCGTCGTTATCTAACCGGATCAGGTCCGTCGGTTGCGTATAATTCGGCCCGGTCAATACATATACGGTCTCCACAATCGATCCGTGGCCATTCTTCCCTCGAGCTTCCAACTTCTGTAGGAAATGCTTGTTTTCGGGCAAGACGAACGTCCCCCGCGGGTGGATATCACTCGCTGGATCTGGCTCAACCGACGGCAAGGCTGGTGACGAGGGTGGTGATGACGTCGCTGTCCCTCGTGAAGACGCCGGGTTACTCGTCGTGGCACCAGCATCTTCACCCATCGAGATTGTATGGACTGTGAAGCCACTAGATCTCGACCGTGTTGAAGTGTCCTCTGCGCCAACGACCTCAACGTTTTTTTGACCGGTGTTCGAGACGACAGTTACGTCGCTATCGCTAGCATCAACCCGTTCAGTGGTATCGTCTTCAGAGGAACCGAAAAACGGGAGCCATTTCATTATTTCCCACCACCGGTGATCAGTTGGACGAACGGCTTGCGAGTTGCCAATCCGATCACCGCGATGGTGCCGATGAAGAACAACGCGAGGAGTCCAAGATTGTCCTCAACGAACTGGAGCAGTTCGTTATTACCGTTGCTCTCTCCGCCGGTGTCGTCGGCACCATCATTATCGATGATTGGCTCGTCGGGTTCATTTACCTCTTCAACTTCGATCGTGTGGCGGATACCGCTCTGTTGGACGGAATTCTCTCGATTACCTTCGTACCAGATCTCGTAATCAGCAATCACGGTGACTTCATCTCCAGGCTCGGCACCGTTGGTGTGAAGTTCACCACGGATGTCCCGAATCTCTCCGGAATTAAGATCTTCAAAAGTCGTAGCGACAAGGTTCGTGGTTGCCTGATCCCACTCGGCTCCCCCACCAAATTGGTACCCGGACTGAGAAAAGCTAAACTCAAGATCGACTACCACGGTACAATCTTCGGGCGCACTAGGATCAACCCGGAAGTTAGCCTCAACGACACCAGGCTGTTCAGCAGTGATGCGATCCTGTGGTGAAATAATGCTTGTTTGACTCATACGCGGCGCACCCTCACAGGTGGCATTTTCTCCATCAGTCTGCATCGGAGGTGCTTCTCCGTTAGATATGTGTTCTACCGTCGGGTCATCCGCAATACTAGTGTCGGCTGCGGCCGTTGATGCTCCGAAGGTCAACGCGGCAACGGTCATGAACGCGATAACTGCGATCAATCTGTGTGTCCCATCAACTGACATGGTTTAATACCTACTCCCACAATATGTATCTTTCCCATTAAATCTTTTCCACTAATAGGTTACCAGTATTTCATTACTGGAAACGCTATATTGCTCAGAGCGTCATAATGTTAAGTATCAGAGGTTCCACCGATCGGTTTCCCCTTTCTGAGCCAGTTGCTCGGCAGTCTCGCGAACCCACCGACGAACGGAGGATGTCGCGACTGAAACGAGTGGATCGGTGGCTTCTCGATCGCGTTCGCTGGCAAACCGCTGAACGCTCTTGTGAAGTACACTGTTGGTGACTCAGAGAACTTCTCGGATAATCTGTTTTATACTTAGAGACAGAGATATTGATACACTCCCGGTGGATCAATTGTTGCGAGTGCCGACCAGATTGCTGTGCGAATCTGGCTGAGTGTTCCGAAGTAGCGGTTCCAAGAGTTTGTTTGAGTCGCTTCCAGTACTCTTCAGTTGGATTCAAATCCGGAGATCCTGTCGGAGAATACACTAACCCGATTGGTCCCTCGGCGGCGAAGTTCTTCATCGCCTCGACGGTGAAGTACGTTGCTTGATCCAACAGCACGATCAGTTTCTCACCGAACTCTGCTTGGAGATGTTCCAGAAAACGGATCGTCACCCCACCAGTGAACGAGCCGCCACACTCCAAGACCGTTGTATCGCCGTATTCGGTGACTGCCCCAAGTAGATTCACGCCCATGCGAGAGGCCGACACTCCAGCTGTCGGCCTCTCGCCAACCGGATACCATGCCCTGTAGAGGTCTGGTCCAACTGCTTTCCGGGTTTGATCAATCGTGGCGACTGTTGCGTCCTCGTCACGTCGGCCTACTTTTTTTCGACTGTCTCTTCAAACTCTTCGCGTTCGGCTTCGTCAGCAGAGGCTGGCTCTGGCCGGGGTCTCTTTGGCGAGACCCCGGCCTCGTACATCAGTCTGCGAACGTGCCGTCGAGAGAATACAACGTCGAACGCTTCGATAAGATACTGTTGAGCGATAGCCGTACTCCACGCTGGTATATCATAGCCAGCCTCTTCGGGTGGATTGTGGAGACGGGCGGAAAACTGGTTGAACTGGTCGTCGCTGAGTTCAGAGGGACGACCAGGCCAAGAATCATCGTAGAGCGCGGCCTCCGCGCCATTCCCTCGGAGGGCAAGCAGATTCACGATGTAGTTGATGATCTCTCGCGAAAGTATATTGACGTAGAGGTTGAAGCGGAATTCAAGCGAGGGCAGTACGAAGGAACGCGCTCATTAGATACGAAGCGCTTCCGCGTCGTCGGCGTCCGTGTCGCGGACGCCGACGACTACCATCTGTACATCACGAATCTGCCGAGAGAAGAGTTTCTCCCGGCAGATGTAGCAACGCTGTATCGATGTCGCTGGGAAGTAGAAACATTGTTCCGTGAGCTGAAGACACAGTACGAACTGGACGAATTCGACACAAGCAACCCGGATATCGTGGAAATATTGCTGTACGCGGCGTTGCTGTCACTGCTGGTGAGTCGTGAGTTGTTGGATCTGGTCACCGAGCAGGCCGACGACGAGATCGTGTTTCCACCAGAACGCTGGGCGGCGACCTTTCGGTCGCACGCCCAGCTCATTCTCCACGAACTCGGTGAGTTCCTCGGCTACTCGCCACCACCGTTGCTGGAGCGGCTGATCGAAGACGCTCAGATTATACACCAGCAACGACCGATCTTGTAAGGGACGCTCGCTACCGCTACACAACCGAGGTGTGAGTCTTAGCTAAAGACGAATGATAGCACAAGTGGAGAAAACACCGATCTATTTTCATTTCAGTTGTATGTTGCCAGATTCATACGATATAGCGTCTCTAGATTGATTTTATCAGTTCAGATTTAATAGGAAGAGTTAGCTTGAATCTAATCGGACTCATAAGAAGTGCTAACAGATGTATCAGGAGAAAGTACATAAATTTCACATTCTTGAACGCTTAGAGGATTCGTATCTTCATACGGTATCTTGAATTCCAATTGACTTCCCGCAGCAAGATCTTTAAATCTAGTACTCCCTCCACCCAACTTTTCACCCTCTGAGCTAAAAAAATGAACGAGTACTTCTACGTAACATAACCTACCGCTCGAAACGTTCTCAACTACTCCATCGACCCATAAATCGAGCAATTCATTATCCTCATAATTCAACGTTTCGCTGTACTCAACTAACTCGATCTTCGTCATACGTTCTGGTAGTAGGTATTGAATTGCTGGGTTTAATTACTTTTCATATCATTTGATTATACTTTGATTTGATGTCAACTAACCAGAATTGGGATATACTAGATTGGGATGAAGTGAGCATCACGGCGGATGATGAGAAATTGGAAATCATCTCCTGGATTCTGAGGGTTTCGAAGAATCATTTTGATGCGGGTGGTCGTGCCGATGAGACCGATGAGCTCGTTGAATGGCAGATCCCAAGGTACCAAGAGGAGTTACGGAAGCGAACCTCCGTGACCGATCTCGATGAAAGCCAACTCGAAGTTTGGGACCAGATTCCTGAGCAGGTGCTCTTGGCAACTCTCACTGACCTCTCATCTGACCTAGACGAAATTCCTGAAAGGAGTGATCTAGAAACGTTTGCTCCTGGCTTAGTAGAGTTGTACGAAGATCGATTCGGCTCATGGAATAGCACTCTGGAAAGCGCTGGTCTCGCGGAAACGGTGGAAATTGAAGAGACTTCAGAAAGCTCCCAAATTAGCTCATCTGGGGGAATTCAACAAGGAGAACTGGGTGAGACTACCGATACGTCTGATGCTGCTGAGACCGGACAGCAAACTATCGGCGATTCATCCTAAAATGCTCAGTCCGGTATAGAACCCAGTACCGCAGCACAATCGCGTGTAGAAGGAAGTGGAATTGTTATTGATGGAGAATATTATCGTATCTCGGAAGAAGACGAAGAGATGATTGAAGAAATACTCAGTCGATCACATCGGGTTTGAGTGAAAGTGTCTGCTTGGGAAGGGTGTGAAAACTACCGAAGCAGACAGCGAGATAGAAGAGGAGCACCTGCTTAATTTTGTCGTCAACAGTCTCGACGAAGAGCTTGCGATAGATCTCGGTGATGATGTCGAGGTCACGACAGAGACGTTGTACGAGGTCCTCGCCGGCGCCAGCGCCGGCGGGACCTCAATCAATCACGTCTGCGAAACGACCAACGACTCACCACACGCCAACACCGTCCGGGGACATCTCACCGAGCAGTTCGAACCTGACTCGGTTGAGGCGGTTGGGGACACGCTTCTGCAACGAGATGCGCTTGCGACACTTCCGGATCGACCGGTGGAGGTCTGGGCAGACCTCCACCTCCATCTTGATCCGTACGACGGTGACGAGGACGAAACAGAAGCGCTGTACTTCTCGCAAGCGAAACAAGGAACAACTGCGTTTCACGCGTGCGCGACGCTCTCTGTGTGGGTACGTAACAAGCGATACACGCCGGCGGTTCGCCAGCTGATTGCTGGCGAACCCACTAGCGATGTCCTCGCTGAGTTTCTTGAACTCCTTGATGGCCTTGACCTCAGCGTCAAGGCCGTCTCCCTGGATCGCGGATTCGACAACAGTCCCTGTCTCGGACTGCTGTCCGCGCACAACTACGCCTATGCGATGCCGATCGTCGAGTGGG
>JAQCNF010000066.1 GCA_028275165.1 Haloquadratum sp.
GGAAACACGATCTCATCGTCGGCCTGCTCGGTGACCAGATCTAACAGCTCACGACCCACCAGCAGTGACAGGAACGCCGCGTACAACAGAATTTTCACAACATCTGGGTCACTCGTAAGATTCCCGCCTGCGTGTTGCTCATTCCACAGGTCTCACCCCAGAATTAACTCATCTTATTTTTTTCCTCTACTGAATAAACAAAACGTATTTGTAGCAACTGTTAACTCCTGCTGTACAAGCGGTCGGGCGACAATCTATGACATGATGGCAAGAGTATCCAACTCTCGAACCACTTTCGTTGATCCGAATATATCTGGATGAGCACCATCGCTTGATCATATCGTGCATAATATATATACGTACCATCAGATAAATGTAAAAAAGGGCTACTCGAAGGGTGGAGCCGAAACGCACCGGATAAAAATCACGTGTCTCTGCCTACTGAGGTGGGGTCTTACACGAAGTGAGTTCTAACTCCAGAGATATTTAATCTCAATATTGTTAATTAGATATCAGATATAGCATATATTTGACGGGCAAAAGTCTCTATCTACAGGTGACTATATATACTGTGAATCATATCTCGCTTAACTGGCATTAATAACGAAGGTGTATAATCTGGAGGTGTATTGACCGAAATTATCAAACAACTCGTCTGACATTCTCCAGTAGACGAATGACAACTCAAGATTTACGTCATCATAATCGCACAGTTATTGTTACAGGCGGATCCAGCGGTATTGGCCGAGGTGTCGCAATTCGGTTTGCTGAGGAAGGAGCAAATATTATTATTGCAGATATTCGTGAATCACCAAAGCAAGGCAATCGATACGAAACAGACATGACAACGCCAACCGCAGACGTGATCAATAATAGCACTCCTGGTTCAGCGAAGTTCGTTGAGACAGATGTAAGTGACTCTGAAAGCGTTGCGTCTATGATTGAGACAACGATCGAGTCTTATAGCCGCCTCGATGTGGTCGTGAATAACGCAGGAATACAGATTGTTGGTGACTCACAGACGATTACGATCGAGCAATGGCAACGGTCTCTTGAGATTGACTTGAATGGCTACTTTTACACGGCGAAATATGCCATCCCACACATTGTCGAGCAAAATGGCCAAATAATAAACATTGGCTCAGTTCGAGGTTTCGAAGGCGGTGGTGGTCCACCGTATGCGGCCGCGAAAGGGGGTGTGGTTAATCTAACGCGCGATCTGGCGATGGAACTCGGAGACGAATCAGTTCGTGTGAACTGTATTAATCCCGGATATATCGAAACGCCGCTTCAGGATATCGTCACTGAAGACGATTTTGAAGAATCTCAGGCACAGACTCTCCTCTCTCGATTCGGAACGCCGCGTGATGTCGCTAATGTGGCGGTATTCTTAGCCAGCGAGGAAGCGGGCTTTATTACTGGGGCCAATATTCCAGTTGACGGAGGGTGGCTGGCCCATAGCCGTGTGTAACCTAACCAACAATATTTTACACACTCCATTTACATATATACTGATGGTTGGGACCACTAGCTTTGATTTCAGCGGCGAATCAGCAATTATCACAGGTTCAACATCTGGCATTGGGAAAGGAATCGCGAAGGCGTTTGCCCGCACTGATGCAAATGTTTTAATCAACTCTCGAAGCCCTTCCTCAGTAACCGAGACGGTTGAACAGGTTGACGAGCTTGGTGAGGGCACGGTTATTGGCCATCCAGGTGATATTAGTGATCCAGAGACTGTGAGTGAACTCGTTGATACGGCAATCGAATCATTCGATAAACTCTCAATTTTAGTGAATAACGCGGCTATCTGGCCGATGGAAGATGAGATGATTGATGCATCACTCACTGAATGGGACAAGACAATGGGTGTCAATGTCAGAGCACAATTCTATATGACTAAATTAGTCGCCACACACATGCGATCTGCTGGTATTGAGGGACGTATCGTTAATATAACGAGTCAAACAGGTGATCGACGAACCGGAAATAGGGGACTATATGGCGTCTCAAATACTGCGGTCAACGGGTTCACCTATCGGATGGCTGGAGAGCTCGCTGAAGATGGTATTCGGATGAACGCCGTCTCGACCGACTTGACTGAGACTTCTCAAGTGAGATATGAAGCGAAACTTGCAGCGGAATCCCGTGGTGTGCCGGTTGATACAGTTCTCGCCGAATGGGCTGAGGACATTCCACTCGGTCGAATGGGGCGCCCCGATGATCTTGCGAACGCAGTATTATTTCTCACCTCTGATAGGGCGGATTATATCGTTGGATCGATTCTCAGAGTCGCTGGTGGCGGTAATTTGAATTAACCGCTATGCTTCGTCGCTTAGCCGCCAGATTCGCTCCATTGTCGGCATTTCCATCGTCTCTGGGTCAACACCGCTTAGTTTGAATTGATCAACGCGAGCCTCCCATTCTTGTGTCTGGGGATCATCTCGATACTGTTCAACGAATGTATCGAAATTATTGACAGTGACGACGCCAACAGCGATATTCCCGGTGACGAATAGTTCGTACTCTTCAACACCCCCTTGTTTCATTGCTGAACTGACTGCTTCAGGAACTTCTTCATGCGCCTCAACATACTCATCCACTTGGGTAGGATCAAGCCGTTGCAAGATGGCAACTCTTTCAGACATGATTTACTAACGTGTGCTGCTGCATAATCATATACCCAGCGACGAGAGTATCTTCGTGCTCGCCGGAACCCGGTATTTTATTTTATCACTGACCGTTTTTTTGTTGTATGAACTATCGACAACTTGGGCGGACAGGCACCCGCGTGTCTGAACTCTGTCTCGGCACGTGGCGATTCGGGAAAGAGACGAATGGGGTAATTGAGACGAATCGTGAGGAAGCGTTCTCTCTGCTTGATGCTGCATGGGAGCATGGAATTAATTTTATTGACTCGGCAAACGTATATGGGACGCCAAATGGACTCTGTGAGGAGTATATCGGTGAATGGTTGAGTGAGTATGAGCGCGATGATTTCGTCATTGCATCGAAAGTCTATTTTCCATTTGATGGGAACGGCCCACCCGGTCCGAATGACTCTGGACTCGGTCGCAAACACATTCGAGCACAGATCGAAGGCACGCTTGAGCGGCTAAACACTGATTATCTCGACTTATATTATATACATCGCTGGGATGAGGACACCCCCATTATCGAAACCATGCGAACACTCTCCGGTCTCGTTGACGATGGGAAAGTCCATTATCTGGGAGCCTCAACCATGGCAGCGTGGCAACTCACCAAAGCTCTCTGGACGGCCGATACAAACCAACTCCACCGTTTCGATGTGACCCAGCCACTCCATCATGCAGGTTATTATGAAGATGTGAGAGAGTTTCTTGACGTGTGTGCAGATCAAGATATTGCTGTTTGTCCGTATTCCCCGCTGGCAGGTGGATTCTTAACTGGCAAGTATGAGCGTGCTGACCCTGATGATCCTGAGGCAGTCAGAGCTCCTGATGGAACTCGGGGAAGCTTTGATGATTTCTTTGACGACTGGTATCTCTCTGAGCGAGGGTGGAAAGTCCTTGATGAGATCCGCACGATTGCTGCCGAGGAGGGAGCAACACCTGCACAGATTTCACTGCGGTGGCTTATGGAGTGGGATGAGTTCACCTGCATTCCAATCGTCGGTGCTCGGACGACAGACCAACTTGCAGAGAACATTGAAGCAACGAACGTCCAACTTTCAACTGCACAGCGAGATCGCATTACGAATGCAAGATACGCTGAAGATGGCTCTATATGGGGGCATTAGTCGCTTGCCGTCGAGCGGACATATGTTACCGGACAGGACGCCCCAATCAGAACACTCTGTGCAGTGCTCCCAAAGACTGCCTTTCCGACAGGTGAGTGGGCTCCGCCTGAAATAATCACCCGGTCAGCATCCATCTCCTCAGCCACAGAAATGATTCCCTCACTGATATTCTCGACAATCCCCTTTCGAGAACAACTCACTCCCTCGTCAGCAAGCATCGTCTCCACTCGATTGAGTGTGTCATGCCGGGCAACAAGATTGTCGATATCCTCTGCAGTCGCGTTTGAGAAATTCAACTCATCAGTCAATCTCTCAAACTCTTCAGAGCCAAATACATGAGTTAGAATGACTCTTGCATCGTTTGGATGTGCCAACTGAAGAGCGACGCTCGCTAAACGTTCAACCCGGTCCTCATCATCTGGGCCAACGGCCAAGATAATTGTATTTACAGATATGTCCATATGACATGCAACTGAGAGTGAGTAAAAACGACTGTGATCACCTGATCATACACTACAAGTTATTGAACCCTGCAATCGTCGTTGGTGGCTCTTCGATTAACACCGGTTCTCTAAGATGAGGAAAATCCAGTCGTCATTACCTCGTTCAGCTCTTCAAGCCCTGTTTCTGATGGGATATAAGTATCAACGAGTGAGCCCTGAAAAAGCACACCAATTCTATCTGCGTGGGTAAGTACAGACTCGATATTGTGACTGACGATAATTATCGTAATCCCCGATTCGGCGAGCGTATTCAGTGTATCCTGCACGAGACGAGTCGCATCAACTGACAGTGCACTCGTCGGCTCATCAAGAATAATCACATCTGGGTCGAATGCCAGCGCGCGTCCAATGGCAACTAGTTGTCGCTGCCCGCCAGAGAGGAACTCAACCTCGGTTTTAATGTCAATATTCCGACCTAAACGATCAGCGATAATATGCTCAGCGCGCTCATACGTGGTTTCCCAGTCAATAAATTTGATTGGTCCAATGCCTCGTTTGGGGAACTGTCCCATGAAAATATTCGTTCCTATGTCGAGGTCGTCCATCAGTGCGAGGTCTTGATAGACTGTCTCAATACCCTTTGCTCGAGCCTCAGATGGATTCGTGAATGATACTTCCTCACCGCCTTTATACAGGTTACCTTTGGTGGGTTGGTGGACACCACTCAAAATATTCATCAATGTCGATTTGCCTGCGCCGTTATCACCAACGAGCGCAAAAATATTTCCTGATCTGACTTCGAGTGAGACTTCATCAACAGCGAGGATCCGTCCGAACTGCTTTGATATCCCTTCAACTCGGAGTTCTGGCGTCCCAGTTGCCTGTTCGGTCTTCGTCGTTGATGTTGTCGGTGACTCTTCTTCGAGACTCATACGCTTCCACTCGCTAAGATACGGGCACGAATCTTTTCTTGAGTACTGTACAACAGTATCGCGACCAATAATACAATTCCATTGACCATTTGAATTTGTGTCGCTCCAACTGCTGGGCTATTATTTAGTGCTGACTGGACGACCTGAATGAGAATCACACCACCAAGAGCACCGGTTATCATCCCGCGACCACCAAAGAGACTGATCCCTCCAATCACTGCTCCAGCGAAGGCCTGAAACACCAATCCTTCACCAATCAGTGGCGGGACAACTCCAACGAATCCAGTTAGCATCAATCCAGCAAGTGCTGACAGTAAGCCGCTCATGGTATATACCGCAATAATCAGCCGCTCTGTATCAATCCCAACTTCACGAGCAGACTTCTTGGAACTGCCAAGTGCATACACTGCCTGTCCAAATGTAGTGTACTTGAGGATGAACCCCAGAAGAAGAAACATACTCAGAAAGACAGCGATCGCGAAGACGGGTGAGGCACCAACCTGTGTATAAGTGCTCGGGAGTCCTGTCACCGGTTGTGTCTGCATCGCAGTTTTAGCACCCTGGAAGATGATAAGAAAAGCCAGTGTCTGTAAGAAAGGGTTCAGTCCAACTTTTCCGATCATCACGCCATTAATAAATCCGACTGACCCCCCGATGAGAAAGATGAGCCCGAAGCCTATCCATGGATTTGTCGTCAATCCCCAACACGAAGGACATGTCCCGAGCACCATGCCAGTAAACATCGCTGAAAACCCAGCGATTGATCCGATAGAAAGATCAAAATGCCCAGAGAGTAGGCAGAGGCTTTCAGCTAACACTAACAGTCCGATCGGTACGGCTCCCCAGAGAATAAGTCGAATCGCTTGCGCATTCCGAAACGTCTGCGGAACAGTCAAGAAAATGCCGAGGATGACAACGGCTAAAATCGGCCAGATCATATTATCTAAGACTGTCAGAATAATATCATCACGGTCTGCCGAGGCTATCCCAAGCAATGACTCTGTAGTAGACATGTTGATGAGTGAGAAAAGCGTTGTCAGCCCCAGACGTTGCCCCAGAGGAACGGCTGGTCAAAGTTCTCTTGAGTAATGACGATACTGTTTGTTCGGAACCACGGGTGACCGTTCTGCTCACGCACCACGCCCGGCTCCCAGATTGCCTTCGACCACATTTCGACGCCTTTGTGTTGCCCGGCAGGAATATCGAGTTGACCAGAGGTGATTTCTGTTCCAACCTCTGGGATCACATTGGGGTCTTTCCCATTCTCAACATACTGCCGCATATATTCCAGAGCAATCGGATTATAGAAGTAATTCGGCTGATCAACTGCCGCATCAATCATGCCGTCACCAACCAATGGGTTTACCTCGGGACTCCCGTCCATCTGTGTTAACACGATATGATTTTCCTCGCCTCGCGGGACAAGGATATCGAGGTTTCGAAGTGCTTGGACAACACCAAGCCCCATCGAGAGATTGGCAGAGTAAATCCCATCTGGGCGCTGGTTCGCGTTAATCCACTCCTGAACGGTTGACTGTGCGTTGTCTCTGGCGAACTCCCCATTGAGCGTTTCGAGAATCTCGACGGAATCACTTTCTTGAATCACATCGACGAATCCTTGTGAGCGCTGATTCGCTGACTGGTTGCCCTGTGGACCTCGGATATTCAAAACCTCGTATGTACTTTTCTCAGGATATTGCTCTTCAAGTGCAGTTATCATTTCCTCACCAGAACTGGCTCCTCCATCATAATTACTGAAACCGACATACATCGGAATTTCACTACTTGAGGTATCTGCATTTGTCGCAAACACTGGTGTCCCACCTTCGATTGCCTGGTTAATCGCTCCTTCTGCAGCACCTGTTGACCAGATTCCAACGAGAATGCCATCATAATCCCCATTTGCGAACTCACGGATGTCTTGAACTTGCTTTTGAGCGCTTTGTTGATTTGGTCGAACGTCTAATTCAATACCAATATCTTCTGCATAGAACTTGGCTGCCTCAATATATGCAGTAATCCAAGACCCCCCACGAACATACGCAGACATTCCAACTCGATCGAGTGACCCACCAGAGCCACTACTCTCGCCAACCGTCGTTCCAGCCGCTGATTCAGTCTCTGACCCTCCAGAACCACCTCCACTACATCCTGCGAGGGCAATTCCGCCGACTACTGCGCCAGTCGTCTTTAAAAATGACCGTCTGCTGTTCTGTGACATG
>JAQCNF010000075.1 GCA_028275165.1 Haloquadratum sp.
TCTCCCTCGGTGAAGTCTGCCTCCAACAATTCTGCACGTGCGTCACTACGAGGAAAGCCGTCTTCGATTTCGCATTGCTCCAACAGAATCTCATAAGCACTCTCGGCGACGGCCCCAAGTGGCCTCTTGTCATTATTGTTCATCTGTTCCATGGGTAGTCCTTGACAGTCAGAAATTAAACGCCGACGGGTATCAATCTCGCGGGAGACCGTGGGGAGCAAGATATAGTGATAGTTGATCCAGGGTGTTGTCACTTTGAATATCCACTGGACATTACAACTCGAAAACGGGGGGTGTCAGTTGCGATACCTCAGTCGGTGATTAGCAGAATATGCTAACATACAGACGTACTCATTTGGAGCGGTGGCGTAAAACTGTGTTTTAAGTAGATCAACTGATTTAATTTGGAACTGGATACCAGTGTGTGCTGCCCCTACTCTGTCACTCATACCGCCAGACGAACTATTTGAATCTGTAATCAGATCGATCACTATTCAGTGAATCATGTCAGAGACACGATCAAACCTCTATGAGAACCCCGAGACAGGAACCCGACAGTCAGTCTACGACCTCGCAATTGGTGCAAGACACGCCTCACTAGACAAGAATCCAGAGACAGGCCCTGACGATGCTATTCGGTTCAACGGCGATCTCTACGTCCCGGTTGATGAATAGTAGTCGGCGAGAGAGCGAAACCATCGAAAGAGAGTGGACAGTCTCATGGCCGAAGTTTCAATATGTCTACCAAGGTAATTGCGCACCTCAACACTGGGTCGGTGTGTTGTCCATGGTCTACACAGTAACAGATCGACTGACACAGAATCTCAAACGCTTATATATACCCGCAAAGAATTCTGATCCGGAATGACTGACCTCATTGTCAAATCAGGTGTGAAGGAAGTACTGGCAGATCACGCAGTCTCAGGCGATTTCTACGACGCATTCAATAAAGAAGTCACTGACCTAATTGAGGAAGCTGCCGAGCGGGCCGAGGCAAACGACCGGAAAACAGTCCAGCCGCGCGATCTGTAGTCCGGAGAGCAGCCATCCTACTTACTGATTCAAAGACCCATAGCGGCTGCTCCTTTCACCACCAGTCTCGCCCAACTGCAAGTTTCCCAGAATTTGTCGGCTCCAAAGACTTCAGCCCAGTCGAAACGACACACACCGTCATCGATATGTAACCGACCACGAGTAGTAGCCAGTATTCATCGTACCAACATATCGAAAGAGGCAGAACGGGAGGGAGCAGAGACCACCGCCTGCCTCACCAAGCTGGCAAAGTGAGTTTACGGTGTGGCTGTAAGTTGCTACCAGCCACGTGAAGTTCTCGAAGGTAGTGATAAAATTCTTGTTGTAAAAATTAGATGTCTAATACAAAAACGAGTTGCTCCCATGTGCTGGAATATGTGAGCTTCTCACTGCCGGATTTGTGTCAGAGCCCACGACGCTGTTGATCGAACATCTGGTTCCTCGTCGTCAATGGCACACTCCTCAAGACGAGCAGTCGCATCTTCAGCACTGAGGTATCCAAGTCCCCAACAAGCATTCTCCCGGACGATTTGATTATCATCATTCAGCAACTCGATTAGTGTGGGGGTGAGTGGCTTGACGGCCGCCGGGAAATCCTCAGCGACACGACTCAGCGCACCTGAGGCGTTGACCCGAGTGTAGGCATCATCTGTCTTTAGCAACGGTGCAATGTCATCAACATATGGCTCAACAACATCCGTATGCACCGCCGTAACATCAACGATCAGCCCAATTGCGTTGTTCCGGAGTTTTGTGTGCTCGGCGTCGAACAACGTAACCAACTCGTCGACCATGTCAACCCCGACGCTTGGATCTTCGCTGACAGTGCGGCCCAGTGCAGCCGTTGCATTCAGCCGAACTTCATCGGCTACATCATCGTCCAACACGACAGTTTTCAGCGATTCAGCATGCGGTTGCACCGCCTCAGGATACTCGCCTGTGATTCTGGAGAGCGCGTAGACAGCTTGTTTCCGACACTCGGCGTCAGTTTCGCTTTCGACAATAGCGGCCAACGGAGAGACTGCTTCAACGGCATCGTCAGGATTCTCCACTGCAATAACTGCCATGCAGCGAGCTGCTGCTGTTCGAGCAAGCGTTGCTTCAGCCTCCAGATATGGCATGATATCGTCGCTCAACGGAGCAATCGCTTCAGCTTCCGTCCCACCAATGCGAGCCAGTGTGAGTAACACATCCACTTTCCCAGGCGTCTCATCAAGCGTCAGCAGAGTTCGAAGGATTGGGATGGCTGGGGTGCAGTCTTCGGGTCGGACTGCTGCCACCCGCTGGAGGGCTTTGAGAGCGTCCTCGTC
>JAQCNF010000102.1 GCA_028275165.1 Haloquadratum sp.
GACAATCAGTACACTTCCATTCGAAACATCCTCACGGACTACGACTGGATACTCACGAATTGGCTCATCCTCATCAAGTGTTTGGTTCATATTTGAGTCGATATATGAGGATTGAGAGCTGTGCAAAAGCACAGTGCTGTCGCCTGACGGAGTGACAGCAGTACCGTGATTGAGTATCACCTGAGAGGCTATGTCATCTGATATTGTCTCATCTACCGGCTCCACCACTGGTAGGGCAGGACTGCGATAGTACTGTTGGGCGTCACGAAGTGGCCGTCCATCAAATCTTGATTCAGCTCCAATGTCGGCAAGTAATTGATTTGCGCTCCCGGCCCGACTTGATGCGATAACCACATTTCCACCTCTTTCTAGAAAGGTATCGATTTCCTCAGTCTCTGAACCGGAGTATGATTCGGAAGGTTCTATTACAAACGCAACTGCCTGATCAGAATCAGCCGTCTGATACTCCGTCGTCACACCAATGGTCTCGACCTCTGCACCGCTCCCATGAGCGAGCTCTCTGAGATCCCCTGTTCCGTCCCATTCATAATTGTAAGGGCCGTACGTAGCTGAAGAGGTAACGGCTCCGATTGTGAGACCGGTTGCAGTAACAAAAAGAACACCAACAAGTAGTAACCGGGGAGAACCCAGCCTAATACTACGCATCCGCACAGTCAGATTCCCTCCAGTATATCCGCTGTCCTCCGACCGATAATAACGAGAAATCCAATGAGACCGACGAAAACCACCCATCTTACCCGACGGCGCCAAGAGGGCCGTATGTGTATCGTTGTGGTCAGTGCAGTGACGATCAGTAACCCAACGAACGAGATAATAAAGAGTCGCTCATAGGTGAACCACTCGGTGACTAACAGCAAAAAAAATCCAGCGAGCGTCCATGCAAGCAGGCCGGATACGAACCTATATTGTTGTTTCTTACTCATTATTGTGGTGTGCAGATGGATATACAGATGACTGTAGTCTCTTGCTACATAAACCCAATTTCGGGATTCAGGTATTTATATAATTTGTTTTTCATTTTGTTGACTCCAATCGGATATTTTATGTTTAAACCCACTTTGCAGGTTGACGTTGGAGCACAGAGTTGTACACCACTGCTAGCTCAATTATTATTGAGTATGTGATCATTGACATCCGATATAATATAGAACGTGGTTATCGTGAGTATTGCAATTGAGAAGAACGTAACTAAATGGACGTTGATATTGTGAGGACCGGCCCAGTAAGGGATCTCTGGAAACGGACTATGTGGGCGAAAAGGCCATAATAGGTCGTTTGGTACCTGCCCGTCGGCCAACATTCTGTAGTGGTCGCCCACAAGATGAGAGGCATACGCAATTACGAACGCAACACCAGTGTGCGGTCTCTCTGTTCGCCACGTATATACTAACAAGATCATCCACACTGGGATCGCAACTGGGAGTGAGTGCATGAAGACACGGCCAGTCGGAATCACATCTAATTCGATAGCCAGCGGCTTGTCGATGAGATCAGGGAGCTGACTCCCGACAAAGGCGATAGCTAATAATTCAATTGAGGGGAGTTCTCGCTTCGCAACGATTATATAACACAGAACCATCACAAGCGCAATCAACAGATGCTCGTGAGGATCCATCATACTATTGGACAATGTTATCAAAAAAAAGAGCATCGATACTGGAGTTCAATTTGTCAACTATCTCGTCCATCTCAGCAGATCTACTGCTCTGTTGGCGATCGACGTGGTCGGCTCCCATTGTCCCCGACAGGAGTGAAATACCTCGGGGTCAAGCTTTGTGGCATTCGCCGTGAAGTGCTTGGAAACTGGCGATGATAGTGTAATCAAAATTATCAAATATTGACAATAATCGGTAGGAATTTAAGATAACCCCATTATACGAGCATATATGTCCACAGTATCGCGTTTGCTCTACGTAGACAGCGATACCGACAGGGCAATTTCCAGTGCAAAAACATTCTCTACGGAATTCGATTTTGAGGTCTATACCGCCCATGACGTTGCTACCGCAACCACGACACTCAAGCGAAATCGCATTGATTGTGTTGTGAGCGAGTTTGAACTCACTGATAGCAACGGGTTTGAACTCCTCTCACATATCCGCTCGGTGAATCGGTCTCTCCCTGTTATTCTCGTGGTAGATGCCGTGCCGGAAACTGTTGAGAGTGAAGCATTCGAATCGGGGACAACTGAGATAGTACAACGCACGGAAATCGTAGACTCCTACGATCCGCTCGTCGACCGACTGCACGACTTACTTGCCCAAACACCAGATGGATTTAAAAGGACGAAATCGCAGACCAAATCACCCACCGGTGGTGCTACTTCCACTACTGCTGCCTCACAGTATGGTACTATATCGGCCGCAACCGAGGATTCAAACACCAAAGCCGAGAGTAAAGTATCAGGCAATGCAGTATTAGATGGTATATCAAAATCTAATCCAACCCGCAGTGAGTTGCAAACACTTGAGAAAGACGAGCTAATTGATTTAGTGCTTCAGTTTTCTGGCAATCCGGATTCACCGACAACCTCTGCTACTGAAGCAGACAAGCCGTCACCACCAACAGAGGAAACTAACCGAACAGAAACTGACGTAACTGCTACAGAGACAGCAACGACCACTGAGTCATTACCTGAAGCATCAAGTGGAGAAGCCGACTACTTGTCACAACTTGATCTGTCCCCAGGGACAACCATCTTGGTACAGTGTAGTTCACAACCAGACCAGAAATACGATGTTCACCAAGCGTTGCTTGGAGGAGCTGAGCAGAGTGATCGCAACATACTGCTCGTCAGATATCGGCCGCTACCAGAAGCTCAACTTGAATCGATAGCGGCCACTGCCAATCAAATAACCGTACTCACAATCAGTTGTACCCAATCAATCCCCAAGGCGGTTTCTGGGACAGTTGAGACAGCCCGAATTGATCGCGTTACAGAGTTGCGGCGGCTAGGGATTTTGGCCACGCGCATCGTCGAAAATTGGGAGACTGTCGATGGTGGAATTAGTGTATCAATAGATCCGCTGGAAAGTCTGTTTGATCACAAAACGGTGGAAACCATCTTCAGGTTTTTGCATGTTCTGTTGGGCAAACTCAGTTCTCGGGGAGCAGTGACGCAAGTTCATATTACTCCGTCAGCAGTGGAGGGCCAAGACAGCAATATCATCAAACCACTGTTCGATCATACAGTAATCGTTGACTCACAAGACGTATTGCTTGATAGCACCCTTTGATGCGCTTTTGGTAGCGGGATGTATCGCTTGAGAACGCGGTGTATGCGACAAATTATGACAATATATACTGCAGGTCAGTGTCTACTCGTTTGAATTCGCGGGCACGACTGGGGCAACGTACTCAGATTTTATTTTTGACCCCTCACGCCACTGCAAGTAATAGTAATCGCGGCCATCTATCGTCTTGGTCGTGAGCGTGCCTTTGTGTTCAACAAGGTCAGCATCATCGCGTGCTTCTTCAACAGCCTCCAGCCACTCTTCTTCCTCCCATTCGTCCGGCGTCTTTCTCGGTGTTTTCTCAACATGTTCCTCCATTTCCCTCTGGGCCTTCGCTTCTTTCCACTCGGCCAACTGCTTTGCAAACTCAGAGATGTCTCGAAGCGTCTCTGGCGACTGTTTATCCAATCCAGTTGAGAGGTATTCTGGAACGTCTTCAGGAACATCGGGCTCTTGCTTGATCATAGTGAACTACCCTACCCTACTCGCTCACGGCTGACGCCGTTGGCTCCTTGAGGGTAGGGCTTCCTGCTTCCACGACGCGCTTTGCAGACACCGAATTGGTGTCCGTAGGGAGCGCAGTCTCCACAGGCGTTGATTCGGAGTGTCCCA
>JAQCNF010000108.1 GCA_028275165.1 Haloquadratum sp.
TCATCGACACAGGATTATCTGGAACCGGAGATCAAGTTAGATCAAGTATCCTAGCGAACACAGTAGATGACACGGCGAGCGACGACCTGATTGTTACCGAAACATTCCGACTGTCAGACGGCCTGACGACTGTTGAAACGGTCACCAGTCCAGTCGAAGTAAACGGTACGATCGAGGTAACTGGTCAAACGAACCGCCGTGCTGATGATAATACAATCACAGCTGAGCTTCTTGACCAAGGAGATAATTCTGTAACGCTGAGTAGTACTGACCAGTGGGGAACAGACGGTACGTACAGCGTCAATATCTCACTTGATGGAGCCCAGCCCGGTGAGTATGTCGTAGAAGTTGACGATGGTGATAACACTGACCGCGCTTCAGTTGAAGTCGTTGAGCAAGTTGACGAAGAGGAGACTCCAACGACAGCAACACCAGAACCAGACACGTCAACGCCAACGCCGACACCAACACCAGAACCAGACACGCCAACACCAACAGAAGAGCCAGCAGATGACACAGAAACCGACACGCCATCGACAGACGCTGGCACACCTGGATTTGGTATTGTGGTCGCGCTGACTGCACTTATTGCAGCAGCACTACTGGCCGTCCGGCGTACGAACTAATCGACATCGCACCTCGCGATTCGATCTCTTTTTTTATTTTTTCTCACCGGTAGCTACAGCACTCGATTGCTAACACTGACTGACAGTAGTGTATGTTTAATATCGAGTATCTATTTGATACACTATGTCGACAGTAACTTCACAGGATTCTACGTTTCAGTTCCCATCCAACAGCGCTGGCTACGTTGCAATCGGTGCAGCGCTTGTCACTGGCGTGGTCCATCTGCTTTTGGCATCACGACTCGGATTAAGCAACACATTTGGCGTCTTATTCATCTTTAATGGGCTTGGATTCCTTGGTGGGACGGCTATCTTCCTGACACAGTACTGGCGGCGTGAACTGCATCTCGTGGCAGCAGGATACGCTCTCGTGACAATTGCGGCATTTTTTGCAACTGGAGCGGCCTGGAGTCCCTTCGCGGTCGTGACAAAGGTTGCAGAAGCGGTGTTTTCTGTCGCAGTGCTCTATCTGTACAAACAGTAAGACGAATTCAACTACCCACACGCTTCTTGTTGGGTGTGACAGTCTCGCTCTCAAGAACGAAGGATGACAAAACAGCTGCTTGATAGCTACACTGTCATAAGATGGAGCGAGGATGTCAGTGTGTGGTACTAATCACAAGAGGTTACCCAGCTCACACAACAAATCTCTCACGAAGCGAGAACACTCATATGGAACATATCTCTCTATTTGAACCCGATGCCACAAAGACCCGCGACACAATTTTACAGGCCACGTATGAGGTGATCTGCGAAGAAGGATACTCAGGAGTGAGCATCGCACAGATTGCAACTCGAGCCGATATTTCGAAATCAGTTATTTACTATCACTTTGAAAACAAAGATGCAATCGTGCAAGCACTTTTACGAACGGTGCTTGACCAACTGCTGTGTGAGTTTTTCGAGAACGAAGCAATCGGCCCGCGCGAACGGATGGAGTCATTCTTAGAGTTCGTGTTTGATACGTCGGCTGAGAGTGACTGTCTTGCGACCGGACCACACTGTCAAGCGTATATCGAACTGCGAACGCAGGCGACTCATGATGATGGGTTTCGGAAAACAATCCAGAATAATGAGACCCAGCTACACGACACGATACACTCGTGTTTGAAAGCAGGTATTGAGGATGGACGGTTTCGCATTGAAAACCCACAGGCTACCACCACCGTTCTCGTGACACTGATTCAAGGAACTCTCTTCAGACGGGCAACAACTGGTGACCCAGACTCTGCCGTCTTGCATGAGTATGCAGAAAATTTGTTGAATCTGTGACTTACCCTGAGATCACCGAGAGAGACCAGCTCAAAGCAACCACGCAACGGCCGCACAGAACCATCTCACCATCTTCAAGCTGGAGTCCCCTTCCTCAAGGAGCGAAGCAAAGCGAAGTGAGTGAGTAGACTGGGGAGGAAACCGTCCACAAGCGGAATACAGAAACAACCTAACTTTTAATTGATCGCAAGAGATTCAGCCACCCTCTCTGTAGAACGACCGTTCGATACAAAGGTTGATACCTATCAGACTCCACAAATCAATTAGAAACGTAGCGTTTTGTTTCGTATTCACGATGCTGGATGTGTCATCAATGCCTCGAAAATTTTTCACACTGATTGTCGCACTGTGTCTGATGAGTGCCGTTGTTCCAACCACTGTACTTGCTGCTGAGGAACAGGTCATCGGATCGCCGAATTTGACGGTAAGTTCATCCGATATTGAATTCCGCGCGAGCGAAGATGCAACACTCAATGTCAACGTCATCAATAATGGAGAATTACTCGATGGCGGCAGAGTTGAGTTCGAAAACGAAGTGAAGACAGCGAAGAGCGTACAGATATCGATTGACGAAGACGCGATCGACGCGCCAATCGAAGTAAATACCGGAACCCAGTCACTGGGCCGCCTCGTCGATGGTGACCAGCGGACTGTCGGATTCGATCTCGAAATAGGTGCTGCTCAACCAGGAACCTACGAAATTCCAGTTGAGGTAACCTACCAACATCCGCGTGTAATTGCATACGGTCAGTTTGAAGATACAGACAGACAGAACCGTGAGCAAACAGTCTCGGAGACGATCGAGATTCGTATTGAGGATCGCCCAGAGTTTGAACTTCGAGCGACGGAGCAGACGACTGTTGTAGCCGGAGATACAAGACAAGTCAGCTACGAATTAGTGAACACTGGGACACAGACTGCACGCGATGCCACAGTTCGACTCGAAACCCAAACACCTGGCATCTTCTTCGGGAAGCAAACGAGCCAATCAACGACCACCTCTGTGTTCGTCTCTGAGCTTTCAGCCGGCGACTCACACGCATTTCGCTTGCAAATGGGCGCTGGTCCAGATGTCGCAGGTGGAACTTATACGGTCGCAGCCGGGGTTGAATACGAAAATCAAAACGGCGTTGCACGCACATCCGACCCGCTCTCAACAGGAGTGACAGTCGCGTCTGAGCGGAATTTTGCTCTGGAGTCCATGTCACTGACTGATTTCAGAGTCGATGAGTCCGAGGCACGAATCGAAGCAACGATTAGCAACGAAGGGCCGGTGCCAGCGAATAATGTTGTCGTCCGCATTGGAGAGACGAGTGCTGTGTCGGTCGTTAACGGTGAATCTGCCGTCGGTGACCTCACTGTTGGAGACAGTGCTCCGGTTTCATTTACTGTTGCGATTCCGAATGAGGCAGAGCCAGGTTCAATCTCGATGCCATTCAGCGTCGAGTATGAAAATGCCGATGGAGACATACAGACGCTGTCAACACCACTCCGAAAGCCACTTGAAATCAAACCTGAGCAGGATCGATTCGAAGTTGTCGGTGTGAATACGTCGGTCACGCCCGGTGGAACTGCAACACTCACCGTGCAGTTACGCCATACTGGGTCTGAGCCGGTCTCAAATGCGAACGCACGCCTGTTTACAAACGACCCACTCTCCTCATCTGATGACGGTGCATTCTTAGGTGAGATTGGACCAGATGAGACTGTCACCGCACAGTTCCGTGTGAGTGCCTCAGGCGATGCACTCGCCAAATCATATGGGTCAAGCGTCGAGGTCCGCTATGACGAAGCCGATGGCGATACACGGTTCACTGGCTCGCTTTCAACTGGTATCCCAGTCTCTGACAGTGAAGGTGGTGGACTACCACTTCTCCCAGTCGGTATCGGAGCGATTGTACTCTTAGGCGGTGGCGCGGTGGTCTACCGTCGCTTTTGATCAGGAGACATAAGCTATGAAACGTTCTCGACAGTTCTTTGCACGAATTGGGCGTATCATTCAGGCACACCCAGTCGCAACAATACTACTCGCAATTGCGCTCATCGGGGTTGCCTTCGTCGGCGCTTCACAGATTGTGTCTGTGACGGGCAACAGTGCCTTCGTCGGGTCGAACCCAACACTCGACACATTCCAGGAATCATTCGACCGCGATAGTCTTGCGACACTCGTCCGTGGGGAGGTGAGCCACCCTGCGACGATGGCAGCGATCGACCGCTTCGACCGCCGAATGGAAGAGGTTGAGAATGTAGACACGGTACAGAGTCCGGCCGACCAAGTTCGCGCGGAGTATGGACGGATACCGGACTCACAGGCCAAGATTGAGCGCGTCATCGGCTCACCTGACCAGACAATTATCTCGATAAGCAGCACGACAGATATCAGTCAACCCGAATCGCGACCGATATACGAAGAGGCTGTATCAGAGAAAGAGTGGGCACGGTTCCCAGCCGGCGTCGAAGTGACCGTGACGGGTTCAGCCGCCTTCTCAGCACAACTGAACGAACTAATCGGACAGAGCACACAACAACTCTTGGGCCTTGCTGTTGGGCTGATGACGGTCGCACTCTTCTTCATATTCCGCGGTGTACGACTCCGTCTACTCCCGATTGTTGCTGTCTTCGTCGGGGTCATATACACCTTCGGAGCGATTGGATATGCCGGTGTTCCGAACTCAACACTCACGAGCGCTGTCTTCCCAATTTTGATTGGATTAGGGATTGATTACTCTGTGCAGTTCCACGAGCGGTATGAAGAGGAACTTGAATCGTACCCACCGAAAAAAGCGCTTCCACTCGCACTCGGTGGAATTGGCCCACCAGTTTCGATTGCAGCGCTCTCTGCAGCTCTTGGCTTCGGGGCGACGTGGGTTTCATCGACGGACACGCCGGCGTTTGTCTGGTTTGCACAAACGTCGATGTTCGGGATTGGGCTCACCTTCCTCTCGGCAATTATTCTTCTATTGCCGGTATTGACACTTTATGCTCGGTGGCGACGAGGCAAAGAGCCGTTCTCACTTCGAGACACACTGTTTGGCGATGATACCGACTCAGCTGAGTCAGATGTCACAACCGCAGCAGATGGCGGGAAGCAACAGCAGTCAGGATCCCGTCGTGACGATGAGACGGCTGCGTCCAGCGAAGATGAAGAGATTGGCAAAATGGGCTATGTGTTAGGCAAGACCACGCGATTTGTCGCAGCGAATCCCGCACTCGTGCTACTCGTTGCGATGCTCTTGCTTGGTGGCGGATTAGAGGTCGGCTCTGATCTTGAAACGCTCGCTGATACTGAAGAATTCTTCCCGCAGGACCTACCCGCATACGTTGATCTCCAACAGTTCCGAACAGTCACTGGTGGCGGGTCAAGCGTCCAGTATGACATGCTCGTCTCTGGGTCGAATTTACGCGATCCAGAGACGTTGCAATGGATGGAAACAACGCGGCAGATAGCCGAAGATAAGCCGTTAGTCGAAGGGCTACAGACGCCAGCAACACTCATCAAGCAGTATAACGGTGGAGAGATCCCTGAAACGCGAACGGGTGTCAACGCCGTGCTGGAGCGCGTCCCCGAGAGTCAGAAGCAAAATTACTACAACAATGGCCAGGCGCATATCACCGTTATTGGCGAGCGGAATATGAACACAGACGAGTTGCTCGATATGCTTGCAATCATGGAGAGCGTCACTGAATTTTCACAACCACCATCTGGCGTGAGCGCACAAATGACGGGGACTGCAGCGGTCTCAACGCCAAGCATCGTTGAGCAAATAAACAGCCGGAATACAACGACCGGGCTTGGACTGTTAGCCGTGTTCTCTGCGCTATTACTGTATTACCGTGACCTCGTTCGCGCAATCGCGCCGCTCGTCCCGATGGTATTTGTCATCGGATGGCAAAATCTCTATATGGCAGCGCTCAATATCCCAGTCTCCTCATTAGGAGCCTCATTAGGGGCAATGAGTGTTGGAATTGGTGCTGAATATACGATTATTGTCATGGAGCGCTATTACGAGGAGGTGGGACAATCGGGTGTCTCTCGACTCGATGCAGTTGAAATCGCTGGCTCTCGGGTTGGAAAAGCAATCACTGTCTCTGGACTCACGACCGTCTTTGGCTTCTCTGCGCTGACGCTGTCGCCATTCCCGATTTTGAGTGACTTTGGGTTCCTGACCGTCGGCGTGATTGCACTGACACTCGTCGCTGCAATTATGACCCTTCCACCGACACTCGTGTTGTTAGGCCGACTTGAAGATGTGATATCTGGCTATCTTGAGCGCTCTCGAAAAATGCCCGCCGGGAGGTCGAAGGCCGATGATTGAATCAGTTCTGATTCCAGTCGATGGGTCACCACAGTCGAGCGCAGCGGTTGAGTACGCAGGGTCGGTTTTTCCTGACGTAGATGTTCGTCTACTCACCGTCCTTGATCCAGTCGACGGATTCGCTGGATATGAGAGTTCGACAGAAGGCAACTTCGAGACGCAGGCGCGTGACCGTGCACGAGAAATCCTTGAGGCTGAACAACGAAGCTTAGAGGGCGCTGGCATGGCTGACACGCAGATCGAATTAGTCGTCGAAGTTGGCCAGCCAGTCGAGACGATCACAGAAATTGCTTCACAAGCCGATGTCGATCAGATCATTATCGGTAGTCACGGTCGGACCGGATTACAGCGAATTATCGTTGGGAGTGTCGCTGAACACGTCATGCGAGCGGTCTCGATGCCCGTAACGATTGTTCGTTGAGCGCTGAATTTCTAGCTTCGAGCCAACATTTCTTGATGAGCAAATCAGTCTCGTCGATGAGAAGAGTGACCCAGTCCAATCCGTTCGAGTGGAGTCCCTCAACGAGCGAAAGAGGGTGGGGGTAGCTGATTAAGCACTCACGTATCGAGGTGTAGTAAGAATGGGACACACACCAGTCTCACGGTAGCAGTGGCGAGGGAACTCACGGCCTCAGTCGTGGTAGGCGCCAGCATCCGCGCTATTGCACGAGACTCGCACCGTCGAACTCGGCACGCGCATACTCGATATCCATGAGATCCAATATCGTTGGCGCGATATCGTAGAGGTTTGCATCGCGAATCTGCACTGATGGGTCGTCAACATACAGCGTTGCATCATCAAAACTATGCATGCCGTTTCGTGGGCCGGTGTCGAAGACATCTTCGCCCCCACCAAATCCAGATTTTAGATCGAAGCCATGATTTGGAATCACGACTAAGTCAGGAGCGATATCATCGTGACCACCACGGAACGCCTCCTCTTGTTTGACTACCCGCTCTGCGACTGGCGTGCCGTCTGGGCCTTCTAAGCGCTCGAGTGCATGCTTGAGTTCATCACGCCGGGATTCATACTCAGATTCAGGAACGACGCCATTTGGCTCACGGCCCTCAAGATTGAGATAAAATCGCCCAGGAATCAGTGAATACGCCTGTGTGTCATCACTGATATCAGCTAATTCTTCGTGCTCTTCATCCGCATACGAGAGCCAGCCTTCCTCTTCAAGCCAGGCGTTACAGTGGACCTCGTACTCAAGCGTGGTAAAGCCGTGATCGGATGCAATTACCATCGTCACGTCGTCTGGTAACTGCTCGCGAAGTGCCCCGATATATTCATCAACCGTCTGATAGAATTCGATAAACTCGTCATGATAGGTTCCATCCTCGGTGTAATGTTTGAATAAAAAATGATTGACGCGGTCGGTCGTCATAAACACACCAAAGAACAAATCCCAGTCATCGCGCTCGATTATGTTACTGAATGACTCATATCGACGTGCGAGCGTCTCGTTGGCATTTGCAATAAACTCTGACTTGTCATCATCGTGGCCAAGTTTCGCGTTCACATCAATCCGATAATCACTGGCATCAAGATCGTTCGCGAAGCTATCTGGATATGCAGCCTTGTCGATGCTCGGCGAGAGAAATCCAGAGACCATCCGTTGGATATTGCGCTGTGGAGGGAACGTCACAGGAACGTTCATCACACTTGCATTCCGGTCAGCGTCGGTAACGCGATCCCAGAGGCGCGTAGCCTGGACATCACGGCCCATCGGAACGTATGTATCATATGAGCCGATTTCACGGTCTTGAAATCCATAGACACCTGTCTCACCAGGATTGACTCCCGTTGTCAGTGATGGCCAACATGCCGATGATTCTGGGGGGACGATACTATCGATTGCACCGGCCGCGCCGGCCTCCGCAATCTCCGCACAGTGAGGAAAGAGATCAGGGTTCTCACCCAGTAAACGAAACGGCACTCCATCAATACCGACAAACGCGACACGTGGGTCGTCGCCCCCACGCAACCGGTCGAATAAACCCATATTATCGGTATGTCTGGCTGACGCATAAGAACTTTTGTTATCTAAAGAGGCGCTGTACGGAGCGAAGGATGAAAGTAGATACACGCCTATGTACGAAACAGTGCAGGAGTTCGAACGTAAACAATTGTTAGAGCGTATTGATCGTGAAGCTGCCACCGTTGGCGCACAGATACCTGATGAGATAGAAATCCAAGGCGAGACGATCGAACTCCGCGATTTCGTTTTCGAAATTAAGCGTCGTGATACAGTCCCGTCCGGTGAACGCGACCGCGTCGAGCAGGCAAAAAAGAATCTCCGACGTGAGCGCCGACATCGACGCGACATAATCGATGCTGGTGAGGTATCATTTGAGCGCGGGGAGGCACTTGCCGAGTCGATCATTGGAATCGACCGTGCCTTAGAATCACTTGAGCAACTCAACCCTGCCGACGTCGAACAGGACGCGCGCACGAAAGAGGCGGCCGACACCAAACGGTGGGTACGCTTCTTGAAGCAGGCACTTGGTCACGAGGAGGATACCTCTGGGAGGCGGCCTGGCTGATGAGTCGGAATGATGAACTCGCAGATCGATTCGATGAATTCGCTGACCGGCTAGAGGCCGATGGCGTCGCATACAAACCAACGACCTATCGACGCGCTGCAGACAATATTCGTGAGTATCAAACCCCAATCGAAGAACTCGTCGCCGATGGAAAGGATGCGGTTCAGCAGATTGACGGGGTGGGCGATGCAATTGCATCGAAAGCCGTCGAGTACATTGAAACAGGGCATATTGAGGAACTGGATGAGCTTCGTGAGTCACTTCCCGTCGAAATCGAGGCACTCACGCGTGTTGAAGGGGTTGGGCCCAAGACGGTCGGCGCCCTCTATGATGCGCTCGGGATCAGAACACTCGATGAGTTAGCTGAGGCAGCGCACAATGAAGAGATTCGCACGGTCTCGGGATTCGGCCCGAAGACTGAAGAAAATATTCGTGCAAATATAGACTTCGCCCGCAGTGCGGATGAACGCGAACGACTGGGTGAAGTCCGACCACTGGCAGACGAGGTGCTGACATATTTGCGTGCGGACGCGGCCGTAGAGCGCGCAGATGTTGCTGGATCGATACGTCGCTGGCGAGATACGATTGGTGATATCGATGTGTTAGTCGCCACGACCGCCCCAGGTTCAGTAATTGAATTCTTCACACGGTGGTCTGCAATTACAGATGTACTTCAAGAGGGTGATTCAAAAGCCAGTGTGCGTGCTCAGGGTGTCCAGATCGACCTCCGCGCAGTCGACCCTGCAGAGTTCGGTGCTGCTCTCCAGTACTTCACAGGGAGTAAAGCACACAATGTCGCGCTCCGAAATCGTGCGATTGCACGCGAGCTAAAAATGAATGAATATGGTATCTTTGATATCTCAGGAGTAGATGAGACCGCTGAAGGCCAGCGGATTGGTGACCGGATTGCCGGTGAAACAGAGCAGTCGATGTATGATGCGTTAGAATTACCGTTTATTCCACCCGAGTTACGCGAAGATCGAGGTGAGGTTGAGGCTGCAGTCGATGATGCACTTCCAACGGTGGTTGCTGTCGAGGATATATCTGGGGATTTACACACTCACACGAATGCGTCCGATGGCCGCGTGCCATTGAAAACAATGGTTGAGGCAGCTCTCGGCCGCGGCTATGAGTATTATGCGGTGACCGACCACGCGACTGGTGCTGGGATGGTTGGCGGTGTTGGGCTGACAGACGATGAGTTACGTGAGCAATACGACACAGTCGCCACACTCAACAGTGAACTGGATGAGATAGAACTCCTACATGGAGTTGAATCAAATATTACGGCCGACGGTGCAGTTTCGAATAGTGATGCAGTCTTAGAAATGATGGACATCGTCGTCGCCTCTCCACATGCTGCACTGAGACAAGGTCGAGATTCCGCAACTGAACGGCTTATCCGCGCGGTCGAGCACCCAGCTGTCGATATCCTGGGTCACCCGTCCGGTCGGCAGATCAACGCTCGTTCCGGACTTGAACTCGACATGGAGGCGATTGCAACCGCTGCAGCTGATGCAGGGACCGCTCTCGAAATTAACTCAAATCCTGTCCGACTTGATCTCAACGCTGAATACGTCCGAACGGCGATCAAGGCTGATGCGACAATTGCAATTAATACTGATGCCCATGGTCCTGATGCGCTCTCATACATCCGCTATGGGGTTCATACCGGTCGGCGTGGGTGGTGTACGCCGTCAGATGTATTGAATACCTTTTCAGTTGAGGCGCTTCTTGAATTTCTCCATTGAGTCGAACTCAACTGTTACTTGATGCGATGGCTGGAGATGTCCGGAGCTATCTACGGATGTGTGGCTACGATACGGTATACGTCAATGACGACTCAATCGAAGACCTCCCAGGCGCATTGAGCACAGACCCGCCCGATAGCGAGATTGTGAGCGCAGTGGAGGCGACCGGCCGGCGACTCGTTACCCGTGATTATCAACTTGCACAGCAGTGCTCCAACACAATCACGCTTACAACGACGGAAACGTCTGCCCGGTTGTCTACGTTACAAGACGCTGGGGTATGCTTTAAAATTGAGTCATCACCGACTTATTGTGGTGTCTGTAATGGCAGCTTAGAGCGAGCCGCTGTGGGCGACGCACCAGCGTACGTTGCTGACTCGATCGACCGGTGTTGGTCTTGCAATCGTTGTGAGCAGTATTTCTGGAAAGGGAGCCATTGGGAGCAGGTAAAACAGACACTTCATCATATCGACTAGCGAAATGACGGTCCTGACCCCTGCCGTGGTTCCCACTGCTCACAGGGATCCATATCGTCCATGTATTCATCGTGGGCCGCACAGTACGGCTGGATACCTGTTTCAGTCTGCCGGTACTCAAACCTGTCACAGGTCCCGCAGTACTCGTCACCCATTGATGGATTGATTCTCGTGGAGTTCCATTCAGGATTTTCGCCTGTCGTCTGTGACGTCTCTCCGCGCGTTGGCCGTGTTTCGACTTTATCAGGACTCTTTGTCTGCGGGTGCGTCTGTCCTTGTCTGGATCCCTCAGACGGCGTGTGAAGCACCTCAGTGTGCTCTCCCCCGTCAGAACTCGCCGTTTCAAGCGGGTCAGCACTCGATGGTTTCCCAAAGAGTCCGATTCCACTCAGCCCTGAGGTACTCTCTCGCTCAATATACTTCGTCTCACCCTTTGTTTGAACATTGATCGTTGCAGTCCCGCCAGGGTTATTTCGGAGTTTGACATTTGCGATTCCAGCAAACAGCGCCCAGAATGCGGTCAATGCACCGAGAAAGTAGATACCAACCGTGAGAAGCGTCAGGTCGGCCAGGCCTGCCCCGCACGTCGACCCCGACCATCGACATGGGTATGCATATCGAAACAGTCCCACGCCCACCATCGCAATCACGGCACCGACCACGGCAGCAATTTTTGTCATTCGTGCAGAGGGAAGCACAGTGAAAACCCCGAGCAGGACGGCCGGAATTCCACTTCCTGCAAGCACTCCTCCAAACTGGCGTTTCGCGGTCAGTGCGGCGATATCCGTCCCGTATATGACCTCTGTCGTCGCAACGATAATACCGCTGATAATTAGTAGTGCTCCCAGTAGAAAGAGGATTAGACCGACCAACAACTGCCCGAGGCTCGGCCCAACGCGGTCCGTCGTATACGCCTCCGTGAGACTGGGCATAATTGGGCATTGAGTTTCGTAGCACAAAACAATTCGTGTGACGCAAGTCGGACAACTCACTGGATAACCCAAAGGTATTATTTTGCTGTATCTCGCCTGAGCGTGTATGAGTGATACCACAGAAGACACACCATCGGTCAACCTTGGTGAGCATGTGGCGGTTGAGGGACAGCCGTTAGCTCGCGTCGCAAGCCGGCTTACCTGGCCGCATGAACGTCAACGGATGATCGAAAAGGAGGGTGAGACCACCATCCGCACGCCCGATGGTCCGCAGAAACTGGCGACGGCACTTCGCGAAACGCAGACGACGTATTTCGACTCCCGACAAACATTCATGAGCGAGGTTCGCACAGTCATTGGCCAGGGTCCTGTGGCAACAGATACCGCAGACTCATCTTCACTGTGAACAGCACCCGCGGTTGATACGGACAGAAATTTTATATTCCGCTGCTTGCCATACAACATGCATCTCCCTGTCGACCCAGCAGCGATCACAAAAGGCGATATTGGTGAACAACGAGCCACTCTCGCTATGGATCACGAATCAGCAATCGAGCACGTGCGAGACGTATTTACCGAGGCTGGCTTTGGCATCCCGGTCGAATTCTCGGTCTCGAGCCTGCTTAATACGAAGGTCGATGCCGGTCGCGACCCATACTACGTTCTGGGTGCGTGCAATCCAGAAATTGCCGACCGGGCACTCTCCGCAACCGAAGGGCAACTTGGAGGATTGGTGCCATGCAACGTCGTCATCTGGGAAGATAGTCCAAACGAGCAGGTAGTGTATCATCTGAGTATCATGCGTATTGCACGCTTAGTTGACCTCGCTATCGATGAACAGGAAATGGAGACTATCATCGAAGAGACTGGCGAGCGTGTCGAAACAGCCTTCGAAATGCTCTAACCCTTATCGCGCTTATCCAGCGTGTGAAATCACCCCAAGCTCTGTTTCACACAAAGTCTACGACAACCTCTCGTAGATTGAGTCCCTTTTCGACAACATCTCGACGGTAGTGCATGTATACTGCTCCAAGTGGTGGCTGAATAATATATGCCAGTGCGATCGGGAGGATTGCTTCCGTAGGTGGAAAGCCTGGTGCAGCCACAATCGCAATAGCGATTGAGAGATTTCGCATACTTGTCGCATAAACCAATGAGACGCTTCGCTCAGTATCAAGAAACACTCGGCCGACTCCGCTGGCAAGTCCTAAAATAGCCACGTAGAATGCAATGAGCGGTACAATCGCACTCACCGAGGCTAATGGGTCAGCGAGGATGGCGCGCGAGCGCATGGACATAGCAATAAACACAATCATCATCACTCCTATCGAACTCACCCCGCCAAACAGCGGTTTCAGGCGTTTGAACTCTGGTTCGCTGTACCGGCGCAACAGTCCAGTTCGTGTGAGAACACCAGCAAGCATGGGAATCAAAACAATGACTGCGAGTTGACGATAGAGCGCCGTCGGGTTGAAGCCGACACCACTGCCCACAAGGACCGATAGGTACAATGGAAGGATAGCAATAGCTGCAAGAAGATTGACCGACATCGCGACCAGTGCGGATTCAAGATCACCACCAGCCAGACCTGTCCAGGCAGCAGTCATCCCCGATGTTGGAATAAGTGCAATAAAGTACAATCCTATTGCAAAAGCAGCAGAGCCAGCAAAAAATATCTCTGCGAGCCCAATGGCGACCAGTGGCGCCGCTACGAAATTCAATATCAGTGTGAGAATAACTACTGTTGCGTGCTTGCGCACATTCACAATCTCTCGAAGGTCAATATTGATCATCATTGGATAGATCATCACAAACAGCACAGGCAGAATTGCAGTCTGTAAGATATTTCGAACCCCACTCGCTGCGATTTGTCCGAACGCTAATCCAGCGAGCAGCGACCCGACGACGACATAAATAAGATTTTGCTTGACCGCTTTGAGTCCCTCCCGAATCATTATGTGTTTATATATTGTACAATACTCGAAATTTAATATACCTGACGGCTGACTGACTCTGATACAACTATACTAATTGGAGTAAAACGACAGACCCACCCTTCCGATATCCTCAAATAGTGCTACACCACTCACTCGTGATGACTGTCCAATACTCAGTCAAAATCTGAGAGCCTTGCCTGCCGGCCCGCCACCATCGTTGATGCTCGGCGTAGGTGACTGAGCCCGACAGGCAGGTGAGTGCACACTCCTCAAATAGCGGCCGAAAACGTCAGAGGTGTAGCCGGCTCGCTATCGAAACAGTTGCGAATCGATTCACGAATCTGCCATACACCGACTGGTGCCCAGTAGGCCTTTGAGACGTGAGCTAAAACGAGTGCCTTGGCTTTTACATCTAAGTGTTCTAACACCCCCAGCCGCACAGCGTGGTAGGCACTTGCTATCTCCTCAACATATCCACTGCGTCCCTCTCGGCTCTCTGCATCGCTTGCCATGTGAATGCCAGCCTGTGGATCAGGGTTCCATACGCTACCAGGTGCTTTCATTTCAACGAGTTCGTATTCCCACTTGCCCGGGATCAATATGACCCCAAATGCATTCCCAAGGTACTCACTCCGATGGACCTCAATTTCGTTGATCGGCTGATTATTCGATTTTGAAATGTCTCAACATGTTCGATGACGTCATAGGATTTCTCTTGAGCGAGTCGCCGACGCTCTGCCCGCTCGTTGCGTGCAATATCGACATACTCGTCCAGGTGCAGATAAAAAATTTAGCACGACACGCAATATGAAGATTCGGTCGGCTATCGTGGAATGCCCATCGCTTCGATTTGCTCCTGATATCGATTTCGAATTGTTACTTCCGTTACCTGTGCAACGTCGGCAACCTCTCGTTGGGTTTTCTTTTCATTACACAACAGCGAGGCTGCATAAATCGCAGCTGCTGCGTATCCTGTTGGCGACTTTCCAGAGAGCAAGCCTTGTTCGGCCGTCTCTTCAATAATCTCATCAGCCTTTGTCTGAACCTCCCGAGACAGGTCAAGTTCTGAGCTGAATCGGGGGACGTATTTCTTTGGATCGACCGGTCTCATCTCAAGTGCGAGTTCTTGAGAAATATATCGATAAGTGCGCCCAATCTCCTTGCGCTCGACGCGTGACACCTCTGCGATTTCTTCGAGTGACCGCGGGATGCCCTCCTTTCGACACGCCGTATACAACGCTGCCGTTGAGACACCCTCGATCGAGCGTCCTCGTATCAGGTCCTCGTTGAGTGCACGCCGATAAATAACGGACGCAACCTCGCGGACAGCCCGCGGGACGCCCAGTGCCGATGCCATGCGGTCAACCTCTGAGAGCGCGAACTGGAGATTTCGCTCGCCAGCATCTTTGGTTCGGATGCGCTCTTGCCATTTTCGGAGACGGTGCATCTGAGAGCGCTTCTCTGAGGAGAGCGACCGCCCATAGGCGTCTTTGTCTTTCCAGTCAATCGTCGTCGTGAGCCCCTTATCATGCATCGTTTTTGTCGTTGGAGCACCGACGCGTGACTTTGACTGACGTTCAGTATGATTGAATGCTCGCCACTCGGGGCCGCGATCTATCTGTTCCTCTTCAACAACGATTCCAGTTGGTTCATGGATAATTTCGCCGTCACCAGTGCGTACGAGATCTTCTTGATCAATCTCTTCAAGATCGATCGTATCCTCCGACTCGGCCTCGCTTTCGCCCTGCCATCGTGTCCGTTCAGTGTTCTGTTCCCGCTGGCGGGTGGGGCCTGTCATCGCATTTTTATGTTCGTTATCCCGAGTCACTTAAACACTCGGCAATCTATCTCCCTGAGCGGTCATATATCCAAACTGCACGCCAGATTAGGTATCATGTTCAAGCGAGGATGACCGAATAGTTCTTTTTCCGCTCGGAGTTACACTGTATATGCCAAGCGTGGACTGTGACCCGACGACTGCTCGCACTCGGCTCGAAAATGCGGGTATCGATATCCAACCAGGCAACACCGAGTATGAGCGCTGGCGTGCGACACACGAAGCCGGAAATGTGGTTGCATATGAGGATAGTGTCGTTGTGCAAGGTCGCAATCCTGCGACACTACTCGCGCTCATTCGTGAGAGTAGTGGCGGGCGAGTGCATGTCTACTTCGATGGGGCGAGTCGCGGAAATCCGGGTCCCGCAGCGATTGGCTGGGTGCTAGTCAACAGCAGCGGCATCGTGACTGAGGGTGGAGACACAATCAAGAGCACGACAAATAATCGCGCCGAGTACGCAGCACTGACACGTGGGCTTGAGGTCGCAACAGCACACAGTTTCGAGAAAGTAGATATTCGTGGTGACTCAGAGTTAATTATTAAACAGGTTCGTGGTGAGTATCAGACAAACCAGCCGGCACTTCGTGAGCGACGTATCGAAGTCAGACAACTCTTGGAGTCATTCGATGACTACACGCTTGAACATGTTCCTCGGGAGGCGAATAGTCGAGCAGATAAACTTGCAAATAAGGCGCTTGATGCTGCAGGTTAAGTTCGTTCAATGACAGATGAAAACGCACAAACGGAGACGGACGCAGACACAGACACAAACGTAGAGACAGCCGACCCACTCCCTGAGTCTGTGATTGAGAGGGCTGTCTCGTTAACTCGTCGTGCACAAGAGACTACTGACTCAAACGCGACAAACGCATATGAGAGTGAGCGCGACAAGTTACTCGCGGAACATGGGTATCGCTCGCGCATACGGACATCAGATGATACGCTTGTGCTCTACCCCTCCACATGGATTGAAAATGGTGATCTCGATCTTGAGTCGATCGACGACACCAATCAGGCAGTTGAGCGCTCGCTCGACGGCGTCGACACTGATGCAAGCTGGGAGCATGTTGAGGAACTCAATGCTGAAATCGTTGAGCGGATTCGTGAAAACTACGCGAACCATCACGTCAAAAACATACGCGCTTTCGCTGACTTTATGGGCAACCACTATCTCAAACAGGTCACAGATGCCACATCTGCGCAGCGAGACGAGTTTGTAACCGAATATTATCCGCGGAATGTATGGGCGACAGAGACGCAAGCTGCGGCATTAGAGGAGAGCTTAGCATTGCTTGAGGCGGTGACCGAGGAGCAATCGGGAGTCGAGTGAAAATTATATTGCGTCGTCAACGAGCGCCTTGATCTGCGCTGCTCGATCCTCATCGGTGATGGTGTTTGAAAAAACCCACTCTAAGCGTTCAAGCACGGCCTCATACCCTTGATCAGTCAGCGTGTATTGATTCGTTCGTTTGTCGAGTTCACCCTTTTCTATATATCCTGCCTCAACGAGATCGTCGAGATTCGGGTACAGTCGACCGTGATTTACCTCACTATTATAGTAACTTTCGAGATGACGCTTGATTGCGAGTCCATACATCGACTCTCTTGCTAAGATGACGAGAATATTCTGTTGAAACGCAGTAAGGTCATTCACAGCGATGGTGCCACTCGGGATTGATTGTGAATCTGACATAGACTCTTTGATATTGATGGGTTGATGATATTTAATTCTTTTCAGTATCTGTTCGCATGACAATGCGGGGGTTGTATCGATTTGTTTCAGATTCCTTATTCACATTGATGGAATGATTTGTCCATCGATGAGACAACTATTATATGTCTTCAGCTTCCATTTATCGGTTATTTCTGAGATAAATACGTATTACGTATACCGTGATATGAGCGGAAATCAGACTGTGTGAGTCATTTAGACCATATTTACCAATAACTGAGGTCTATTCGATTCAAATGCAGTGTATTCAGTATAATTGAATTTCTGGTGAGGAATGTATCTGAATACGAAAGGCCTTTTTTCCGGATATCGAAAGATGGTATAATGACGAATCTCTGGACAGAGTTGGAGACGGGTCCAAACCCACCGGATGTTGTAAATGCAGTCGTTGAGTGCCTGAAGGGTGAACGCAACAAATATGAGTACGATAAGGACGTCCCTGGTGTGGTCTTAGACCGCGTTCTACATGCCAATGTACACTACCCTTCTGATTATGGATTTCTCCCACAGACGTATTACGACGATGAAGATCCATTTGATATCCTTGTGCTTGTCGAAGATCAAACATTTCCTGGCTGCATCGTTGAAACCCGGCCGGTTGCACTCATGGAGATGGACGATGATGGAGAAAAAGATGACAAGGTGATTGGTGTCCCAGTTGAAGATCCTCGCTATGACCATATCCGCGACGTCTCTGATCTAACCGAGCAAACAAGGGCAGAGATCGCTGAGTTCTTTGAAACCTATAAGAATCTTGAGGCTGGCAAACAAACAGAAACACTTGGATGGAGCGATGCACAGGCGGCAAAAGATGCGATTGAACACGCGATGAACCTGTATTCAGATACCTTTGAGTAATGATATTCCTGTGTCGACATGAATCATGATTATGGGTAATATTTTTGCTCTGTATCCCGAACATAATCATGATGGCAGCATCATCCTCACCAATTGGCTTAGATCATCTGACGGTTATCCCTGAAAGCGTTCGTCAGGAACGCGACGCTGCAGAACATGAAGAGACTGAAACACGGTAGTGCACACAGAGATATCAAAGGGGAACCGCTTTTACTCGCCCCTGCACTAGCATAATCAATGGCTACGTGCGATGAGTGTGATAGACACGAGAACTTACCGTACCAATGCCGGCGATGCGGCAACACATTTTGTACGGAGCATCGTCTCCCGGAAAATCATGACTGCCCTGGGCTCAACGAGTGGGATGAGCCGGCCGCTGTATTTGATAGCGGCTTTGACGACTCAGTCAATAATCCCGGTGGACGGTCATCAGGTATCCTCCAGCGAGTGGGCGCCCCATTGTCGGGTATATCTCGGCGTCTTCGCGGAACTGGCGGACCGCTCAGTTATTTCCGCGGAAATCTGAGCTATACCTTCTTAGGAATCATGTGGATCACATTTGCCCTGCAGTTTCTTGTTTTTCCTTTATTTGGTGCTGGCTTTCGGAGTGAGATTTGGCAAGGAGCGTTTGTTCTCTCACCAGGAAACATTGAGTTCGTATGGACGTGGGTAACGTCTATTTTCGCTCACGGTGGATTTACTCATATCGCATTTAACAGCATCGCGCTGTACTTTTTCGGGCCAGTCGTTGAGCGATATCTTGACACTCGTCGATTTACCGCGTTATTCATCGGCGGCGGCATTATTGCTGGCCTCGCTCAAGTTATGTCAACGCTGTTCACCACTGGCCCGACCGGTGCTGGAGTCTTAGGTGCTTCAGGGGCAATCATGGCTGTGATGGGTGTACTTACTGTCCTCAATCCGAATCTCACGGTTCGCCTGTACGCGATTATTCCAATGCCGCTGTGGGTACTGACCTTTGGGTTTGCTGGGTTCAGTATCGTTGCTGGCTTTGGCGTCTCGGCTGGTAGCGGCCTCGCTGGTGGGAATGTTGCTCACCTTGCACATCTTGCAGGACTCGTTATTGGGCTTGCATATGGAGCACACGTGAAAGATCGGGTGGGTATTCCGAATCAACTGCAGCTTGGCGGTGGTGGTGGCGGCGGAATGGGCGGTCCTGGCCGCCGGTTCTAGATGCGTTCTGCGTATCTCCCAGACACCGACGCCTCGCAGACAGAGATGAAACATCTCCAGCGCTCGGTGGCAGAGGAGGCCATCTGGACCGATGCTCATTCGTTTGATATCTCTTGTCTTCGACTGCGGTCTGATGCACGCACGTGCACGAACTCACCAAATGGTCCTCTTATTGCAGGCATTGATCAGGCCTTCACCGATGAGAAGGTAATCAGTGCGGTTGTAGTTGGCACAGATGACTGTATTGTCGAAAAACAGTGGGCTGTCAGTGAGTGCTCTATCGCATACATACCGGGTCTATTATCATTTCGTGAGGCACCATCGATTTTTGCCGCTCTTGAGAAACTCCAGACACAGCCTGAGTTACTCGTCTGTGACGGAAGTGGCCGTATCCATTACCGACAGGCTGGCCTCGCTACTCACGTCGGAGTTGTGATGGACCGGCCAGCAATTGGAGTTGCCAAGAACTTATTGTGCGGATCGCCAGTTGACTCTGTCGAGCGACGACCTGCAGAGTGGCAAACTCCGGTCGTGAGTGATGCGTATGTTGAGAATGCCACAACAGGGACCGTGCTTGGTCACGCGTATCAGTCGCGGCAATATGATACTTCCCGACGGATTAATCCAGTCTACGTTAGCCCCGGCCATCGAGTCGCCCCTGAGACGGCAACGACATGTATCGCACACCTATGCGATGGGTACAAGCTCCCAGAGCCAACCCGACAAGCAGATGCCTTTGCAGCCACGGCAAAACAGCGCTATCTCGATGGACAAGAACCACCATCGTGATATCTCCTCTCTACATGTCCGGCAGATAGACTGGCTTTTGTTATATTACCGGATTCGTACGTGTATGAGCGAACAGACAGTACTGATCACAGGCTGCTCATCCGGCGTTGGCTATGCAAGCGCACTGTCTTTTGTCGAAGCTGGGTGGGAGGTATACGCAACAGCGCGAGACAAGGCCGATATCCAGTCACTCGATGAGAGGGGGTGTCACACAGCAACACTGGACATAACAAATCAAAATCACATCGAAGAGATACAAGCTCAGATCGGTGATGAACAGGAGCGTCTCGACTGTATTGTTAACAACACTGGCTTTGGGCAGTTCGGTCCAGTCGAAGACTTCTCACCGGAACAATTCCACCGTCAATTCGCGGTGAACGTATTTGGTCCTCATCGATTAATTCGTGAAATGCTACCGATGATGAGAGAGGCAGGGACTGGCCGTATTATCAATATTTCGAGTGTCGCTGGTGCTGTTGCATTCCCCGGTGGAGGAGTTTACGCGGGATCGAAAGCTGCGCTTGAGGCGATGAGCGATGCACTGCGAGGTGAAGTTGAGCCCTATGGGATTGATGTGATTATTATCCAACCAGGCCCAGTCAAAACGAACCCAGAGACACAGACATCCCACAATTCAGCAACCGGTGATGCGACAGAGAGCCTATCGAAAACAGAGCAATCCGGCGCGTATTCGACGCTGTATGCAATCCTCACGGATACGCGGCTTATCGGTGGCGATGGGCTTGGAGCAGTTGATGCTGAGGAAGTCGCAAGCGATGTCTTCCAGGCCGCTTCTGAACCTGATCCACGACCGCGGTATCAATCAGGTCGATTAGCCAGTATTGGAGTCTTCGCTCAGTATCTGCCAGCACAGTGGCGGGACAGTCTCTATCGTGTGTTATATGAACGCTCGGACTGAGCAGGAGCATTCCGGTCAGGTAAGAAACGCTGCCGGTGAATAGAGTGAGTGTCTGAGGGCTCAATAAAGCGACCTCAAGAACAACCTGTCCGTGTCCACGTCTGCGCTTAAGCGAACCAGCGAGGCCTCGGCGTCCTCAGCGGAGTTCACTCTAAACAGCGCGCGACAACTCGAAGTGCATCCTCGCCGCGAACCTCCTCTGCCAGTAGGGGCACTCGTTTAATTGAACGCCCTCGGAATAGGTCAGTGGCACGCTGGATTGCCTGCTGCTGGACGTCCCACCGACGCTGACAAAACTCACACGAATCAAGATCAGGTGAAACGACCCATCGATCATCGACAGAAGCGGTTGTTACCTCATCGAGGTTCTCCATCACCCGATTAATAATCAATGTCTGGACGGGAATTCCATAGCTGTTGAGACGGTCAACCAGTCGTTCAGATTCGATCACACTCATTTCCTCTGGAATCATCACGACTCGGAAGTCAGTTTTTGTCGGATCTTGGAGCACACTACGAAGGCGCTCAATTCGTTCACGCAGTTCATCGAGATCAACTGCTCCCTCATCGACGCTTTCAGCCCCGAACATCCCCTTGACACTTCCCATCAGTCCAGAGAACTGTTGTTTCATTTTTGCTATCCGGCCTAACATTGAATCCATGACCTCCGGGAGCTGTAACAGCCGGAGGGTATGACCAGTTGGGGCAGTGTCGATAATAACGCGCTCGTACCGCTGATCATCGATATATCTAAGCAGTTGCTGCATTGCCGCCGCTTCATCAGCCCCAGGCATTGAATTCGGCCCCATAGCTCCACCTATGAGTTCTTCAATTCCGCCGAGGTCGCCGAACGGCATTTCCTCGCCCATCGCTGCACCGTCCCCAACTCCCTCGAATGGACTGTGTTCAGAGTCGATGTCTGTTGGACCTGTATCCCCGCCGAACGGCCCCTCAGTAAGTGAGTCTGGATCAATCTCGACAGCATACAGCGGATATGACTCATCAACACGAATCGGATCTGCAGGAACATCCACGTTCAGCGTATCCGACAGCGAGTGTGCAGGGTCGGTTGAGATCACCAGTGTTTCTGTTCCGGCTGCAGCTGAAGCGAGTGCTGTTGATGCTGCCATCGTCGTCTTGCCCACGCCTCCTTTACCACCGTATAGCACGTACTCAGGTGCATCGACGGTATCCGGCAGGTCTGTCACCGCATCAACGACTTCGACATCGACAGTGGTGTCCTCACTCTCGACAGGCTTGGTATCCGACTCATCGTCGACTGTATCAACAGCGTCGACGTCGATGTGCGACATGGTTTATCTCTGGTGAGCCGGCCTTGTGTACTTCTCGGTCACGCGGTCAAGTCGCTAAAAAAATGCGGCCAGTCGGTCGCCTGCTGTTGTTGTTCGGTCGGTACATAATGAAAATCGCATCCACTCATCATATGAGCTGCCGAATGCTGCTCCGGGCATACCTGCAACCCCGGCCTCATCTATAAGACGCTTGACGTTCCTGAGTGTGCCGCTAAATCCATCGAATCGTGCCAGGACATAGAACGCCCCCTCAGGTCGTATATATGACGCTCCAGCTGTCTCTAATCCCTCGATAAACGACTGGACTCGATGACGAAGCATTGCTCTGGTTTCCTTATAGTAGTTCGAACCCGTCTGTTTGAGTGCGGCGGCTACCGCTGCCTGTGCAGGCCGACTCGCCGACACCATCACAAGCATGTGTCTGGTCGCTGCTTGGTCAACGAGGTGGCTTGGAAACACAGCATATCCGATACGGAATCCTGTGATTGCCATTGACTTGGAGAATGCGGTCGTGACGATGACATTGTCTGCAGCGAGCGTCAGTGCGGTCTTGAACTGTCCAGTGAAATCAAACCGGGCGTACACCTCATCGACAATGAGCGCAGCATCGACAGTTGAAGCGAACTCAGCAAGCGATTGTAACGACGATTGTCTGTAGACCGCACCGGTCGGATTATTCGGAGTATTGCAAATAACAGCGACGGTATCGTTCGTAATCGCTTCCTGCATCGCACCGACGTCAAGATGGCCATCCTTGCGAACAGGGACGCGAGTGACGGTGCCCCCCAGCATTGTCGCCTTCCCTGGATAATACGGATATACAGGGTCGACGACAACAAATTCTTGTCCGCTGTATGATTCGAGCGCAGTGGCCATTGCGAGGTAATTTGCCTCGGCGGCCCCATGAGTGATGAGCACACGTGAGATATCGATGGATTGTTGTTCGCATATACTCTCGCGCAGTCGAGTGAGGCCCTCACTCGGTGGATACTGAAATTCATCGACATCAGCGTCTGCATACGTTGTGAGCCCTGCCCGAAGTGCACGAGGAGGCTCCCAGTCAGGATTCCCAGACACCATATCAACGACATCACGGTCTGCTGTCCTCGCGTACTGCATCACCTGATAGAAGAGTGGCTCATCATACTGGTCGGCCGATGAAGACATATCACGGCTTGGCCACGCGATTCAGGAATCTCTTTCGGCTACGAATCGGACATTTATGTGTATCTAACGCAGCAGGGGGTGTATGGATGCGTTCGCAGATGACCCACCGATTGAACAGGACATACAGCCACTGCTCACTGACCGTGATGAGACGGTCGCCATTGCTGAATCGTGTACCGGCGGACTTATTGGCTCGCTTCTCACCAATGTGAGTGGTGCGTCGGCATACTTCGACCGGTCGATTGTGACGTACTCGTATGCAGCAAAACAGACCGCACTTGCTGTTCCGCGTGAACGGCTTGACCGCGATGGAGCCGTCTCATCATCAGTCGCCAAATCGATGGCAACCGGCGTGCGTGATGTAAGCACAACAACTTGGGGAGTGGCAACAACGGGAGTTGCCGGCCCGACTGGTGGGTCTCCAGAGAAACCGGTCGGAACTGCTTATATTGGTCTCTCCTATGCTGGTGAGTGGGGATCATCGGAGAGCTATACGACGGCGAGTCACCACAAATTCGAGGGATCACGAATCGAAATCAAAGAGCAGATTGCCCGCACAGCACTATCGAAACTGTTTGAGGCAATCAAACAGCAGTAAAAACAGTTTTCGCCTGCAGATCCCCGCCAGATCTCGATACTAATACGTGTGTTCGTGCGATAGCAATATTCACTGTGAATAAAGACGGCCACGTGCTCAACGCAGCCTTACTATCGCTCGGAGTGGGTGTCATACTATCGCTTGACCCTGCAACACTACAGACGCCTGGCCGAGTTCTCAGGATGGGCCCTGCGAGCCTGCTTGAGGGCTCGATAGTTGATGTGGGGACACAGGTCGCGCAACTCTCGCTACCGGTTATTTTGGGTGCGCTCTTCCCGGATGTTGATACGGCCTTTGGCCGACATCGAAAGACGCTACACAATCTTCCTGTGTTGAGTATCTTTCTTGTGTTTCCATACGTATTCGGGAATCTTCATTTCGTTTGGATTGGTGTCGGCACACACTACATTTTGGATGTCGTCGGCTCACGTCGTGGGATTGCGCTTTTCTACCCACTGTCGTCGACTGAGTATGACATCTCCACAGGGGTGACAACAACGAGTCGTTGGAGTCAGACTGTGACGATCGGAATTACGGTGGGAGAAATCATCGTGTTATTCGCGATTCACGCTTTTCTCGTTCCGCTTGATGACCCTTCAGTTATTACACAGACGGTGCTTGCCGTGTTCTAAGGCATTAATACACACTCGCCTCATCGAATCGGTTATCATACATCTCATGTGATGGGTGCGTGGCTTCTCTCCCCGATAATACGAGCCGATCCACCTTTTGCCACGTGTTCTCGTATACGAAATGGCCAAATTCCTTGTATTTCTGCATCATGTGAGCGTATCCGTCGGTTTGTTGAATGCGTCGAGGCGTCATCTTTTGGAAGGCTGCCACAACTGCAGCCTCAGAGTCAAGTGATTCGTTAAACGCTGTCCATACTGCTCCAACGCTGCCTGGAAGATGTGCATACGATGAACCAAATCCACTGACGTCGTATGTGGTGTAACATTCCTCAGCTCGCTGATTCGCATACAGTGGTAATTTGTAATTACACCGCTCAACTGCATGGATTGTTGACTCGAACTGCTGTAGCGACGGTCTGTTGAGACTTACATTTAGAAATAACGGGTGTGGGACGAGAATCGCTGCATCCTGCTTGCGAGCGGCTGAAATCGCTGCTTCAAGTGTAATAAAGTCGGGAATACCTGTCTTTAGTCCAACCAAGAGAATGTGCTGTCGGTTTCGCCAACTTCCAGTAAACACCTCTCGAGCGGGGATAATAAGCAATGTCGAATCAGAATACCGTGTTGCCTGCGACCGCGCATCCTCGATTCGTGTGAAGTGAGGGGCATAAATGAGCACGTCCATTCCGCGACGTTTGGCGTGCTCGACGACTTTTTCGTTCAGAACTTTGACATGTGCATCAACATAGGTCACACCTGATGGCGATGTCGAAGCCGGCAGTTGGCGTTCATGAAACGATGTTCCGTCTACTCCGGTCACAACTCTCCGTCAGTAGACGATTAAATCCAAGGGCATCATCGCGAGCCGTTACTACCGTTCGTCGCTATCGAGAACACGAATTTGGTCGCCACGAACCGTAACTGGAATCGGTACAGTTGCTTCATACAGCTCGACCGTAACTTGATCTTTCGTCTCGTCAATCCGTTGTACACGTGCTTTCTCGCCTTTGAATGGACCAGCGATCAACTCAACGATATCGCCCTCTGCAATCCCTTCAACGTCTGGCGTTGGCGAGAGAAAGTGTTCAACCTCGGCAATCGAAGACCGTCCTGCGTCTCCTCCACTCTCAACCAGTCCACGAGCGTGTGGAATTTCTTCCAGCACGCGATTGATTGCTCCATCTGAGTCTGCTTCGACCATGACGTAACTGGTGAGTGAGTCGGGCGAGAGGACCGCATGGATATCATCTTCCTCGCGGGTTGCGATCATATCGGCGACGGTTCGCTCTTGACTTGCTGTTGTCTTGACTGCATAAATCGACATGTTAGACGCCTCCTGGTATGATCGTCATCACGGCAAACATTACGAACCCGAGAAATCCAACGAGTATGATGCCAGCACCAGCAATTAATCCAACTTGGGAAAATTCCTCCCAGGAAGGGGTACTGGCCAACTTCAATACCCGGAGATAACTGGTCACATCGTATTTGACATCCATTGTTATTTGAATCTATGAAATGTGGCTTTTTGATTGTATTGATACATCCGGGTCACCGAAGTTCAGTTCACGAAGTCGATATCATCGCTGGCCTCACCTGTCGGTTGCGGCGACGAGGTGTCGGTTTCGTTGCTGGCGTCGTTGGTTCCATATATCTGTGGTGACTTCACGCCAGTAACCACGATCATTGTTCGCATTGTCCCATCCAGCGTTTCATCGACGGATGTTCCCCAGATAATTCGTGCATCAGGGTCGATTCGTTCATATATTTCTTCGACGACACCCTCGGCCTCTTCGATACTCATGTCGGAACCACCGGTGACGTTGACCAACGCTGAGTTGGCACCAGAGATATCAACATCTAACAGCGGTGATCGGAGCGCACTCCGGACCGAATCTGTGGATTTTGACTGTGAATCTGATTCACCAAGGCCAATCATGGCGACTCCTCCGCGCTCCATGACTGTCTTCACATCCGCAAAGTCCAAGTTGACGAGTCCTGGCTTTGTAATGAGCTCAGTGATTCCCTTCACTGAGCGCATCAGCACTTCATCAGACACTTTGAATGCTTGTTTGACCGGTAACTTCCCAACTGATTCAAGCAAGCGGTCATTCGGCACGACAATTACTGTATCTGCAACGTCGCGTAGTCGCTCAAGACCTGCTTCAGCATTTGTCCGTCGAACTTCCCCCTCAGCGGTAAATGGTGTGGTGACGATTGCGATAGTCAGTGCGCCTGCATCCCGAGATGCTTGTGCGACGACTGGTGCCGAGCCAGTTCCTGTCCCACCGCCGAGACCTGCGGTCACGAACACCATGTCTGACCCATCAATCGCCCCTGCCAGCTCCTCTTTTGATTCGACTGCTGCTTCCTCACCAATTTGTGGGAGTGAGCCAGCACCGCGCCCCTTTGTCTTTTGCTCACCCATCAGAATTTTTGTATCAGACTCGATCTCGACGAGATGTTGTACATCGGTGTTTGCTGCGACGAGCTGTGCGCCTTGAATTCCCTCTTCATACATTCGATCGACTGTATTACCACCCGCTCCGCCACACCCAACGACGGTAATATCTGTCTGTAAATCCTTCAGCACTTCTTGGAGTTCATCATCGGTCATCGCTCCTGTCGGTGATGTTCCCGCATCATCAGACGTGCCTTCCGGAGATGGTGTCTCCGCCTCTTCTGCTTCATCGATTGCATCGCCCACGATAGAATCCATTGTCTGTGGGACCGTACCGAACACAGCTTAATTATCTTTCCCCTTATCAGAGGGTCTGACACGCGTCAGACGCCCTAAATTGGTTTAATTGGAAAACAGCGAAGAGACACGCTCATGAGCCACTCTGCACGTGAAAGCTCACGGTTTCGCTTCGGTGAACAACTGCTGGATCAATCTGTGTCCCATCAATCTCGACAGACTCACCAGCTGCCAGCTTCCCGAAGGCTGGGCCCTCAGGAACGCCAACAGTACTAGCTGCGTCTGGATCGAATACGTCCCGCGTGGCTGTGATTATTTCACCGTCAGATTCGACTGTCTCGTATTTGTGTCTGAGAATATCAATAAACTCACTGCGTATGCTATTGACCGCCGTTGCTGACTCGACTGCGATTGCACGTGCCGGGACAGATCCCCCCTGTTCGGTCGTGAATGCTAGCGTGTTGGCATTGATTGCCCCACGTGCAGTCTCGCGGTCGATTCCGACCACCTCATCTAATAGCTCTTTGGACAGTGTTTCGATTTCGAGTTCTGGTGAGATGTCTGTCTCGGGACGTGCTGGCGGCCACGAATCGATCCGCTCGCCAAGTCGCAACCCATCTGAGATCGGACAGAGCTGTGCTTCGAGTGCCTCGATTACAGAGAGATCGACACCTGTGCTGGCGGTGAGCCAGCGCTCACCAACCACGCGAATACTCATATCTTCGAGTGTCCGCTTGAGTGTTGGGTGTGTACCCGTAACCAATGCATAGTTAGCGTCCGAACATTTGATTGCCCGACCGAGCACGTCTTGATTTGCTCGTGGATTACCCAACGCATCGAGGCACCAATCTGCACCGATATGACCAACTGCCCAGTCGGTTCGAGTGAGAATACGCTCGAAGCGCGGTGCATAGTGGCCCCCACCGAAACCAATGAGCTGTCGCTCGCGCATCGGTGGTGTTGAGCTCAGCTTGAGCACTGCTGTTGCGACCGCAGACGCACCATTGGTATCTGTCCACTCTGCTTCGCTACTTCCGAGTTCGACAAAGAGTGACGGCACATCGATGCGCGTTGGACCGTGATGTGTACATTCAATGCCAACATCATACTCCTCTGGAGCAGCGTCTTGGAGCGTCTTGAACACAACTCGCTGAACATTTGGGCAGGCAGGCGCAAATGAGCGTGGGTCACCGCCATAGTCAGCGTTCCCGAAATTTCCTGTAAAATGCGCCGTCAGTAATGGACCGGTTTCACCGGAGTGACGCGACAGAAAAATAATAAATTCGGGTGTGCTCGAAAACACTGTTGCGACATTCTCTAATCTGAGGTGGAGTGAGTCGAACTGTCGTAATTCAAATGAGTCGTGTCGGTAGACTCTCCCTCCGCCAGCGTCTGAGGGTCGAGTGTCGTCAATGATCGTCTCCCACTCTGTTTGTGCTCTGAGTGCTTCACCGATTGTAGTTGAGGCGATATCAGCGCGACTCTCAACGATTCCAATCACGTAGCAGTATTCAAATGGGTGCCGTTTGAGCGCATCGACTGACAGTACGTCTCAGTCGGCTGCCTCATACTCAGGAACTGGATTGCCCGTGACCGTTGCAACCGTCCGCTGAGCAAGATGTTGAAACTCTGCAACTCGATGCACCAGCAACCATCCCCCGAGGATAATATAGACCACGGAGTATCCAAGCAGCAAGTAGATCGAGTACGTCTCTGCCAGTGCCTCTGTGTAGGTCTGGATGAGCACAAACTCAGCGGCAACTTGTGAGACGAAGAGGACCAATAGCAGGAGCGCTTCCCGCACGCTGATTTGGAAATTAACTAACACTGTCAGTGCAAACAAACTCTGTGCAGCAGTCAGCCAGATCTCCGCAGCCTGCTTGAAATCAAATGGAAGCACGCCATAGCTCCCCAACGAGAGGCTGTAGACAACTGAGAGCGTTCCTATCAGGAGAGTCCACTGATTAAGCTTTGAAGATATGAGCGCGTTAAACGCCGCAGTTGCACGGGCTTTATTCACAAGATATGCCGTTACGATAAGCTCTGGACTCTCGGAAGCTAAGGGGGCTATCCACTGAATCATAAAGAACTCCGGGATCCCAAACTGGAGGCCAAGTTGTTCGAGTCCATGTGCAAACGGCTCAACTGCAGTGACAATGAGAAAAGCCGAGTAACCAAAGAGAGCAAACACGATAGGGATGCGAACATTGAACGCTCGCGCCTGAAAATATGCTGGGACACCTACTTGGCCTTCCTCGTCTTCGACATCGCCGCGAACGATAATTGCGATGTATATGCAGTACAGCCCGACAAGAACAATAGTGTCAATGATATCGATTCCCCCGCCGAGTGGAACGGCAAACGCGAATATGGTCGCAATAAACAGAAAGAGAATTTCGATGGAGATTGAGGGGTCAAGTCGAACAGCATTGTCGAGTAATCTATCACGGTTTACCACCCCATCTGCATGCCGTGAACTGGTGAGTGCCTTATATATCGAGAATAATGCGATCCCTGACCATCCAAGCCCGATCAGAATGCGGTTTGCCCCCGTCATATTCGCGACGGCAAGATTTGCTTTTGCGGGATCACCCGCCGCCTGCCATGCATACAACGCGTCAACCGCGTACTCGGGTGCCACCGCAAGCACGGCCAAGACAGCTAACGCAAACGCCCGTGGGACATCTTTCTCGGCTGTCTCAGCTCCCCATGCAAGGAGAAATGAGGCACCCAACACAGCTAGTCCCGCAGTCATCACAGTTGGCAGTGGCGCCAGCGAGTGAGTGACTCCAATGGCCCATAGAATGACCCACGGGAGTGTCAGCACAACACCACTACTTACCGCGGTAAGTGGATGACGAAGGCGTATCATAAGTTGATATTCGCTCGGTCAGTGTCCTATTTCTTCTGATTCACAGCGGATGGAAGCGACTCCTTTAGCGGCGGGAAGAAACCAATAACGCGGTGATAGTCCGCACGTTCTATGATTACCGAGCAGGGCAGGACGAGAGAGTGACTTGTACATATCGCGCATTTTAATCTCTCGGCACTTTAGGCCATGGTATGGATGTATATGGTCTCATCGGCAATCCAGTAACCCACTCTCGTTCACCGCCGATGCACGAAGCAGCTTACGATGCCCGAGATATCACTGCTCGGTATGTTACCTTTGAACCATCCAAGGATGCCGTAGAGGCTGCCATTGACGGAGCCGCTGCCCTCGATATTAAGGGACTGAATGTCACAATTCCATTCAAGCAAGCGGTGATGGAGTATATTGATCCTGACCCGCTCGCTGGACGAATCGGTGCAGTCAATACGATTGACTTTGAGACAGAACCCCCAACCGGATATAATACTGACATCGATGGTGTACAGCGTGCTTTTGATCATCACGACATTGAACTGAATGGGACAGAGGCAGTTGTTATCGGGGCAGGCGGCGTCGCACGCGCGGCCGCATTTGCACTCTCCGACGCTGGAGCATCAATACATATCGCCAATCGAACTGAGCCGAAAGCAACACAACTGGCACAGGCCGTCCCTGGAGCTACTGCAGGCGGGTTACAAACTCGAGACCGAGTTGAGTCAGCTGATATACTGATCAATGCGACGAGCGTCGGGATGGAATCCACTGAGACGCCAGTCCCTCAGACGCATCTTCACCCTAATCTGGTCGTATTTGATGCTGTTTACACACCGGTAGAAACGACGCTCCTTCAGCAGGCAGAAGCTGCTGGTGCAACAACGATTGATGGTGCCTGGATGCTCTTGTTTCAAGGCGTAACCGCATTTGAGCATTGGACTGGAGAGGCTGCTCCAGTCGAAGTAATGAACGCTGCTCTACGTGAGACGCTTTGAGACCGTCTCAGAGGCTAAAACCCCCTTATCACTGTTGCTTTTAAATAGAGGAATCGCATATACTGCGGTGATGAGCATCTTGAGCAGTATCACTTCGTTTGTCAACTCAATCTTTGGCTCGACTGAGGCCAAGAGTGAACCAGACGGCCCAGAGCCAAAGGTGACAACTGAGAAAGAGGGGGAGTTTGATCGATCAGAGACAGACACCGACTCCGAATCGGTAATCAAAGGGGTAGATGAGACCGACTCATCCCTTTCGGAAGAACATCCAGATGACTCCATGGAGGGAACGACCGATTCTGTTGAGGCAATCACAGGAATTGGCCCTGCGTATGCGGACCGTCTCGCTGATGTTGGTGTCGAAACCACTGATGAACTGGCTGAATCCGATGCTGAATCGCTTGGCGAAGCTATCGACGTGTCGCCAAAACGCGTCACCGACTGGATCGAACGCGCACAGCAGACTGAGTTGTAGTGGCTGATCCTGAACGAACCTATCACGTCAATGGTGAACTATGTCCTGCTTCCGAGGCAACTGTTAGCGTCCGTGATCGCGGATTCATGTATGGTGATGCGATTTTTGAGACGCTTCGTGCATATGGTGGCGATATTTTCCGATGGGATGAACACGCTGAGCGCCTTCACAACTCAGCAGCACGTCTTGAGCTCGAACATGGTCTCAGCAGCGCGACGCTACGTGATCGTATTGATGAAACGCTCACAGCAAACTCGCTTGATGATGCGTACGTCAAGTGCTCAATTACGCGAGGTGCTCAACCCGGGAAGTTAACCCCAGACCCCGTGACCGACCCGACCGTCGTCATCCAAGTTGCCTCCTTACCGCGCGGCGGCATCTCTGGCACTCAACCGTGGGAGGGTCCAGCGACGCTACAAACTGTCAAGACGCGACGAATCCCCGACACCGCGATTCCATCGAATGCAAAAACGCATAATTATCTAAATGGAATCTTAGCCCGTCTAGAACTCCGCCCCACAGATGCTGATGAGGCGATCATGCGTGATCAGGAGGGAAATCTGGCCGAGGGATCGACAGGCAACCTGTTTTTTGTCCGAGACGACTCGCTGTGCACTCCGAGTCTCTCTGGACCCGTTCTTCCGGGGATCACCCGTTCGGTAGTGCTCGAACTTGCCGCAGCAGAGGGTATTCCAACACAGGTTGATGCATTCGATATCGATGATCTACATCGCGCTTCTGAGGCGTTCGTGACCAACTCAACATGGGAAATCCGACCGGTCGATACTGCCGACGGAATTGCGATTGGCTCAGGACCAGTGACAGCATTGCTGCGGAGACTCTTCTCTGAACTGGTTGAGGAGGAATGCTATCGCTAGACCGGTATCAATCATTCAGCACATATCCATTGAATATCATGACTCTGCAAGGCGACAGAGCAGTTTCGGTGAGACTCCTGAATATCGCCTGGCCGCGGTCACATCGAAATTTGACATCTTTCCTTCCCTGCGAGCCCTCCAATCATGCTCACGGTCAACTCTCTCACTCCCAGTATCGTTCTACGAACTGATCAGTTATTTGATATAAGCGTCATGAACCGGTATGTTTGAACGGTTCGATGCCGAATATAATCTATGGATTTGGATTCGGATCGTCGAATTATAGAGGTGGCACGTCTCTCTGAGAGTGAAACAGCCGTGTTCACAGCGACAGCAGCGGGTGAGACAAGCGAGGGTGTCGTTATGCAACTTAGTGATGGTTCAGTTGTAGCATATACGAACTTCTGTCCGCATTGGCAGGACATACGACTCGATCGAGGTGAGAGTGCTCTTGTCAGGGACTCACAGCTGGTCTGTCGCAAGCATGGGGCAATGTTCGATACTGATGACGGTGTCTGCACGCACGGCCCATGTGAGGGGGCCGTGCTCGATACATTTGCGACAGCAGTTCACGATGGGAGTGTCTATCTAACGAATGACAAATGGGATTCAGTCGAACGCGGTATTGAGGAATCACAAAGCCGTGACCTTTCGACTGATACTCGGATCGGATTCTAAGAGTAATGTGAGAGTAGCGGGAGGTAGATTTGAACTACCGATCTCCGGGTTATGAGCCCGGCGGAATCTCCTGGCTATCCCATCCCGCTACATCAAGAATTGCCACGGATGACTGTTAAGAGTTGCGTTTTGACTACTTTTTTTCAATCCACCTGAACTTCTCATTCGCTCAGGATGCGCCATGTGAGCACACTCTCAGCGACATAATTGAGCATCATTGAGGATGCAATCGCAATCGGAAGCGGAATAACTATCCACAGATCCAACCCGGCGACTGGAACGCTCACTGGGAGTGTACGCAGGAATCGAACGAGTAAAAATTGTACACCGACACCAACACTCCGAACGAGATTTGATCGTATAAACCGTTTTATCGACGCCATCCATCCCTGTTGACCCCAGTTGGCGAACGTCCAGCGCTCGTTCACAACAAACATCACAATAATTGCGACCTCTGCGCCGATAAGTTTGGCAAACTCGCTCAGTGTATCAAACACAAAAATCAGAGTGGTTGAGACACTCATATCGAAGAGAGCTCCCAGCGCACCGACAGATGCAAATTTGCCAAACCGGACACCAGATGCCAACTGAGTCAACGCCTGCCGGCCCATCACGGCACCTCAACACCGTCTGGTGTACCCCGACGGTCAATTACTTCCGTTGGCGTTAGCCGATCAACTAAGGCTGGTCGAGTCGGCCGGGTCATTGCCAATAACCGGTCTAATCGCCGTTCGCGAATGATATTGGCTCGGTGATGTGCTGCCACTAAAGCTCGGGCGAGCCTCATTGATGTTCGTATCGGTGAGACGGTTGAGCCCGGTCGATCGTCCCAGTGCACTGGGACTTCCTGTATCGTATACTCAAAGGCTGCAGCCACTGCAATCACTTCGATATCCCATGCAAACCCAGCCTCATATAGATATGGGCGAATCTGCTGCCATACCTCTGCGCTGAACGCTTTTGCCCCACACTGATAGTCGAACAACTCTGTGTCGAGTACTCGACGGACTGTCCATGCAAAGATGTCTCCAAGATGCCGACGAGCGAATGTTTGGTGTGTAGCAACCGTTGCCTCTGGATGGCGCCGCGAGCCGGTTGCAATATGAGTCTCTCCCGTGCGAACCCGGTCGATGATATCGTTGACAGATGATGCTGGAGTGCTCCCGTCAGCATCTGCAAATGCGAGAACGTCGACCGCCTCACAGAGTGCTTCGAATCCTGCGGTAAGTGCTGCCCCTTTACCGCGGCGCTCGGAGACCGTAGCAACGGTCACACAGTCGGGGAGTAGCCCCTCCTCTAATGCCTCTATACACGATTGACGAGTTATTGGGGTGGGGTCATCAAGCTCGATTCGGATGTGGTCTGGGTTTATCTCGGCAACGAGCGCTTCGACGTATGACTGTAATCGCTCGAGAGAAGGCCGAAACGCAGGTATGACAATCCCGAGAGACTCACTCATCGACGGAAGTAGGCAATACGTTCGTAAAAAACCAATCGTAATGTATCGATATTTCTATCTTCCAGCGACTGATCGCGAGCAAGCGAAGCCTCGCAGCCTTAGCCGTGGGCCGAATATGCACTACTGAGACCGCGAACCACCAATCAATATCCTCCTCATTATCATGAGTAATTCTTCTCATACCGAGCGTCGACGGCGAGCGCCAGCACACCAGCTTCAAGAGAAACACCTAACTCGACACTACACAAGCGACGCGATGACTCTGTTCGTCACCGTCACCACTTGTGGCCTATCACAGCGTTTGGCCGTGCCCAGCTGAGGCGTCGCTCTCCCAGATTGAGTATCATCAGAACCCCTCATCGGACTTAGAAACACGACGAACACGACGCTTCAAACGGCCGCGATGCCAGCGTGGGCGGCAAACGGGGTCGCCAGGCCCTTCTCGTCAACGAAAGCGCCCGAACTGAAGACGTATCGTCCATGCGGTACGTACCTGGAAGTCGTGGACGTGGACGTTATCAATATACAGCGAGGGCTGACAGGTGCGTCAGCAAGCGTAACCGACGCGTTAAACTCTCGTTCAACAGGCCCCGTTCCCTCTGCCTCATACGTTGTGCGTGCAGCTTTCGTGGTTTCTATCGCGCTTCTGGAGGTCGCTGCCAGTGATGCCCAGAAGGTGACCGTCTGCCGGTGGGGCAGGCCGAGTGCCTCGGGGCTTGATCTTGAGGCAATTCACGCAGACGCGAGTCAAATCGACTCTTACACACCGGTTGAATTCGCTAGTGACCAGGACATCAACGTGTGTCATTCGTATGAGCGTAATCATGTCTTCCCCCACGCAGGAATCAGCGACGCTGCCGGAGTGCAGAATCGACCGGTGCCCCGGAAGTCGGTGGCGAGGACACGGGAGATTGCCGAATCGGAGCCTCAGCGACGTCGATCTCCGCGGCACGGTCCTCTCTCCCAACGCATCTGTGAGTACATCGACGACCGTGGCTCAGACAAGCGAGTCTGCACGGCCGGTCACGACTCGATGGTGAGTGACTGGAGTGCATCAACGAGTTCTGCCTGGAACACTGACGCGTCGATATCGACAGCCACCTCCGCGTTGGGCTCGCGGTCAGTCCGGGGGCGGTCATCACACGCCAGCGCACCCCGATGCGAGCCGTAGGTTTCGACCTCAGCGGGATACGACTCGAACTCAAGTACGTCCGCAAGTTGATCGATGCCGACGGTGGCGTCGTGGACCTTCGGCGGGGTCCCCTCGTCTAGCGCGTCGTCGACATTCTCAGGGGCGGCGTACGCCAGCCACGATGCAAGCGTCCGAAGCGGCTCGTCGCTGCTTGCCCACTCACGGATCGTGTCGGACGGCACCGTCGTGTGATTTGTCACGTCGAGGCCGACCAGTTTCGGACCCGCCTGTCGGACGACCCGGCGTGCTGCCTCAGGGTCAGCGTAGAAGTTGTACTCTGCTGTGGGCGAGGCGTTGCCAGTCACAAACGCGGCTCCCCCCATCACCTGCAGGTCGTCAAGTAGCTCCGGCAGTTCAGGCTCAAGCGCCAACGCCAGCGCGACATTCGTCAGCGGACCGACGGCCAGTAGCGTCAGTTCGCCTGGGTTGGCGCGCGCCCGCTCAACGATGACGTTCGCCCCAGCGGTCGCTACTGGATCAGCCGTTGGCTCCGGTGGTTGTGTGTGAAGTCCACGGGGACCATGGACGTGTGACGCCGTCTCCAGTTCGCGAACTAGCGGCGCGTCCGCACCTGGCGCGACTGGGACATCGGTCTCGCCGAGCCACTCGAGTATCGCGCGGGCGTTTCGGGTTGTGTGCTCAAGCCCGACGTTGCCAGCCACAGTTGTCACGGCTTCGATGTCGAGTCGCTCCGTCGCGGCGGCCAGCGCGATTAACACCGCGTCGTCGTTTCCGGGGTCGACGTCGATGAGTACTGAGGAAGCCATGAAACGCGGTTTGGGACTTGAGGGAATAAATATCTGGGTTGCAACCCGACTTGCGCAATGGCGAGACGACAACAGCACCGCACCCTCAAAACCTCCTCTGTGTGTATACAAAGTCAGTGTGACTGTATTTCATCGCTATTTTTTCCCCTTGTCGCACCTCTGTGTAATAATCTATACCCAAGTTGTCGAGCTTCATTCACAGCCGCCCCGACAGCCGACACGATCACCAAACGGCATAGATATCAGGGTCCTCCATCAGACAATGAATAACGCATGGAGTATCTGCTCATCGCGCGTTGGGTGTTGGTGTATGTTGTTCTTTTTCTCCTCACAGCTCCAATCACAGCGCGACTATCACGACATATTAGCGGATATGGGGTCGGATTTGCACTCCCGCTCGGATTTGTTATCCTCAGTGTTCCGGCGTACTGGGTGGGGCAATGGCGGTGGGGGCCACTCGCCTATCTCGTTGGACTTGGCACACTGCTCACGCTTAGTAGCATCGCGCTGTGTGAGTGGGAACCCTTGCGAGACTTGCGAGTCGATCGCCATCCAGCGAGTCGTATTGATGGAATCTATCTGATTGAATTATTTTCGGTATTCCTGCTCGGATTCGGATGTATCCTCCTCATACGGAGCTACGACCCTGGTGTCATTCCTGTTGGCGGCGAGAAGTTTCTTGACTTTGGATTGTTACAAACATTGTCTCGGTCGGCAGTACTTCCTCCGATGGACTTCTGGTTTGCTGGTGAGCGCGTTCAGTACTACTATGGTGGGCATCTTACCACGACAATTTTGGGTTGGTTGACGAGCACGCCACCACGATATGCGTATAACCTTTCGTTAGCTGGATTTTTTGGCGCACTTCTTGCTGCTGTGTATGAATTGGCAGGACTCATCTGGGCAACTGCTGGCGGGAATCGCCGCTTGGCTGGGGGGCTCGCTGTCTATTTCGTTGGTTGGGCAAGTAACCTATACACACCGACTCGCCTCACTCTCCAAGTGCTTCCAACGTCAATTCAGCGTCCGATCATCAACACTGTTGCCAGCCAGACGGGAGTCTCATCGTCGGAGCTACGTGATACTTCTTCCTCGTTTTATTATTGGGATGCTTCCCGAGTGATTGAGGGAACGATCAACGAGTTTCCACTCTTTGCCTGGCTCAATGGAGACCTCCACGCACATATGCTAGGACAGCCGATACTTGTCCTTGCTATGGCGGTCGGATTTATTTACTACTGCACGCCACCAGACAACAGACGTGATCGACAAGTACTCATCTTCGTCATCATACCTGTTGTCGCAGGCTGGCAAGCGATTCAAAATACCTGGAGCTTTCCAAGTGTCCTCGCAATTGGAGTGCTGACCGTCTTTTTTGCCCCATCAGCCCCACGCAGTCTTTTCCGGACGCCGGCGAGCACACCACAGTCATCAGCTCAATCTCAGGGCTCTTTCTTCGATGTACTGCGACGAATGAGTTGGGTTGGCGTGGTGGCTGTTTGTATAACAATTATCGCTGTCATTGTCGCGCTACCGTTCGTTTCGGGTCCGGCGACAGGCGGTGGGAGTCGTAGTCTCGCGCTCCTTCCACCGTCTATGCGCAGTAGTCTTGGCGCATTTCTTCTCGTTCATGGATTGTTTATGCTAATCCTGTGGACTCTTTTGTTTCGAGAGAGTCGGTGGGTGTTTGTCTGTATCGCTGCGGCCGGTGCGATACTCGGGAGCCTGCTGTCAATTCCTGCGGCTGTTGCGGTCGTTCCACTTCTCGTCGGCAGTGGCTGGATGGTATGGACCCGACGCGAATTTGGGTACATAGGAGTACTGCTTATTGGTGGAACAGGATTGCTATTGCTTGTCGAGCTCGTCTACGTGAACGAACAGGCAGGGCCTGGACGGATGAACACCGTATTCAAAACATACGCACAGGTGTGGCTCTTTCTTGCCATTTCCTCTGGAGTGGCACTCTCGAAGATTCGACGTCGTCTTACAAGCACCCGCTGGACTCAGACGCTTGGTGTGATCATCATCGTTGGTGTGGTTATTTTGAGTGGTCTTTATGGGGGGTTCGCCGTCGGTGCGCATTTGGACAGCGGTCCGCCACCCGGGGGGCCAACTCTTGATGCGACAGCGTTTGTTGACCAGCGACATCCTGAGAGTGCTGAGGCAATCGAATGGATTGATCAGCGGCCGGGCCAACCAGTGCTTCTCGAAGCGCCAGGCACTACCCGGTATGGCGTCTCAGATACACGCTCACGGGCGATGTATAGTTGGAGTGGTAATCCTGCCTCAAGCCTCACGGGCGTCCCAACTGTTGCGGGGTGGGCACACGAAGTCGGGTATCGTGGGCAAGATGCCTATCGTGCTCGTGTGACTGATGTCGATACCATGTATACGGGTACAACCGGTGAGCGAGCCCGACTTCTACACAAATACAATGTATCATATATCTGGGTTGGGCCCAGTGAAAAAGCGCGATATGAGCAACTCAATATGTCAATGGATGGAGTTCGACTTGCACATCAATCAGGAGCAGTGCGCATTTATTCGGTATCCACGGCAAGCTTGCCTCGTTCAGCTTCCGCTGGCTGATTTCACCGTGACTGCGGTGCCATCGATGGCTTCGACGTCCAGGAAGTGGGGGACGTATTGTCGTTTCTCAAATATTTCTCGCTCGTCATCGGTCCCCACGGTACACCACAATTGAGGCGTGTCTGGACCGTGATAATCGCCCTGTCGGTCGATAGAGAAACAAATCAACTCCTCGCCCTCAACCTCAATTACTGCATCGCGGTGAATTCCAGGATCCCCCGTAATAATGAGTTTCTTCATGAATCTGATTGTAACAGTGAGTGCTTAATCGCTTCGAATAAGCATATAGATGGCGAACCAAACGGGTTTTAACTGTCAGCAGTTGATTTTTGTGCAAGGTAGATACTTATGGAAATGCCACGTCGATTCAATACGTACTGTCCAAACTGCGACAGTCACAACGAACATGAAGTAGAAAAAGTACGGTCTGGCCGTTCAACCGGCATGAAGTGGAACGCGCGTCAGACACGGCGCAATAAATCAACGATCGGAAACGCCGGCAAGTTCTCAAAGGTCCCCGGTGGTGATAAGCCGACAAAGAAGACACACCTGAAATATATCTGCTCAGGCTGTGGCAAAGCGCATATGCGTGAGGGATGGCGTGCTGGTCGCCTCCGATTTCAGGAGTAATCATGGCGGGGAACTTCTATCAAATTCGTTGTGCAGATTGCGAGAACGAACAGGTCGCGTTCGGAAAGGCATCAACAGAAATTCATTGTGCAGTCTGTGGAACGACACTTGCGACGCCGACTGGTGGTGACGCGGAATTCCACTGTGAGGTTATCGAGACTGTTGAGCGTCGCCCATCTGAAGCGCAAGTGTAACTTATCGCGCTCACATAGTATCGCGTATGAAATACAGAGGCTGGCCAGATACTGGTGAACTGGTCGTTGGAGAGGTAGATGAAATTGCTGATTTTGGAGTGTTCGTTGACCTTGATGAGTATCAGGAGAAACGTGGACTCTGCCATATTAGTGAGGTTGCCAGTGGGTGGATTAAGAATGTCCGTGACCATGTCCGCGAAGGGCAGACTGTTGTTGCCAAAGTGCTCGACGTCGATAAGAGCGCACAACAGATTGATCTCTCGGTCAAAGACGTCAATGAGCATCAACGAAAGGAAACGATTCAAAAGTGGAAAAATGAGCAAAAGGCGGACAACTGGATGGAGATCGCCTTCGGTGAAGAAATCGATGATGAGCGCTACAGCGCGGTCGCAAACGCGCTGTTGACCGAGTTTGAGAGTCTGTATGATGGCTTTGAACAGGCAGCGATTCACGGGCACGAGGCGCTTGAGCCAGTCACCCTTGATGATGCTGAGATCGATGCGATTGTTGAGACTGCGCGACAGAACGTCTCGGTCCCATACGTTACAGTGACCGGCTATGTCGATCTCTCTTGTCCAAGCGGAGCAGGCGTCGATGAGATCAAATCAGCACTCAGAGCAGCCGAAGGGGATGCTGAATCGATTAGTGACGAGATAGATCTTGAAGTCACATACGTTGGTGCACCTGAGTATCGGATTCGCGTACAAGCTCCAGATTATCAAACAGCAGAGAGTGCTCTTGAGACTGCTGCGGCACGTGCTGATGACTCGCTCGTGGCAGATGGCGGGACAGTTCAATACCATCGTGACCGCCGCACCGAAGACGAGTAGACAACACGATGCGCTCTGATATCCAACGGTGTGCAGAGTGGAAATCGACCCACGATCGACCAATTTACACTCTCGACGATACGTGTCCCGACTGCGGAGCCACGACCGAGAACGTCACGCCGCCGCCATTCGATCCAGAAGACACTCACGGTCAGTACCGACGCGCTCTTAAAGAGCGCGCTCGGGAATGAGGGTATGGATTCTATTGAAGTCGAAACTGTTGCTGAGGCTGATCTCCAGGAACCAGTCCTCATAGAAGGGCTTCCAGGTGTAGGCCACGTCGGCAAGTTAGCGGCCGAACATCTGATTGAAGAGTTCAATTCAAAGCTCATCACACGGGTGTATGCTGAAGAGTTTCCCCCACAGGTAAGCGTTGATGAGAGTGGTGTCACAGAGTTGGCACACGCATCTTTTTATGCTGTTGAAGCTGACGCCAGCGACTTACTCGTCCTTACCGGGGATCACCAAGCACAGTCACATGCTGGTCATTATCAGCTCACAGATACGTTCTTAGATATCGCCTCCTCAGCGGGCGCGGATTCGATCTATGCACTGGGCGGAGTTCCGACGGGCGAGTTAGTTGAAGAACCTGACGTCTTAGGCGCAGTCACAGGAGAGGCACAGACAGAGGGGCTCATCGATGCAGGTGTCGAATTCCGCGATGGTGAACCCGCAGGTGGGATTGTTGGTGTCAGTGGATTGTTACTCGGACTCGGTGGTCGTCAAGGATATTCAGCTGCCTGTTTGATGGGCGAAACGAGCGGCTATCTCGTTGATCCGACCAGTGCACAGGTTGTACTCGAAGTGCTCGAGTCTGTACTCGGCTTCGAAGTTGAGTATGAATCACTCGAAGAGCGCGCTGAAGAAATGAAAGAAGTCGTCGAGAAGCTACAGCAGATGCAGGGCCAGCAACAGGGGCTCCCGGCCGATGATGACCTTCGCTACATTGGATAACCGAATCAGCTAATGATTGTTAGCACCGTAATTTCCTGTATTCGAAATCGAACACGTCAACTGGCGCTTCGAGCCTGATGCATAGTGCGAGCGCATACCCGCGTTCTTAGGCCCGGGAGGAGGTCAAGAGTGCAGGTTCGCACAGCAATACTAGTCAGATTGTCAACGACTGCGAATATATCATGCGTGTTACTCAAGATAACACCCCCGCCGAATGGCTCTCGATTTATTGGATATATGATAGTGTTGACAGCCGCCTCTATACTCCTCAGGCGACAGCCACGCTCGTCGTGTGACAGATGCGAAATCCCACAGCCTGATATGGTTGGCTTTTGATCTAACCACTCTACTGGGTGTTTTAGCGCGTGGGTTTCATCCAGGGGAGATGAGATAAATAATTCAGGTCAGTATTATGATTGATGACTGCAGAGGTGTTCCCTCCAACCACATCTGTGCGACTTACTCGCCTCGCTCATGATCCTGCTTTTTGAACTGGAGGTCTCATTTTTCACAGTTCACAGGCGCTCAGTCCCAGCCCCCGTCCGCAAGGAGCGAGCAACGCGAGCGAGTAGGGCAAGGGGAGTTCATATGATCTCATCATTATCGTCGCTTGGGACGACAATCGTCCCTTGGAGAGTAGTCACCACTTGCCCACCGACAGCCATAGAATCACCTACTGTTACGGTAAGATGCGATGGTGTCCCTGCGAAGTGGCTGGCCTCGATAGTCATCGTTCCTGGCAGTGAGTCAACCGCTTCTGCCATCTGAAGATACGCTGCACATCCAACTGCTGCGACTGGAGCGGCGACTAATTCAGTTCCTTCAGCATCGAACCACCGAGCATGCAGCGTGCTATGAGCCGCGATTGTATCGAAGGTAAATAGACAGCAGCCATCGGTTTCGTACTGCTGGCAGAGTTTGCTAATTCCTGTCGACTGTATTCCCGGTGTTCGTAATGACTCCAGAAATACGACGGGAATATGTAAAAATGACTTTTCTGCCTGTGTGACTCCTGGCGATAGAGACCGACCAACCTCAGAAAGAGCCTCCGCTGGGAGCGATAGTTGCGTAGCGACGGCAGCATAGTCAATTTCGGCGAAAGATGCCTCTGGGGTGTCCATCTGAACCGACAGGCCACTATCGGCATTGCAATTGATTCTCCGTGAGTCTGATTCGGAGCCAGTGTCCGATCCACTTTCTGTCTCAGAGTATAATACTGCTTGTTCGCCGGGTTTGAGTGCGTATGCTGCGACGGCAAGCGCGGCCGCATCCCCTCGTTCGTTCTCTGTATCGACCCAGTCCCATCTAATCTGGTCAGGACTGCTTTCGTTCGAAGTGATAAATGCAGTTTCGATGCCTCCGAGTTCTCGCACAATTGTCTGCTGTTGGGCCTCGGTCAGACACGCTGCCTCAGGCACAACTCCGACTGTGAGACCGCCATATGGCTCCCTGCTAAAGACATCTGTGAGTTGAACTGTAACCGTATCATCTATCGAAGTAAAGTCGCTCATTTTAGCATGGATATGTCGTCTTAATCATTTTTTGTCTGTCCCGATTCAACGCTCTCACTCTCACTCTTCGCCGAATGATGGTTGTCAGGGCGCTGAATCCAGAGGTCGCCAAACAGGGAATCCTGCTGAAGACAAACTGCACTCCGATGGGAAAGAAACAGTACCGAGAGATAGCTCGTCACACGTGTCTCTGTTATCTGTGCTATCTCAGCAAACAGCACCTCATGCCTTCCCTTTGTGAAGTGTTGTTCGAGTACATCGTGAACCCGATCAATCGATGCTTCAATGTCTTCTCCATGTGTTGTTTTCGTGACTTCAGCAGCACGTGGCTCCGCAGTCTCTCGAAACTCGTCCGTCGCCCGATAATCGAGCGTCTGTGTCCCGCGCTGATATCCCTCTGGTGAGCCCGAAGTATCGTACTCCCGACGACGCTTCCACCAATTCTGACGCTCGGCTTCGCGCAATTCACGAACGAGTTCATTGAGCGTTTCAGGCGACCCCCGTGCGTGCTTTCGCTCAAGCCGTCGGTCCATCTCTGCCTCAAGTGCATCAACCGGGTCGAATCCTGATTCTGCAGGTGGTGTATCACCTGCTATTCCGCCATTATCGAGTGCTGCTTCCCACGGTGCTCTCTTCTCCTCCGTGCTCTCTCCCTCGGCTGGTTCCAACAGTGCGTCACTCTTCATACGTAATAGCACAGCCGCATAAAACAGTGCTCGACCAGATGACCGAAGGTCTGCGTTATCAAGTCGGGAGAGAAACGCGTCTGTCGCGTCGACGATATCGATATCCCACGGGTCTATTTCTCCTTCTTCGGCGAGTTGTACCAGTAGCTCAACTGGTTCGACGTTGGTGTCATCTTCGGTGTAGCCAGGTGGAGCCCCGTCTGGAGGTGGTGAATGATGATCTCCAGACGTGGTATCCTTGACGCTCGGAGTTGACCCACCAGGATCAGTCATCCGCGGTAGCCCTGTCTGTATCGGCATCTCCAAGCTGGATACCGGTCACTGCACTCACGTTGTCCCCTTGCATCGTAACACCTACTGCCCGCTCGGAGCGCTCAAGCAGTGCCGAGCGATGTGAGACGACCACAAACTGCGCATCTGAAGCCAGATTGTCGACCATTTCACCGACACGCTCGGCATTTGCGGCATCAAGAAATGCATCGACCTCATCAAGTGCATAAAACGGAGCTGGCTTGTGTCTTTGAATTGCAAAAATAAATGCAAGTGCAGTCAGCGATTTTTCCCCGCCTGACATAGCTGCTAAGCGCTGAATCGGCTTGTCTCCCGGTTGTGCTTTCATCGTGAGACCTGCATCAAACGGGTCGTCTGGGTTTTCGAGATGGAGTTCTCCCGTCCCGTCAGAGAGGCGCTCAAAAATGTCAGTAAAGTTTGTATTGATTGCCTCATACGCTCGCATGAACGTCTCCTTCTTTTGAGCTTCAAACTGCTCGATTCGCTTCTCAATCGCTGAACGTTCTTCGACGAGGATATCCCGACGCTCCTTGAGCTCGGCTAACGCATCTGCAACGCTATCGTATTCGTCTATAGCTAACATATTGACCGGCTCCAGTGCGCTCATTTCCGTATTTAAACGCTCAATTTCAGCTTCGACCGTCTCGTGTTCTGGAATTGCTGTCGGGTCGTAATCACCGACCTCAGCTTCCAGTGTAGATATCTCATGATTCAATTCTTCAATCTTTTCTGTAATCGAATCGAATCGACTTTGCCGACGCTCAAGTGTTTCCTGCGCTTCAGTCTGTCTCTCCTTGACAGCCGTGAGTGCCTCCTGAAGTCCTTGCCGTTCGCCTTTTAGCTCAGTCAACTCAGATTCAAGCTCTTCAATCGCGGTATATTTGCTCTCTAATCTCGACTCTCGACGCTCAATCGCTGCCTCGTTATATTCGATCGTCTCTTCAGCATCTGCTTTCCGTGTCTGTGCATTTTCGATTGTCGACTCCAACTCCTCGATTGCGTCCTCAGCATATTCCTTCTTCAAACGCAGTTCACTCACGCGTCCGTCCAAGTCGTTCATCTGTGACTGCTTTGAGGCGATCTCTTCAGAGAGCCGATCAGCCTCTGTGGTCAGTTCTGGGATTGCTGAATCGGCCAACTCGGTTTCAAGTGTCTCAATCTTCTGAGTAACAGTCTCTATATCCCGATCGAGTTCAGTAAGCTCAGTGTCCAACTCTTGCATCTCCTCATCAACAGATGCACGCTTGCGACGAAGACGATCAATCGTCTCTTCAGCAGATTCAATCTCAGACTTCACATCGTCAATACGCTCATTGACCCGGGAGATCTTCGCTTCAATCTCTCGACGACGATCGCGAGCACTGGTCAGACGGTCGCGTGCGTCGTCAATATCGCCCTCAAGATCACGAATCACGTCTTGGAGTTGTTGACGATCGTCCTCGAGCGAGGCGATTTCGGTGGCAATCCGCTCTAACCGTCCATTGCCGCTTTTCGAGAAGGAGAATCGAGTTCCGCTTCCCGACCCACCAGTCATCGCTCCAGAGCGCTCTACTAGATCGCCATCAAGCGTGACCATTCGATAATCGCCCATCAGAGAGCGGGCAGTTTCCATTGATTCGACAACGAGCGTTGACCCAAGCACATATGAAAAAATACCAGCATACTGTGTATCGTACTCAACGAGATTGCGCGCGAAGTCCACGACGCCTGGCCGGTTTGGCAATCGTGACAGCCCCCGATCATCCATCTTCGTAATGGGTAAGAATGTCGCACGACCTGCATTTCGCTGTTTCAGATACTCGATACACGTCGACCCGACTTCATCATCATCTACAACAACCTGTGCTAATCGCGAACCCGCAGCGGTTTCACAGGCAGTTGCGTATTCACTCGTTACTGTTCCGAGCTGTCCAACTGTGCCGTGAACGCCCTTTCGATCTGCACGAAGAATCGTCGTCACCGCCCGCGGCCACGAGACATCGCCATCATCACTCGCACGGGCCTCGAGTGAGGCGTACTCAGACTGCTTGGCCTGTATCTGCTCTTTTATTGCCTCCAACTCATCCAACTTGGCCTGTTTGTCGTGCCTCAGCTTTTCGACCGCATCTTTGATTGTCTGTAGGTTGGTGGCTGCGGTCTCTCTTTCTGCCTGTAGGTCAGACAGCTCCGTCTCGAGATCCGGTAATAATTCACGTTTGTGTTCGATTGTCTCCTCGGCCTCTGTAATCGAACTTGCTCGTCGTCGTGTCTCATCAAGCAGGCGATCCTTTTTGCGTTGACAGTCGTTTCTGGCTGTTTTGAGCGTTTCCCGACGCTGCTTAGCAGTCGCCAGTTCGGACTTAAGCTCGTCATATTCAGTATCAACCTCGGCTATCTCTGCTTCAACCTCGGCTAACTCTGATTCTAACCGATTAAGATCCGACTGTGTTGATGCCTTTTCGACCTTGACCGACCGAATATCGTCAGTTAGTTGCTCGACTGTTTCCTGTTTCTGATCTAACTTGACAAAAGCCTCGCGGCGTTCGTCTTCGGCTGCTGCAATTCGCTCCTGTGCAGTCGTAATTGCATTCTCGTGGCGATCAATTTCGCCCTTGATCTCCTCTATTTCAGCTTTAATGCGTAACTGCTCATCTTCGCCTTTCCGCTCGATTTCTGTGGTGAGATCGCGTAATTCTGCCTCGAGTCGACTCGTGTGACGACGACGCTGCTCAACTGTTGATGTGGCTTCCTCAACCGCCGCTCTCATTTCGTCTGCCTTCTCTTCGGCCTCGTTCAACGAGTGTCGTTTCTCTTCCAACTCAGCTGCTTTGAGATATCCCTCGTATTTAGCACGCTCTTGCTTGAGTTCTTGATACGCAAGGGCTGTTTCACGCTCATCTTCAAGTTGTGCCAATCTATCTGTCTTCTCTTCGATGCGGAGATCTGCCTCTTCAATCCGCTCTTCGACTGCATCCAGCTCAACGAACGCATCGTCTTTTTTTGCATCAAATTCTGCCACACCCGCGATTTCATCGATAATCCCCCGTCGCTGATATGGGGTCATATTGATGATCTCAGTCACATCTCCTTGCATCACTACATTGTACCCCTCAGGTGTGATACCTGCCTGTGCGAGGAGATCCTGTATATCTGATAAGTTGCAGGACCGGCCGTTCAAGTAATAATATGAATAATAATTATCCGATGTCTGTTTGACACGCCGCTTGACGCGTATGTTCTCGACTGAGCCGACTGATTCTGTCCCAGCCGCATTGACGACCTGTGTCCGATCTAATGTCTTTTCCTGATTATCGAGGACAACCGTGACGGTCGCTTCTCGTGGACCACTCGTGTCACCGTCGCTTTCGCCTGCATGGCCAGGATTATAGATGAGGTCAGTGAGCTTCTCAGCGCGTATTCCTCGCGTTCGAGCAAGTCCAAGTGCAAATAAGACAGCGTCAATAATATTCGATTTCCCAGATCCATTTGGCCCCGTTATGACCGTGAAGTCCTGGTAAAACGGAATTTCTGTCGGGCGACCAAAGCTCTTGAATCCATCCAGAATGACTGTTTTAATATGCATAAGGGGCCTGTGACGCCGGATTCAGGCGATAATAATATCTGACTCGGAATCCGACTCTGATTCCGATGACGCGTCACCGTCTGCCGGTCTGTCCTCATCGGGTTTATATCCATCTGAGTCGGTATGAGCCGCTGTCTGATGTGGCTGCTCACTCGATGCAGATTCTGCTTGGTTATCGTCACTCGAATTTCGGTTTCCGAGCGACCGATCTCCACCCGTCAGGTCGACATCGACGTGTCTCTCTAAGAGTCGAACGCGCTCTTTTGTCTCAACGAGTTCTTCAGTCAACCCATTTACTGCTGCTTGGAGGTCACTCACCTGTGCTTCAAGCTCCTCAATTCGATTACTCATACGCGTAATACGGTAGACGCAGACACATAAGCGTGCGTCAGACACCTGTCAACTTTTACAGACAAGAAGACAGGACAACCACTCGCGTGTTGTATTGCACCAAACTGCATCAAATCCCGTCATGTTTTAATTCTTTAGTATCGAACGGCAGCTAATGACTGCGAGTGCACTTGCCCAAGACGACCTGGCAGCTGTCATTGGGCTGGAGGTTCACATTCAACTTGAAACCGACACGAAGATTTTCTGTGGGTGCTCAACGACAGCGGAGGCAGATGAGTCGCCAAACAGTCGAACCTGCCCAGTTTGTCTGGGCCTTCCTGGGGCACTCCCAGTGATAAATGAAGAGGCAGTCAGAGCCGCTGTCAAGGTGGGCAAAGCACTCTCTGCAGAGATCCCTGAGCAGACGCAGTTCCACCGAAAAAATTATTATTACCCTGATTTGCCAAAAAATTTCCAAATCACCCAGTATGATGCCCCAATCTGCGCGGATGGTTATCTCGAGATTGACGTGGCTGATCGCAGCCGTGAAATCACAGTTCGCCGAGCACACTTAGAAGAGGACCCTGGCAGTCTGCAACACGAGGGTGGAAACATAGAGACAGCAGACTATACGCTCGTCAATTACAATCGGGCTGGAACACCGCTCATGGAGATCGTCACTGAACCAGATTTCCGCAGTCCACAAGAAACACGTGCGTTTCTGAACAAGCTTGAGGAGGTACTGGAATACCTCGGTGTGTTCGATGCAACGCGTGATGGGTCGCTTCGAATCGACGCGAATATTTCGATTGTCCCGGAGAATGAGTTTGAACAGGATGAGACGATACCTGACGATGTCTTAGCAGCGGCGAACCGAACTGAGGTAAAGAATATATCTAGTCATAAAGGTGCTGAGCAGGCACTTGCCTACGAGGTTACTCGACAAAAAAATGCCGTCCGCCGAGATCGAACGATCGAGCAAGAGACCCGTCACTGGGATGAAGCCCGCGGAATTACTGTCTCGATGCGCTCGAAGGAAGAAGAAAAGGACTACCGCTACTTTCCAGAGGCTGATCTGCCTCCACTCGCGGTGAGAGACTGGCAATCTGAGATTGAAATCCCCGAACTCCCAGCAGCACGCCGTGAGCGATTTCAACGCGAGTACCATCTTGATGCGGAATCAGCAGCCAAGCTCACATCACGCAAAGCCGTTGCGGACTTCTATGAGACCGTCGCTGACCAGTTCGACCCCGGATTTGCGGCAACCTGGGTGGCTGATACTCTCTTGGGAGAACTCAATTATCGGGATCTCTCTGTTGATGCTATCGCCAGTCGTCGCGATGATTTTCTCAGTGTGATCGAGTTGGTCGATGCAGGTGAGATAACCGCAAAAAATGCTGAGGAAGTCGTGCTACGCGAAATGCTCGACACCGGGGCAGACCCAACGCGAGTGATCGAAAAAAATGACCTCGGCACGGCCGACACGGATGAGGTGGCCGCAGCCGTTGATTCAGTGATTGCCGAGAATGAGGACGCTGTCGAAGATTATCACGCCGGCGAAGACGGAGCACTGAATTTCTTGATTGGACAGGTGATGCAGAAGACCGGAGGGAGTGCTGACCCAGATATCGTCAATCAGCAGTTGCGCGAGGCACTCAGTTGAGTCGCTCACTCGCCGCCTTAATTAGTGCAGACACAATATCTGTTGCAGTGAGTTGACGCCTCTCGTGTGGAAAAGTACCTTTTCTCGAAAGACTTAGGATAACATACTGTTTCTGAGTCTACAATGAGTAGCGGTACAGCCCTTATCGTCACTGAGAAGGACAATGCGGCGCGTCGTATCGCAGAGATTCTGAGTGATGATTCGGCTACGACTGATCAGGTTGGCGGAGTCAATATCTACACGTGGGGTGGTAACCGAGTGATTGGACTCTCTGGACATGTGGTTGGCGTTGATTTTCCACCGGAATACAACAGTTGGCGCGATGTTGAGCCAATCGAGCTGATTGATGCACCAATTGAGAAACACCCGACACAAACGCAAATCGTCTCAGCACTCCGACGTCTCGCTGGAGAGGCCCGTCAGGTGACTATCGCAACTGATTATGACCGCGAAGGCGAGCTTATCGGAAAAGAGGCATACGAGCTTGTCAGAGATGTGAATGATGATGTGCCAGTTGACCGGGTCAGATTCTCATCAATCACTGATCGTGAGGTGACTGAGGCATTCAATAGCCCCGATGATATCGACTTTGATTTGGCGGCTGCTGGAGAAGCACGACAGATCATTGATCTGATTTGGGGAGCAGCACTCACGCGGTATCTATCACTCTCTGCAAGCCAGTTGGGTGAAGATTTCATCTCTGTGGGCCGTGTACAGGGACCGACTCTCAAATTAATTGTCGACCGTGAGCGAGAGATTGAGGCATTCGAACCTGACACATACTGGGAACTGTTTGCAGACCTTTCGACTGAGTCAGAGAGAGAATCAGACTCGGTATTTGAAGCGCAGTATTTTTATCTTGATGATGAGAAAAACGAAGCCGAGCGAGTCTGGGATGAAGCGAGTGCTGAGGCTGCCTTTGAGACGATTCAAACCGAGGAAACTGCAACAGTCGTGTCAGTTACCCGACGACAGCAGAGTGACACTCCTCCTTCTCCATTTAATACGACACAGTACATCCGAGCGGCCAGTTCACAGGGTTACTCCGCACAGCGAGCTATGAGTCTCGCTGAAACTCTCTACACGGCGGGATATATCACCTACCCTCGTACCGATAACACCGTATATCCCGATGATCTTGATCCTGAGACACTCCTCGAATCGCTCGCTGAGGGTCAAGAATTCGGTGACGACGCAGCCTCACTTCTCGAAGCAGACGAGATGACTCTAACCAGTGGTGATGAGGAGACAACTGATCATCCACCGATTCACCCAACTGGGGAACTGCCCACTGCAGCTGAACTAAGTGATGATGAATGGGAGATATATGAACTGGTCGTCCGTCGATTCCTGGCGACTGTCGCAGATCCAGCAGTATGGGAGCGGCTTCGAGTTGTAGTTGACATCGACACAGACGTTGCACTGAAAGCGAACGGGAAGCGCATGCTCGAATCGGGATACCACGATGTGTACCCATACTTTGAGACGAATGAGTCGATTATTCCCAATGTAACTGAAGGCGAGACGCTGAGTATCACGGACGAGCAAATCGAGGAGAAACAGACTCAACCTCCACGCCGATACGGCCAGTCCCGATTAATCGAGACGATGGAAAAACAAGGCTTGGGAACCAAGGCTACTCGGCACACGACGATTGAGAAGTTGTACGATCGGGACTATATCGAACGCGACCCACCGCGTCCGACTCAACTCGCACAGGCAGTCGTCGAAGCAAGTGAGAGATTCGCCGATCGCATCGTCAGCGACGAGATGACTGCTCAACTCGAAGCCGATATGCAAGCAATTGCTCAAGGAGAGATCTCATTATCTGAAGTCACCAACGAGTCTCGGAAAATGTTGACGTCCGTATTCAAGAATCTCATGAAAGCAGATGCGGACATTGGTGAGCACCTCCGGAAGTCACTCAAAGATGACAAAACAGCTGGCGAGTGCCCCGACTGTGGAGATGGCCTCGTCGTTCGCGAGAGTCGTCAGGGCTCATACTTCCTGGGGTGCGATGGGTATCCAGATTGCGAGTATACACTCCCACTACCATCGGTTGGCAAGCCATCTGTGCTCTCAAAAACGTGCGCTGAGCATGGATTACATGAGATCAAGATGCTTGCAGGGCGGAAAACCTTCATTCACGGGTGTCCGCTGTGTCAGGCTGAGGCAGCCGATGCACAAGATGATATCACAATTGGGGCGTGCCCAGAGTGTGGGAACACACACGACGGTGAACTGGCAATTAAGCAGCTTCGCTCAGGCTCGAAACTCGTCGGGTGTGTACGATACCCCGACTGCGAGTATTCATTGCCACTGCCACGGCAGGGAGCAATCTCGGTGACCGATGGGCAGTGTAGCGAACACGACCTCCCCGAACTGCAGATTGTCTATGAGGAAGCCGATCGTGAGCCATGGGAACTTGGCTGTCCGATCTGTAATTATCGTGAGTATCAGGCCGAAAAGGCCGACAGCGGATCTGATCTTGAAACTGTCGATGGGATTGGGGAGAAAAACGCAGAGAAACTCAAAGATATTGGAGTCGATAGCGTGACCGCGCTCAAAGCTGCTGAACCTGATCGACTTGCCAGTGAGGTAGATGGAGTTGGTCTCAAGACAATCCAGAAGTGGCAAGCCAGTGCAAACTGAGTGGACGGCCTAATGGAGTTAGATTATTCGCGTTCTTTTTAAGCCTGCCCAGGGGACAGTGTGTTAATGACCGGGCCTTGGACGGACTGGGATCACGTGCTGAAAGTCGACCCGGACAAACCGCTTGCTGGTGACGAAACGTTCGCCGAGGTCTGCCAGACTGGCACGGACGCGATCGAAATTGGTGGGACGCTCGATATTACCACAGAGAAGATGCAGCGAGTGATCGATGCCTGTGCACGGTATGATGTCCCACTCTATCAGGAACCGTCAAATCCGGCTGTCGTTGTTGATTCGCCCGCACTCGATGGATATCTAATCCCGACAGTGTTCAATGCAGACTCCTCGTTTTGGGTAACAGGAGCACACAAAGAGTGGGTTCGGATCGATGGCCCACTCGATTGGAATCGGACGATAACAGAGGCATATATTGTCCTGAATCCGGACGCCTCTGTCGCTAAACTTACTGATGCCGATACGAACCAGACGGCCGACGACGTGCACTCATTTGCAGCCGTCGCCGAGAAGATGTTTGGGCAAGAGATTGTCTATATCGAGTATTCAGGGATGTTCGGCGACCCAGATAAAGTTGAAGCGGCGAGTGATGCGCTTCATCAGGCGACGCTGTTTTATGGTGGTGGTATCAGCGGCTATGAGACTGCTTATGAGATGGGGCAAGTCGCCGACACAATCGTCGTCGGAGACTTGCTCCATGAAGAGGGTGTCAGCGCGATACGTGAAACAGTCGCAGGTGTCAAAGACGCTCATCAAGAGTAGCCAAGGAGTGTCGTTGGCCACTTTTGCAGGACATTAGGGCAGTGAGTAAGCAAGCGCAGGAGAATACTTTCGATCTCGTCGGGGGTCTCCGCCGTTCGCCACAGATATCACTGTGTCTGAGACAGAGTGTGTTGAGACTATTTTTTCGGGCTGCATCGGTCGATGGCCTCGTGAACCCACCACAGAGCAGTCGCCTCAACCGCCCGTACACCGTATTTGAGAGCGGTCTGTAATGCTGCCATCCAAATCGACCATTTAAAACTCCGCCGCTGAATATGAAGTATATGGACGGACGAACGCTCGCATCGGCCGTAGGGCCGGGTGAGACCGTGACGGTCGCTGGTTGGGTGCATGAAATTCGTGACCTCGGCGGAATCGCATTCGTTATTATTCGCGACCGCAGTGGCAAAATTCAGGTGAAGTTTGAGGAGGATGAAATGGAGGCTGACCTTGTTGAGCGTGGCTTGGGTGTGACGCGCGAGAGCGTCGTTCGGGTCGAGGGAGAAGCATTCGAGGAACCACGGGCCCCAACAAACGTCGAAATCGTTCCAAGCGAATTAGAGACAGTCGCTCCTGCAGAGCCAGAACTGCCGCTCGATCCATCAGGGAAGGTAGATGCAGAGCTTCCAACACGACTCGATAACCGAACACTTGATCTTCGAAAGGATGAGGTACATGCGGTCTTCCAGATCCGTGCAACTATTCTATCATCTACCCGTGCAGCCTTTGATGACCTCGGGTGTACGGAGATCAACACTCCAAAAATCGTGGCGACGGGAACAGAGGGTGGAACAGAGCTATTCCCAATCACCTACTTTGGTGAGGAAGCGTTCATGAACCAGTCACCTCAACTGTTCAAGCAACTCATGGTTGGGTCAGGTCTCGAGCGTGTATTCGAGATTGGCCCAATCTTCAGGGCCGAAGAGCACAACACACCGCGGCATCTGAACGAGGCAACTTCAATCGACTTTGAGTCTGCATTTTACGACCACACTGAAGCGATGGATGCCTGCGAGCACGTCATAAAGCGTGCGTATGCGGGCGTCGAAGAATCCTGTCATCAAGAACTCGAAACGCTCGGGTTGGCTGAAGATTTCACCGTCCCAACTGATGAGTTCCCACGAATCACATATCAGGAGGCTATCGAGCGCATCAATGCAACGGGTGAGCTTGAATCCCAATTGGTGTGGGGTGATGACCTCCCGACCGAAGGTGAGCGTGCACTTGGCAGCGATGTTGGCAGCCATTACTTTATCATGGACTGGCCTTCAGAAATTAAGCCGTTTTATATCAAGGATTATGATGATGACTCTACTCTTTCGACTGGATTCGATATGCTACACCCTCGGATGGAGTTGGTTTCTGGCGGCCAACGTGAACACCGATATGAACACCTCGTCGCCGGATTTGAGGCACAGGGACTCAACCCAGACCAGTTTGAGTACTATACAAAGATGTTTAAATATGGGATGCCGCCTCATGCTGGGTGGGCAATCGGTGGTGAGCGGCTCCTCATGACGATGCTCGGATTGGATAATATTCGCGAAGCCGTTCTGTTCCCTCGAGACCGGCAGCGACTCAGTCCGTGAACACATCAAATACATAGCACCCCTTTAGCAGCGCCGTTTGAAACATAACCAAGGTGAGTGCCTCGGGGCGAAAATCTGTGGCGTAGTGATGAGAGTTGAAGATTCTCGAACCATTTGAGAGGGTGGAGGGCCATGCGAGCATGATGCATCCCACCGTACAGTGCAGTTGCGAGGAATGCGACTCCTCTCAGAAACCCGCGTCCCTGACGTGGTGAGCTGAACGCTGCCAGGCTGTCGGGGCGGCCAGTCCTCAGGAGCGGACTGGGCGTTCGGGTGTCAACTCCAGCCAACCGATTCCGAGAAGGGCGAAGGCGAATGAACTTCGCCTATGATGGCACGCCACGGCCTACGCTGGGATGTACAGTCGAAAGGGTGAAGCTTTGGGCTCATTCATCAGATACTCGATATATGACTCAACTCATGTCTACAAGCGTCTTTGTTCCTGGCCACGTTACCGGGTTTTTTACTGTCAACTCTGCTGAGGAGCGCGCACGTACCGGATCGCGGGGAGCTGGCGTTACGCTGACCGATGGCGTGAATGTCACCGTCCGTCCAGATGACGGCGGATCCACACTCCGAGTAAATGAGGCGGTAACGTCTGTCGAGGCAGTCGAATACGTGCTTGAAGAACTCGCTGCACCGCCAGTGTTCATCGAAGCGGAAACACCGCTCCCACTGGGAGCTGGATTTGGTGTTTCAGGAGCGCTCGCATTGGGCACTGCAATGGCGGTTACGCGCGAGTTTACACTTGATCGGACACTCAATGAGTGTATCACGATTGCTCACAAAGCAGAAGTTCGCGCTGGAACTGGGCTCGGCGATGTCGTTGCACAAGCACATGGGGGCATTTCCATACGGGCTGAACCCGGTGCACCAGCATATAATACGCTCGATACAGTGCTGGGCTGTCCACGCGTTGAATACTGCGTGTTCGGATCTCGATCGACTGAGACTGTGCTCGCTGGTGATACGCAACCACTCAACGCAGCAGGTGAAAGGGCATTAGAACAGTTGCAGACACACCCGACGCCATCACAGTTCATGAAATCAGCTCGTGCGTTCGCCCGTGAGACATCACTGGCAAGTGCGACCGTGTCCTCAGCAATTGAAGCAGTGGCCGAAGGAGGCGATGTGGCGACAATGGCCATGCTCGGTGAGACAGTGTTTTGCTTCGGGGAGGGACTCTCACAAGCTGGGTATGACCCAACAGTCTCGACCGTCACACCAAGTGGTGCCGCTCTTGAGGAGTGATGAATCAAAGCTGACGGCTTTTTATCTACCCGTTCCTATGCCGAGGTATGACTGAGCATAACGTCCCTGAGAGCCACCCCCGACACGATTCGCTGCTCACACGACATCGAATTGAGGCGGGAGTCGAACAGGGACTAACTAGTAAGCAAGGACTCATCGCAGAGGGCCGTGGCGAAGCATTCGATTATCTCTTGGGTGAAGAAACGATTCCCTCAGCGGCTGCAGCAGAGCGTGTCGCCGCTGCTTATTTGGTGAGTGCTGATGCCCCTGTCCTCTCTGTCAATGGGAATGTAGCCGCGCTTGTCCCCGATGAGGTGGTCACACTCGCAGAGACCGTCGATGCGACTCTTGAGGTGAACCTTTTTAATCGAACGCCCGAGCGGGTAAGTTCGATAATTAAGCATCTCGAAGCCCACGGAGCAGCAAATGTGTTAGGAGCAGACCCGACAGCACACATCCCAGGACTTGAGCATGACCGCGGCAAAGTAGCCGCTGATGGTATCGCAACAGCAGATGTGGTCGTCGTCCCATTAGAGGATGGTGACCGCGCGGATGCACTTGCTGAGGCTGGGAAAACAGAGATTGTTATCGATCTGAATCCACTGTCGCGCTCGGCACAGGCAGCAGCGGTTCCGATCATAGACAATATCATTCGAGCAATTCCAGCGATCACCGCTGCTGCTCACGATCTGCTCTCGACGAGCAATGAGATGTGCTCGTATCTAATCGAGGATTTTGATCCAGAGCAGGCACGCCACGATGCAGAGAGAAGAATCCGAAACGGTGTGAGCTCCTGACGATTAGTCGTCAGCGAGCGCGCGCTGGTCGGTCAGTGCCGGTGGTAACTCTGCAGACAATCGATCGCGATCATGTGGCTCAGCAAAGTCAAGATCCGGTCCAGTCGCAACCAGCCGCTTTGGATTCAGGTGATCATGTGACATGTAGTAGTGCCGCTTGATATGATCCATATTGACTGTCTCGGCAACACCTGGAAGTTGATAGATCTCTTTGGTATAGTTCCAGAGATTTGGATACTCGTGGATCGCCTGTCGATTGCATTTGAAGTGGGTGTGATAGACTGCATCGAAGCGAACGAGTGTTACGAACATCGCGATGTCCGCCTCGGTTAAGCGATCTCCAGCGAGGAAGCGCTGTTCATCGAGAACCGACTCATAATGATCGAGCGCGTCGAACACTTCTCCGACAGCGTCATTATAGGCTTCCTGTGAATCTGCGAAGCCAGCACGATAGACTCCATTATTTATTGGGTCATAGATTGCATCGATGAGCGAATCAACCTCATTTTGCATATCGGCTGGAACAAGCTCGACGCCTGTCGACCCCTCAAACTCGGTGTTAAGCATCCGCATTATCTCACGCGATTCGTTGTTAACGATAGTTTCTTGCTCGCGGTCCCATAGGACAGGGACAGTAACTCGCCCGGTAAACTCCGAATCTGCTTTGGCGTATATTTCGCGCAGGTAGTCCGCATCGTACAGCGGGTCAGGATATTCATCTGAGAATTCCCAGCCATCTTCGTATCGAACGGGTTCGACGACAGAAATCGAAATCTCATCAGTCAGTCCGCTTAACTGTCGTGTCATTGCCACTCGATGCGCCCATGGACACGCACGTGAAATATACACGTGATACCGACCGCTTGTGGCTGGATACGTAGCGTCATCGTCAGCCTTGATTTGGTCACGGAATGTTGTTGTTTGTCGGTCGAATTCACCATCGTCGTTCGTCGCCTCAAACGCGTCAGTCCGCCATTCACCGTCAACCAGCATATTCATGCGCGCTCACCACTGTTGAAACTCGTTTTTTCCATATCCATTTTAATGTCGGCAACTGCCTAAGTGATTCGCCGCTGTCCAATGACTCTACACACCCGATTGCGAACATTCTTAGTAGTCGCTAATATTACTAGCTCATATGGAAGAATTCGACGAATTCGCAGATGTAAGTGAGGCACAAGTCACCCGAGCAATCGCCAAAAACTGGAGTGACGAGTTTCTCAATCGTGTCGATACTGAGGTAATTATCGTTGGCGGTGGTCCCTCTGGGCTGGTAACAGCAAAAGAACTGGCTGAGCGAGGCGTCGATGTAACAATCGTTGAAAAGAACAACTACCTTGGTGGCGGCTTCTGGCTCGGGGGCTTTTTGATGAATAAAGTGACTGTCCGTGACCCTGCACAGTCTGTCTTGGATGAGTTTGGTGTTCCATACGAGGAATCAGATGAAGCTGAAGGACTGTACATAGCCAACGGCCCACACGCTGTCTCTGCGCTGATCGAATCTGCCTGTGCTGCGGGCGCCGAAGTGCAGAATATGACTGAGTTTACTGACGTCGTGCTTCGAGAAAATGATCGAGTTGGCGGCATTGTACTCAACTGGACACCAGTTCATGCCTTGCCTCGTGAACTGACCTGTGTCGACCCAGTTGCGATTGAGGCTGATGTCGTCGTTGACTCGACAGGCCATGACGCAGTAGTGATTTCGAAGTTAGCCGAGCGAGGGAGTCTCTCGGCACCTGGGATCGAGCACGCAGCAGAGAACACGACAGGAATGGATCAGACAGCAGAAGACGAATACGGTGCACCAGGACATGACTCACCAGGACACGATTCGATGTGGGTGAGTGAGTCTGAGGGGCAGATTGTCGATCACACTGATATGGTCCACCCCGGCGTTGTCGCGACTGGAATGGCAGTGGCAACGGTCGAAGGACTCCCTCGAATGGGCCCAACATTCGGTGCGATGCTTCTTTCGGGCAAGCGTGGTGCACAAGCATGTCTTGACGAACTCAATCGGGACGCGCGTAGTATCGACTTCACTGCTTCAGCTCGTCCGGCGGACGATTAACTCAGCGGACGGACTGCGTCGACTGCCGCGGGAGCTTGCCGTGCAAAAATGTAAATAATTGCCTCGATACCATACCCGCCCGTGTGATAACAGACGAAAGGCGGTGAGTACGGTTCATTATTGAGTGTCTGCGTGAGCGACTCCTCTGGTGAGTCTGGCTCAAACTGATAGCAAGGATGGCCACTTGTTTCGAGTGTCGACACCAGTGACTCGTCGTATCGAATGTTCACTGCCGCGCGAACGCCACGATTCCTCTGGTGGACTGCTAACAGAAGTGAAGCGACGTGCTCGCTCACTCCAAATTCGGGGTCGCCTGGCACCGTCGTTCGACCCTTTACATCGAATATTCGCCCTGGAACGCCAACGACATCATTGATCGTCTTCGCCGTCGGCAAGCATTCAACGAGATTTGATCCAACATGTGGAATCAATCCTGCAAAACCACTGAGATTGGTGAGCTGTCGGAGCGCACGACGAACCGATGCACGGACACGCTCACTCGTTCGAAGGGTGCTTTCAGGATCGTGTAAATTCACATATCCCTCGTGATCAGCCAACTCTGGCATGGCGGCCTCATGTAATTGCGCGATCAGTCCGCCTTCTTCGAGTTGTCGAATCAGAACTTCCGCTTCGACGAGCGCTTGCACCTGGGAGATATCACCCGTCTGTAGCCCATCAGCTATCCGTTCGACCACCTCAGTTACTGTTTCGCTCTGCATTACTTCTTCACGGCGCTTGATCTCTCCGTGGGCGTATTTTGAGACTGCACTCTGACTGATTCCTAATGCCGTGGCCACCTCATGTTGTGTAAGCCCTCGTTCGCGCAGTGCCTCTGCCAACATTGAGCGAAATGTCGGTAGAAACTCTTCGACGACAATTTCTTCAACGAATTTCACTCTCCATCACCATTATCATCGAACTCTGGGTCTGAGCCAATGCGTGAAGCCTGTGGGCCGCGCTGACCCTGATATTTCGATCCTCGCGCTGCCCCATACGGCCGATTTGATTCTGATTTTAATTCAGTGAACACGAGTTGAGAAACCCGCATTCCTGGTGTCAGCGCCACTGGTGCAGTTCCAAGATTCGATAGCTCTAATGTAATTTGGCCTTCGTACCCTGGGTCAACAATTCCGGCTGTGTTTGACAGGAACACTCCACCAGTCCCTCCAAGGAAGTTTTCGATCACTCGCCCATTTGGCTGAACCTCAAGATCGTACGTTGGTTCGATACGCTCTGTATCTCGTACGCTGACGACACGGTCAAACTGAATGTCGCTCGAAACGATACGATCTAATCGATCTGTATCGATACCCGCATGCTGGTATACCTCTTGTAGTGTTTTGAGCGTTGATTGTGTCATCTCCGGGTGATTCATCGTTTCGATTGCTTTGAGTCTGGATTCTGGAAGATCAGCCCTCTCGGTTATACTGTGTCGGTCCAATCCTGCCTGATGACGGTATTCGGCGAGTAGATGCCCTGGTGTTGGGATTCTTTTTTCCGGCGGTGCTGGATGGACACGTACACAGTAGCCTCGTGAGACCGTTTCTGAGTCATCGATTGAGCCATATCGACCGAGCCGAGTCGCCAGATAACATATTTTACTCGCCAGCTGCTTCGTCTTGGTCATGACTGTACCCGTCAGTGACCTGCTTGCGAGGAGACCCTGCAGAACTCCCTGAATGACCGCATCGTCCCAGTTCCACACACACGACGGCATCTGTGCTCCTGTTTCGCCTCGACACAGCTGTTGAAGTAATTCATCAACAAGTGGCGAGCGAATATCTATACCAGTGACCGTTTCGGCGATGACCGGTTTCTCACATCCATGTCCAACATGTTCCAGCGGGGTTCCTACCTGGGGGACGGTGTGTTGGTCTGCCATCTGATTGCGGATCCAGACACCAACCAGCCGGCCGAAGGCGGGAGTGAGTGTAAGTTGTGATGGTAACCACTCGTCCCCTCGGTTGAGAAGAACCGCTGCTGTTGATTTTGATTCTGACGCAGCCCCATCGGTGGCAACAGGCGCAGTTCGCGTCGAGCCTGCAAACACTGACCGAAGATCGAGGGAACTCTCTGCGTGGTGAGGCGCTGGCATCGATCCAGGCACTGCAACTAGCCGATTCTGTGTGTTCTCACTGCGCACCCGGTCAATCTTTCCAGATGCATCCAAGCTAAACAGATTATGATCTCGAGTCACGTGAACCGAGCGTCCAGAAGCCAAAGTTATTTCAAAAATACGCCGAGTAGGATTTTTGATATAATTTGAAATCCGGTGTGTCCGAACAGTGAGTGTCTGCGGGTGAAACGAGACCGCATGGGCAGGATCTTCGTTCTCGACAATATCACCAATTGGGTGAAACCCAAATCCTGACTGTGGCGTCCATACGAACACTTCTTCGTCAGCTGGCAAAGATGCATGGATCACCACAGCCAGTCGACCGAGCGACGAACGTCCCTCAACGGTTGCTAATAGGTCTGCCGGAATCTCGACGCGCTCTTTCGTAGTCCCCAAGACAAAATCACTCGGGTGAAGAATGAATTCCTCTCCTTCAGGAACGTGTCTTTCTGTAACATATTCTGACACTTCGGACTCACGGTTCGGATGAATACAGGATATATTCGTCCGCTGAAACTCAAGAAACTCCTCGCCAAGACGTAAATCGATACTTGCCGGTTGGACTTGCATGTCTATATCATCAATCGGGGTGACGACTAGCTCACCGGATTCCAAGCGGGCGAGAATGTCCTCGTCTGAAAGAATCATACTCGGCGTAGCGAGGCGGAGCAACCTAAAAGCACCCGTCTATGATGCGAGGACATTTCAGGGCCACCCACGGATTTTGAGGTATGAAACAGGCCATCATCGCTCGAACTGATGTTCAAATGGGGCGTGGAAAACTAGCCGCACAGGTAGCGCATGCAGCGGTCGCCGCAGCGGATGCCGCCGCCAGTGAGATACGTCAACAGTGGAAGCAAGCGGGACAGAAAAAAATCGTTTTGCAAATTAGCAGCAAAGAAGATGTGTTCACGCACGTAGAACGTGCAGAGCGCGATGGACTTCCGACCGCCGTCATTCGTGATGCAGGTCACACCCAGATAGAACCAGAAACAATAACATGTGCGGGAATTGGGCCTGGACCTGACGCTGATGTCGATCAGATTACTGGCGACCTCTCCCTGTATTGAACTTATGAACGTATCGCTTCTTCTCCTCGTGTATGCGTGAAGCACCTCCAGCAGACCAGGCGATTGGCCAACGCTTTTATCTGAGTGAAACACCCGGCACAGGGGGCACTCTTCGTGAACAGCCGTCAGATTTTCGAGTCGAAGAAATCGAAACGATCGATCCTGTTGCGGTGTCAGCCGATGAGGAGTCATATCCACACTTACTCATCCGAGCAACACTTACTGAGTGGGATACGAATGATTTCGTCCAAGCACTCTCTGATCAGTTGGATATAAGTCGTGAACGAGTTGCTTGGGCTGGAACAAAAGATAAACACGCGGTCACGACACAACTATTCTCGATCAGAAAACTACAGCCCACAGATATTCCGACACTCTCGAACGTGGAAATCAACGTCGTAGGCCGATACGGCCGACGCCTGCATTTTGGTGACCTCGCTGGGAATCGATTTCGCATCCGTGTCCAGGGCGCTAACCAGAGAGAGCGCGTCTTTGATATTACGCGCGAACTCGCATGCGACACCTCGGCAGACCAGTCTCAATCGGAACCAGCGACAATTGCTATCGCAAACTCATTTGGTCATCAACGCTTCGGTAGCCGCCGGCCGGTGACACACGTTGTTGGTCGTCACGCAGTCGCCGGGGAGTGGCGAAAAGCTGTGCTTGCATACATTGGGAACCCACACCCAAATGAACCACCAGAAACACAGGACGCGCGTGCAATTGTCGAACGCACGGCAACGAAAGCGAACCCTGACTGGCAAGCAGCGCTTGACGCGATACCGGGGTATCTTCGGTTTGAGCGCTCTATTATCCATTATCTTGTGGAACACGAGCCGACAACTCCGACAGAATGGCGAGCAGCGCTCTGTGTACTCCCCCGGAATCTTCAACAACTCTTCGTGAATGCAGTACAATCGGTATTATTTAACCGCTTAATTAGCCGGCGATTATCAGATGATCTTCCAATTGAGACGCCTGTCACTGGTGATCGGATATGTTTTCTCGACCGTGATACACCAGGCACCCTCTACAAACCAGCCGTTGACCGTCGACAAGAGGTCACCGACTCACGAACGGAGATCATGCGCAAGCATTGTCGGCGGGGCCGGGCGTTCGTGATTGCACCCTTGTTCGGAACTGAAACTACACTCGCCGATGGGATACCAGGGAAGATCGAGCGCTCAGTTCTCTCTGAGGAAGGAATCGAATGCGAATCATTTGCCGGAGAAGGGGCGTTTGATTCAGCCGGCACCTATCGGGCGATAATGCTTCGCACACAATTGTCTGTCGAGATGAATGACCCTGACTCGTACACGCTTTCCTTCGCGCTTCCATCTGGGAGCTACGCAACAAGTGTTATGCGAGAATATCTCAAGGTAGACCCGCATCAGTTGTAAATCACGTTGGGTCAACTGAACCGGGTCGAGAATCTGTGAGTCTCATCATCACGTCGCAGATCTCTCTTCGCCCTCGGCATTCACCGTGCATTCTGCACCCGACCCGCCTCAACGACCCCCTATCGGATCTCAGATCTGAGTTCATCTTCAACGCTGTGTGCACAAAGCGGCTTTTTAACGTCTGCGTCGAATAGGAACACCATGCAGTGTGGGACATGTGGCTCATCGCTTGAACGACCAGGCGATTACTGTCTGGTCTGTCACACCCCAAACTGCGATACAGTCATTGTTTGTTTTACTCGTCAAGAGGCAGATCTTACGATGCTCGATGGGAATACACATATCGGAGAGACCACGATTACAACGACTCCAGAACACAGTGGAGAGGCAGTCGTTGTTGAGCTTCGGAATTTTGCCGGACGAGTGGCCGATGAGATACGACGCAAACGACCAGAGGAGGTATATGCGGCTGGCGACCGCGAAGTACTTCGAGAGGCACGCGCTCAATTGCACTACACATTCTACCGAGTGCCGACCGAGAACCCAGTTGAATATGTGCGCGAACGCCGAGGGAAACGCTCACTCGATGTCGTTCAGCGGCAACCAAAAGAGAAGATCGGCGGGAGCCACACGACGCTTATTGGCGGCCGCCCTGGTCAGCACGCAATTAAAGTTGTTGCCGGCCACCCGCATGTGAAAAAAATCATCCCCGGTCCAATTGATGCGAGCGGGACTGGGTCTCAATCGGGACTTCGTGCGAAGGTCACGCGTGCAGATACAAACGGTAATGTCCGGTTACTGCTGCGTGATGGCTCAAGTGTGCAGGAAAATCGTATTGTGACAACAGCAATGGACCGAGAGTCGGGTGAGTTTGTCGGTGATGACCTCAATGATGCTCTCGCTGAGGCTGAGCTTCAGTGAATGACCGAACTCGGAGGATTTATTCACGCTGTCGACATTAATAAAATCATATGGCTGATCAGGAAGCACGAACAACTGGCAGCGCCGGACGCTTTGGAGCTCGATACGGGCGAGTTGCTCGCCGTCGGGTAAAAGAAATCGAGAATGACATGCGAAATTCAACGGTTGATGATACCGATGTGACACGTGTTGGAACCGGTATCTGGCGCGATGAAGAGACAGGAGAACTGTTCACAGGAGGGACGTACCGGCCACAAACGCCTGGAGGAACACAAGTTCGACGCTCGATTCGAGCGGCACTCTCAACTGACAGTGAGGAATAACATATATGAGCTACAAGTGCTCGCGGTGTAAGCGCGACGTTGAGTTGGATGAATACGGTGGTGTTCGATGTCCTTATTGTGGACATCGAGTACTGCTAAAGGAACGAGCCCCAACAATTAAAGAAGTTCCCGTACGGTAACTGAGTTCTATCTATGGCGCAACGGTCGGGACGGCCACACACGGCGACGTTTACTCGGAGCTACCACCAATCAGCAACCACATCAGTTATTACTCAGAGCCTCCGTCAAGAGGTTGGCGAAATCGCAGACGCGCGCGGGCAGGCCTCAATCGAGCAGACGGAAACCCAATTGATAATTTCGGTTGAAGCAGCTGATCTCACCGCCCTCCGTGCTGGGATTAATACATGGTTACGACTGGTTACCGTCGCTGAGTCAGTGCACGCGCTCGGTGATACGATATCAGATAATCCATGAGTATGAATACGGGCCTTTTTCACTCACGAATCCGTTCTTCACAATATGCAAGGGAACTTGCCGCCAGAAGCACAGGAAAAACTTGAGGAGCTGCAGGATTTACAGGAAACAGCGCAGAAGGTGGCGGCACAGAGAGAGCAAGCTGAGTCGACGCTGACGGAATCTGAAACGGCGTTATCAGCGCTTGAGGAACTTGACGAAGACACAATGATGTATCGAGAAGTCGGTGAACTGCTCGTTGAGACAGAGTATGACACCGCTGAAGAGGAACTTGAAGATAAGGTCGATAGCCTCGAAATCCGTGTCGAGCAACTCAAAAAACAGGAGCAACGTGTCCAACAGCAGTTTGAAAGTCTTCAAGAAGAACTCCAGCAGATGCTCCAAGGAAGCGGTGGCGGTGGTCCGATGGGCCCTGGTGGTGCAGGCGCATAACGTATGCCAGCGGCTGAGACGGTCGTAAACACCGCCGCAGAGGCGGCAGAAGGCGTTATTTTCTCGCGGTACCGACAGTCGACAGTCCGAGATATAGATATCACTGTTACCTTTGAGAACCAAATTCTGGACGTAGATATCTACCTGAACGTTCCCGAAGAGGCCTCACCGGAAGCAGATGCAGTCATCGAAGATGCGATAACGGCAGCCGAATCAGCGGTCGATGATCTGCATGCACATTCTGAGTAACAGAGGACACGTTTGTGCGCACTGCGCGTGACACGCACGTCTCTTGAGAAGATTAGATGTTGAGTAACATGTCCTGAATACACTGAAGACGATGGTTCGCGTGGGCGTGGAAACCACTGTTTGAACCGAGTGTCGCTCAGGCAAAAAGAAATATGAGGACACTTACCGCGACAGCAGCCATAGTGACCGAAACTGCAAATGCGCCACCCATCGCGACAACAGCGTTCGCATGGCTCGCGAGTGTTTCGGTACGGTCGTTTCCAAAGACCGTAACAGCAGCGCGCTCGACGGCGATACCTGCCTTGACTGGTTCACAGTCTGCTCGCGCTTTCTCAACCAACTCCTCAATGAGACAGATGAGCTGCTCATCCTCGATTGCGCTCCCAACCTGATTGTCTGCTTCAACCGTATTCACGATATGTGTATCTGTTGTCATTATCTCTGCTTGATCAATGTGCCCCTGTTCGACTATTCGGTGCCGGATTGCATCCCGTAACCCGGGCTCCATGTTATTCCCGTCAATGAGAATATACCCAGTTTCCTGCTCATTGACAGAAAACACTGCGACGCGAACGCCAAGCGGGCCGATACCGTCAGCTGGGTCCCACGGTGTCCGGTCCCATGCTGTTCCAACGTGAAGTGGGTACTGGTCAGCATCACGAAGCTGTAATCCAAGATGGCTCGCAGCGTTCATCATATCGAATGCCCGTGCCGACCCAGGCGTTACATGACCGATTTCTGGGCCATCAAGGCCGTCATTCGAGTTGTGTGCATCAACTAACACTACATTATCCAGTCCGGATGCGCGCGCCTCTGTTGCAACCGATAGCCCAACCCCATACTCAATGTCGTCAGCAAAGCCAGGTGCGAATGAAGAGACCATGATCGCATTCTCTCCAAACGCCTGTCCTAACATCGACACCTCCCCAGCGTCCGTTGTGCGGCTTTCTGTTGCATGCGAAGCGTATGTGATACGACTCGCCGCTGCTTCAACGGATTCAATGATCGTGTCAACCTCAGACTCGGTTACGAGATTAAAGTCATGCCCGGCCGTTGCATGCGGAGGAAAAGCCAGCCCATCGGCCGTGACTGCAACCCGCTCAGGAAGATTCCCCCCTCCAATTTCGCCCATCGGTCCTGGATGGATCATTGGCAAGACAAACCGAGCTTTTTCTGACCCATCCTCGCGTATTATTGAGAGTACAGAAACAGGGACAAGGGCTTCTTCACCCAGCTCCTCAAAGAACTCTTCAAGCTCTCGTGACCCCTCTGCGACATGCCCGATAAAGCCCCGCAGGAAATCAAGCACTGAGACGCCAAGGCTGCGGCGCCACGGCCGATCGACGACGATAATGAACCCATAAACTGCCAATCCATATACACCAGACGTAATCCCAAGTAAGACGAAATGGTCTGCAGAAATGACCAGAAGTTCTGGAGGGGCCTGACTCGCTCGAGCTAAGTGTGGAGTCAGGTATGCGTTTAAAATCGGCCCCCCGACTGAGAGATATCGTAGCGTCCCGCTATATACGAATAACAACGCCGCTGCGGCTCCCGGCTGAATGCTCGCCGGAATGGCAGCGACGAGGAGCGACGAGCGTGAAACCGCCATAACCACAAGCAATCTGAGAGCGAATATTGATGCTAATGCGATAACTAGTACATCATAGACAAAGCGCTGGTCTAAACCGGTAAAAACGCTAATGACCGCCGCAGCGGTGACAACAACGACCAGGATAACTTCTGAGACTAATGCCAGTAGCGATGATCGATTCGCAGTGAGTTTTCCCCCGACAAATCGGTCAACACCGGTTGTTCCGAATGCAGCGACGACGGTCGGAACTCCAATGAAGAATATCCCCTCCCACGCGTCACGCCCAAGAATGAACACCCCTCGCCAGGTAGTAACAGACTGTGCTGATTCAAAAGCAGCTATCCCAGCAACAGCGGCAATAAGAAGGGCGAACAGTAGGCTGGTATACCAGCTTGGGGCTCGGAAGATGAACCTCGAAAGTCCGGCCAGATCACCCTGTGTGGTCGTCATGTCACATCCCTCGTGCGTCGTGTGCTCGACAGTCTAAGCACAGATAGTGAGAAAGTTCTGGAAAACTTCTTTTCCTTCCTCGGTGTGAGCCACCTCTGGGTGCCACTGTACTCCATATAGATCACGATCCGTGTTGCTCATTGCTTCGATACCACAGACTTCTGAGGTGGCTGTCTGAGTAAAGCCAGGTGGGACGGTTTTGACCTCGTCAGCATGGCTTGCCCAGACACGTGTATTAGGTGCAAGTGAGCCAACAAGCGGATCATCATTGTCAAGAATACTGATATCAATATCAGCATAGCCACCATACTCTCCAGGCCCGACTTCTCCACCTAACTCAACGGCGAGCACCTGCATCCCGAGACAGATGCCAAAAACTGGAACTTCAAGACCAATGTACTCTGGACATCGGCCAATACGAGTTATATCTGGCCCACCAGAGAGCACTACCCCATCAGCATCGATTGTATCGGGATCAGTCTCATTATCAAGAAGAGAGACATCAACTCTGAGATCACGAAGTGCACGTTGCTCTAAATGGGTGAACTGTCCGTGATTATCGATAACAGCGATCTGGGTCATAATTTATTGATCAATAGCATCAATAGCATCAAAAAGCGCCCGATATCATTTATTTCGGTTTATCAATGTCACACCGCTCGCTTGCGGTCTGAAACCCGTATTCCTTCGCTTTATCCGCCTTTCGTGTCTCACGAGCAGCAACTGGCTCAGGAGTGAGACTTGCAGAACCATCGACACAGCCGAATAACTGGTGTCGCTTGAAATGACACTACATATGTTTTGTATATATGATATAGATAAAAGCTACATCCAATTCATCTTATTCCAGTTGTATAGTCCTGATTTGCTTCACGAGATAATTGCTCTAAGAATGTCATTAATACGTTGACATTTTTGTATCAATTAAGTTATATTTCGCCCGATGAAATGCAAGAATCAGAGGTCGTTGTGAAGAGCAAGGACGTCGCTGAGAACCGCTACTCAGATTCGACAGTCGACGATGATAACTCTTGATACAGATGTGAGCCACAAGGAGCAGTCTATGCACAGTCGTTCCCCTTGTCGACTGACACACAAGAATTGACACAGGAGCGAAAAGCCACCTTTGCCGAAAATGCGGACTCGAAGGTGTATTCGTTTTCAATTTCTCGGCTTGTCCCGAGAAATGACGCCCAGAATCGTCCCTGGACCAACTCTGCAATTATCCAACCGATACGATACAATACCACCGACTCTACCACAATAACTGTAGTATTACCCAAACACAGGGCTGTCTGGGATTTCGACCCGCACTCAGCTTCCTATTCAACTGTCGTTATTTTTTGTGGCAGAAACTTCGACACCACAGGCCTCTGCCATCCGCTCCAGTTCACGTTGTTTTTGATCCCAACTCAAATTCAACTCAATATAGTATCCCTGCTCTAGTTCACGTGCTTGTTTCATTTCCCTGTCGTTGTATGTTGGTTCGTTGTTGATGATTGCACGCTCTCGACCAGGGATATCCCGAAGTGGCTCGATTGCAGAGATAAGGTTGTGATTTTGGATAAAGTAACTCCTGCAGGTGTGAGAGAGGTTCTTGACACTGTTAACCCATCTACGAGTATAGCCTCTGTAGAAGATGTGAAGTATCACTCGTTGAGCCTGTTCACCTCGTCTTGAGGTGGCGTTAGTCCAGCATGGATGTATCGCTGTGTGTGGAGAGCGTAGGTCGAAGCAGGTTCCCGAGAGTTCGCCTCAGAAGGCTCATATCGAATACGGACATATTCCACGTCTGACTGATTACGCTCCGCGCACATCTCCGTTCAATCCGCACGGCACTCGTCTTAATTAAATGTAGATATCTGCCACAAGTGGTTGCAGAATAGTGAGGAGTATGCAGCGAGTGTGCTCTACGCAAAAAGAGGCATTTAAGTAGCTTCGTCTGAACTCTACTCGTGAGCAATGTCTCGTGGTCGATTTATTCGGGGGTAACCCCGACACACCCCTTGCATCCATCTTGGATTCCGACGACTCTGTACAGCTCTTAGATACGACTCTTCGTGACGGCGAACAGGCACCGGGCGTCTCCTTAACACCAGAACAAAAGGCAGATATCGCCACAGCATTGGATCGCGCAGGGATTGAATACATCGAAGCAGGGAGTGCCTGTACCGGTGAGAGTGAACGTGAAACGATTCAGCGTGTCACCGCACTTGATCTCGATGCAACAATCACCAGCTTCGCCCGTGGTGTTGTGTCCGATATTGACCTTGCACTTGAGTGTGATGTCGATGGTGTCACAATCGTTGTTCCAGCAAGTGATCGTCACATCGAAACCAAAGTTGGAACCACTCGTGAGGCAGTGATTACCAATACTGCCGAGTTAGTGGCATACGCAAAAGATCATGATTTGTGGGTCGAGGTCATCGGTGAAGATGGTTCGCGTGCTGAGTTGAGTTATCTTGAATCACTTGCCAACGCTGCACTGGATGCCGGCGCTGATCGCTACTGTTTCGCCGACACGGTAGGACACGCAAGCCCAGAAACAACTTATCGTTATGTTTCACGACTGTCCGAGATTGGCCCTGTTTCCACTCACACGCATGATGATCTCGGACTTGCGATGACGAACATGTGGGTGAGCTTGGCGGCTGGTGCGGACCTCGTTCATGGAACGATAGACGGTATCGGGGAGCGAGCCGGAAACGTGGCGACCGAAGAGGTGGCTATCACACTGGCACACTGCTATGACCTCAATACAGCAAACTTGGAAGCAATGTATGAACTCGCTCAAACTGTCTCGCAGGCAACCGGCGTCGCACTCCCACCAAACAAGGCGGTTGTTGGCGAGAATGCATTTACTCACGAAAGCGGTATTCATACTGATGGGACGCTGAAAGACAATGCCATGTACGAACCATATCCACCCGAGACGGTCGGGCGGGAGCGTCGCATGGTACTGGGTAAGCACGCTGGGCGGGCGGGCGTACGCGCAGCACTTGAAGAACACAACATCAGTGTGAGTGAAGACGAACTGGAAGCGGTAGTTGACCGTGTGAAGCGTCTCGCTGACCGAGATAAGCGCGTCACCGATGCGGACCTACTGGCGATAGCCGAAGAAGTGCAGGGTCGTGAACGTGACCGGCATGTTGAGCTGCTCCACTTGACTGCTGCTTCTGGTGGCGGCACTCCGACTGCCTCTGTCAGACTCCGAGTAGGTGATGAAGAACGAGTTGCTTCGGGAACTGGGAGCGGCCCTGTTGATGCAGCTGTCGAAGCAGTTCGGGCTGCACTAGGCACAGAGGCAGCCGCGCAGTTAGATTCGTATCATGTTGATGCGATTACCGGCGGCACCGATGCAGTGGTAACTGTTGAGGTAGAGATGTCCAAGGGAGACCGGACTGTCAGTGTTGCCAGTTCAGATTCAGATATCACTCGATGTAGTGTTGAAGCGATGGTTGAGGCACTTGACCGTCTCCACTCGGTAGGGACTCCTCATGCAGACCCTGAGGCGGCCGAAATAGCTGACGACTGAGCAGCCACGATACCATGAACGACTCTCTGGCCCACTGATTGTATGCAATTCACAATATTGCCAGTTTTGTATCTTTTCTGTGATACTCCCACGTTTCGCAGCACACCAGACCGTTCAGTACGCGTCTGTCGTCTGGTCGTCACGAGTCCGACACTGAGATACTTCATCACCCGGCTCATCTGTACCGTGGACGTTCCTCAGGATATGTCTGGCAATTCCCAGTGAGTGCAAGACGAAAGCCCACGGCTTGAGCCGTAAAGCCGACAACTGGGAAGGGATCCGCGCTCGGCTGGATATGTGAGCCGCCAAGGAAACGCGCAATCTTATCATCTCCACCGCTTCAGCCGTGGGAGGAGGTGAAAGTGGCTCAAGCAGAAAGCCCACGACGTAGGCGCGGATGTAGATTGAATTCGACACCAGCCTGTGGATTGTGCTCTCGAGTCCGATTCCGAGCTTGAGGGAAGCATACGCGCTCCGGAGCAAGAGGCTGCTATCTCGGTCGGGGAAGGTCGCACTGACACGACCACAACTTCACTTGTGGGAGGATGTCAGACGTTCCAACTGTCTCTTTTCACCTCCCGCCCAGAAATCGAACGCTGGGGAGGTATTCTGTAAGAGTTAACATGCGAGAATGGTTTAGCTACACCTGTGAGCGACTACGTTGTCGATATCAAATCTTCCGCCCGCCGCCGCAACGGCGCGGTTGGGGAGGTGGTCCAGCGTGCTGGGACGCACCATCGATTTGATACCCGGGCGGATGCAGATGCGTGGGCTGAAAGATTAGCTATGCGTGGAGGAGCAAACGTATGGGTTCGACGAGCTAATCCAAATGACCGCTCCAACGTTGATGGATATCTCATTAGTCGTGAGCGTTCGCCATACCAACTTTTCCAGCAGGATGAAACCATACAGGTTGAGCAATCGACGCTATAGCTCATGCTCCGTCTGCCGAAGCCAGGTCTGCGGTTGAGACAGGTATCTCAAGTTGCAGTTCGTAATCTGTGAGAATGCCCGATGGTAATATAGCCATATTCCAACGGTGAAGACTGACATCTGACCGGAGCATATTGAATGTCAGCCCTATCAAGAAGACGAATGTGTCGTAAGCGCCGAGGGTGAGATTTGAACTCACGAGTCCGAATGGACAGCAGATTTCGAATCTGCCGCCTTGACCAGGCTAGGCTACCTCGGCACGTTTCAAACATGCATACAGGATATCTAATGGGTTTCGGTTCCACCGCGCGCGTCTCAATGTGTCTCTGCAACTGCTGCTAACTCGCTGATCGTCGTTGACTCACGGAGTGCCCCGATATCTGTATACCACGCCCCACGAACGCCTTGTCGATCATTTTTGACTGGGTCTTCAAGTGGGATCAATGACTCAAACTCGAAGACAATGACAGAGTCACAATCACTGAATGGATCGATTAACTGCTTCCAGTCCGTTGGCGTCAGTGGTCCCTGCTCTCCTCGAGTCTGAGGTGTTCGTGCAGTGACTCTCGCGTAATGGGTAATAGCAGACACAGGTGCTGTGCGGTACAACGCAAGATATGAAAATGAACGCTCAGTCCGTGGGTACGTAGCAGGGGATGGATATACCCCATCGCGACACCGCTGGAATGTATCGGGTTGAGTGGCCACAACACATACGTCGGCAGCACTTGGCGCATCGTCTTCAGGTGTGTCCTTCGCGAATCGATCAAGATCCATATCATCTAAGATGTCTGTACTCAAATGGAACTTCTGTTGTTGAGAGTGAGACGAAGGCATTCGAGCAAGAAGACGACAAGATTACAAACCGCAGCACTCCATGGATCCGTCCTTCGCCTGTGACAAGCGCAAAGGATGCCAAATCCACGTATGAGACGCGCGGCTTTTGATGATTGAGTGCGTTTTAATCTTAATGCAATCACAGAGTGCATCGGCACAGACAGCACTCAGTGTAACGGCTCTCTCGAAGCAATTTGGTCGAGGAGAGACTGCAATTCAAGCAGTTGATGACGTTTCATTCGAGATTCATCCTGGAGAGATCGTTGGACTACTCGGGCCGAATGGAGCGGGAAAAACGACACTGATTAAATCGATTCTTGGAACAGTTATTCCTGATGAAGGAGGTGTCAATATTTACGGTCACTCAGTTGCAGATGCCCCCCGACAGGCATATGCCGACGTTGATGTCTTGTTTGAGGGTGCACGAAACGATTATTGGCGATTGACGGTTCGAGAAAATCTTCGATATTTTGCGACAATCAGCGGAGTTCACCCTGATAGTGTTACCAAAGAGCATGACCGACTCTTAGAGCAGTTTGAGCTCGCTGCAGAAGCAGACACCCCTGTTCGGTCACTCTCCCGTGGAATGAAACAAAAAGTCTCACTCGCAAGCGTATTAGCGAGTGGTGCGCGATTACTTATTCTCGATGAACCGACACTCGGGTTAGACGTCGCAGCGACTCGGACGCTCCGACGTGAACTGCAGCGCCTGGCATCTGATACCGACCGGGCGATTATCCTCAGCAGTCACGACATGTCCGTGATTGAGAGCCTCTGCAATCGAGTTCTCCTCTTCGTTGATGGAGATCTTCGCGCTGATACTCAGGTTGAATCTCTTCTCAATTCGAGCGAGACCCAGCATGTCGAACTGACAGCTTCACCAATCGATTCGGCGACTCAACAGCGGCTCAGTTCGTGTTCTCAACTTGTCGAGCAGGATGATACTGCCGTTCGGCTTCGAACCAAAGCAACGACATCAACACTATGTGAGACGCTCAATCACCTCGAAATGGCAGGAGCGAGTATCAAATCAATCGAAACGACTGACCCAGATCTTGAATCGGTCTTCGTCGAACTGACGAGTGATGACTCATGAGCGCTGAAGCAACATCTGCTGGATATCTCACACTGATCCGAGCAGTGCTATATCGAGAGGCACTATTATTCATCCGGTATCCGGCAAATGCAATTGGAGGTATCGTGGTTGCACTCTTCTTTTTTATTGTCGTTTTCTATGGTGGGCAGTTACTTGCAGGACAAGCACTCGATGATTCAATCGAAGGAATTGTCATTGGCTACTTTTTATGGACACTATCTGCAGGTGCATACGCGTCAATATCGAATGATATCGGAAGTGAAGTACAGTGGGGTACGCTTGAGCGGCATATTACGACACCGTTTGGATTTGCACCCGTCGCTTTTTTGAAGGGGGTTGCAAAACTTATTCGCACGTTTGTTACCTCAACAATTATCTTAGGATGTATGCTGGTTATCTCAGGAACCAGTTTAGAATTTGCTCCTCTGACGACGATTATTGTTGCTGGATTAAGTGTTAGTTCTGTGTTAGGTGTTGGCTTTGCTGCAGGTGGCGTAACAGTGCTATACAAGCGGATAGGATCGTGGCTTGGACTGCTTCAGTTTGGATTCGTTGGGCTTGTCTCGGCGCCTGTGCTGGCAGTTCCCTCGCTTCGATATCTTCCGTTAGCGCACGGGAGTGCTATGCTTCAACAGGTAATGCGTGATGGGACGCGATTATGGGAGTTCTCACCTGGTGCAGTCGGTCTACTTATCGCAGTTGCAGTGGGGTATCTTGGTGGTGGATACCTCATTTTCGAGCTCACCACCCAGCGTGCGCGTAAACTTGGCGTGCTGGGCGACTACTGACCACGCCGAGCGCTGAGTCAGCAGCCAGTGTTCGCATCAGTACCCCACTGTACGAGAGGCCCTGCAGTGAATGGAGCGAAAGATGTCATGAGACGACTTGGATGGGGCATTTGCTGTGCTGAACCCTTCAGACATTGTCATACACGCCGCTCCAGAGAATGAATCGAAAAATGAGTCGATGGGTTCACTCTTGTCCAGATATAATTATCTGTATGAATATCTTCTGGCACCGCCGCGACCTGCGCACTGTCGATAACGCTGGACTATCTGCGGCGTCCCGAGATGGAAGTGTTCTTCCAATATACATCTATGACCCTGATCTGTTCAAAAAGATCGGTGCGCGCCAGCAAGCGTTCTGGCTGGCAGGCGTCCAAGCACTCAAGACGATCTACCAAGAGCGCGATAGTGACTTACTTGTCCGCATTGGGTCGCCAGCAGATATTATCCCTGAACTGGTTGATGAGTACGATATCGAGACCGTCTATTGTAACTCCCACTACCGACCCGGACGGCGGACACGAAGACAGCACGTCGAGCGTGAGTTAGCTGCGAGTGATGCATCTCTTGACGCGCGAACAGACCACGTACTTGTTGACCCCGGTCGACTTGATTCATCATACACAAGTCATAGCCAGTTCCACCGTGACTGGGAAACTGTTCCAAAACGCGGCCCGTATGATGCGCCTGATGCTGACCGACTGATTGGGATTTCAGATGGAAAAACAATCGCCGTCCCTGACGTTGATATATCACTTCCTCCAGCAGGTCCTGAGGCAGCAGCAAAGCGATTCGATCGGTTCTGTAATCAGGCTTTATTTCAGTACAACGACATGCGAGATGACCTTCCAGCCGCGGTCGAGAATCCAACGACGAGCGTCTCACGGCTTTCACCATATATCTCAGGCGGGATGATTGGCATTCGCAGCCTCTGGAACCGCACACAGAACCTGGCTGACTCAGTGTCTGGTCGTGAACGGCGAAATGCAGAGAAATTCCCGTACGAACTCTCTTGGCGCGAACAAAACTATCACCTGCTGTATTACAATCCAGATCTGGCTGTTGAGAATTACAATGAGTTCCCAAATCAAATGCAATGGCGTGAGGATGAAGACGATTTCAATGCATGGACAGCGGGAGAAACCGGCTATCCGCTTGTCGACGCAGGAATGCGACAACTGAATCAAGAGGGATATATTCATAATCGTCCCCGTCAAGTCGTCGCCAGCTTCCTGTCTAAGCATCTACTGATTGACTGGCGCCGGGGGGCGCGATACTTTACCAAACAACTCATTGATCATGACTACGCCTCAAACTATGGAAACTGGCAGTGGATAGCTTCAACGGGCACAGATTCAGTGGATGTACGAATCTTCGACCCAGTGAGCCAAATGGCAAAGTATGACGATGGGGCAGCATTCGTTCGTCACTATGTCCCGGAGCTCTCTGATGTCCCGACTGAGGAGATAATCGAGTGGCCAACGCTCAACCATGGCAAACGGAATCGATTGTGTCCGGAGTACGCTGAGCCGATCGTAGACCGCAATAATGGGTACGAACGAGCACAGCAGCGATTTGAGAGAGCATTAGGCAAACGGTAACCTCCTCTTCGCCCTGAACTGTGCGATGTTTCTACACCGAGCAGTGCATCGCCACTTTCTGAGTGCAGCTCACCTCATATGCACTATATGCTTAGATAAATACATATAAGTTGGCGCAAAGCCATTTCTAAATTAGAGCGAATAATCATGAAAGAGAACAGCAGTTCATTTTCTCGACGCAAATATCTAACGCTTACTGGGGCAGTCGTAGCCGGTATGGGAGGGCTCGCTGGGTGTGCTGGTGGTGATGGCGGCTCATCTGGTGATTCTGGTAGCGATGGTGGTTACTCCAGTGGTGGCTCTTCTGGGCCTGTTGAAATCCTACATGGGTGGACTGGCGGTGATGGTGCACGAGCTGCAGAAGCACTGGAGAGCGCATTCAACGAGGCGTACCCTGATGTGAACGCTGAATTTAATGCGATCGGTGGTGGGGGGAACGAAAATCTTGATGCAGTCGTCGCGAATCGACTGCAGAGCAACGACCCACCGGGTACGTTCGCCAACTGGCCTGGCCCAAACCTAAAACGGTACGAAGGAGCACTTGGATCTGTTGACGATGTCTGGTCAGCGAATGAGTATGAGGATGTGATGATCGACGAGGCGAGGGATCTCCACCGACAGAACGGCAGTTATAGAGCTGTGCCGCTCGGATCACATCGACTTAATTGCCTGTTTTATAATATCAGTGTTGTTGAGGAAGCAGGCGTAGATCCAGAGAGTTTGAACAGTGTATCAGCACTGGCCGACGCACTTGATACTGTAGCCAATAATACAGATAAAATCCCATTCACGCATGGAATGTCTGGGACGTGGACAACCACCCAGTTATTTGAGGCAATGATGCTTGGTCAAGAAGGCTTTGATGCGTATATGGATTTCATTAACGGTGAGCCATCGAAAGGTGCTGTTCGAGCCACATTTGAATCCACTGCCACCGTCTTGGACAATTATGTCAGTGATGACGCTTCCTCAATCGGGTTGACTGAATCAAATCAAAATATCATTAACGGCGATGCTGCCTTTATTCATCAAGGCAACTGGTGTGCAGGGGCTTATCGCAACGCTGAGGATTTCAGTTATAATGAAGACTGGGGATTCAAAACGTTCCCTGGCACCGAAGGGATGTACTCACTCCACTTCGATTCCTTCCTCTATCCCGCTGACAATCCAACCCCTGAGGCGACGAAGACGTATCTAAAATTTGTCGGGAGTCAAGAAGCACAGATTGCATATAATCAATTTAAAGGTTCAATTCCAACTCGGACTGACGTCAGCTTAGATGAATTTGGACCATTCTTGAAAGAGACTGCCGAGGACTTTGCGGAGGCAGACCAGCGGCCACCAAATCTCCAGCACGGTCTCGGCGTTTCGAGCGAGATACGAACTGCTCTCAATGAAGTCGTCTCCTCAGAGTTCACCGGCCCATATGACATTGAAGCGGCGACGCAGGGCTTTATCGACGCAGTATCCAGCTCATAAATCAAACTGAATCACACGCAAGCCTGATGTCTCGAATTTCCGATTATCTCAACCGAGTGTTCAGTGACAGAACTGCCGACGAGACGCGCACAGACGGTGGTGTTGTAGCCGGTGAGGATCGTACTGAGAGAGGCTCAGCTGATCGACTCTTTGACCGTATCAATGCCCGATTCGGAGACGATTTTGTTGAATCGCTACCATTCTGGTTCCCGCCGTTCTTTCTCGTTGGGCTGTTCGTTTATGGAGCTATCCTGTGGAATCTTCTCATCTCACTGACTGATTATGAGGGATTTGCACAGGCGCCGGACTACTCCAATCTTGATTTTGAGATGTATGTACGCGCGGTGTCTGACTCCGGCACTGTTGATGCAGCCCTGAATACAATCATTCTATTAGTTGTCTTTACGCTGGCAACGCTAATAGTCGGGCTTGGCCTGGCAATACTCATCGATCGTGGGATTCGGTTTGAGAATACATTCCGGACTATCTACCTGTTGCCAATGAGCCTCTCGTTCGTTGTCACGGCGCAATTTTGGCTGTGGATGTATAATTATAACAGTGGAATTGTTAACCTCGCTTTCGGGACATTTGGTATTGGCCCAATCGACTGGATAGGAAATCAACAGATTGTCCTCTGGGCGGTTATTTTCGCACTGATGTGGCAATTTTCTGGTTATGCGATGGTTGTCTACCTCGCAGGACTGCGAGCGATCCCAAATGAACATTACGAGGCCGCAAAGGTTGATGGCGCATCAACATTGAAGATGTACTGGCGGGTAATCATTCCGCAACTCAAAAGCGCAACAATTGGGGCGGCAGTAGTGCTTATGGTATTTGCACTCAAAGCGTTTGATTTCCTATACTCACTGACGGCAAATTACCGTCCGCCGAATGGAGCCGATATCTTGGCAACAAAGATGGTCCGTGAAGCGTACTCAAATCAGAACTGGGCGTATGCTGCAGCGATTGCAATCATTCTCTTCTTTATGGCGCTGTCTGTCATTGGCCCGTATTTGACGTATCAATATCGACGAGGCAATTTATGAACGCGAACAATCTCCGCAGGCGAGTTGATACTGGCCGGCTCGGACTCTACACTCTGTTGATAGCGTTAATTGTCCTATATCTTACTCCAATTGAGACAGGGCTGGTCACGTCATTCAAAACAAGCAGTGCTATTACTGGAACGGCACCGTATACGCCTCCACTGTCGGGTAATGCGACGCTGGAAAAGTGGCAAATTGCGATTGATGCGTTGCTGCGCGGTATGGGTAACAGTTTGTTGTACGCAGTGCCGGCAACGATCATCTCAGCCTTCTTTGGGAGCATCGCAGCGTATGGGTTAACAATCACCAACTGGAAGATGAGATATAAACTCCCGCTGCTCGCACTTTTCGTTGCTGGTATCTTTATTCCGTATCAGGCGGTACTGGTGCCACTAAGCCAGTTCTGGGCACAAATTGCCCCACTTGAAGAGTGGCTTTCATTCGTGTGGGCACTCGGAGTAAACACTGATTACGTTGGCATCCTGGAGCTTATTATTACTCATGTTGCATATGGGATACCCATCTGCACCATTCTGTTTCGTTCCTATTACAAAAATATCTCAACCGAAATGGTCGAATCAGCTCGCCTCAATGGAGCGACGCTCAGGAGGGTCTACCAGCGGATTGTCTTCCCGCTCTCGACACCAATGTTTGCTGTCGTGCTCATCTATCAGTTTACGCAAATATGGAATGACCTCCTGTTCACGCTCATCCTTGTCGCAAGCGAGTCCAGTGCTGCTGCTCCTGTGGTTTTGATACTCGCAGGGTTGGGCCAGTCACTTGAAGGACAGGACTTTGGCCTTCGTATGGCTGGCGCGTTTTTCGCTGCTCTTCCGACGCTTGGCGTCTACATTATGTTCGGCGAAGAGTTTGCTGAAGGAGTCGCAACGTGATCTCGACTCACTATCAGTATCTGAACAGCTAAACCAGCATATCGCACACACCTGCAGAGACGTCCAGAACTGAGAACACGTGCAAGGCAGAAGCATACAGCTTGAGCTGTGGAAGCTGACAGCTGGGAAACTCACCACACTCGAACGTTCGGCTGTATATTTGATATTAAACACAGTCTCTAAGTTGATTCGTCACATATTATGTTATGTACCGTAGAACAATGCCGGAGACGACCTGCAGCTACGTCACACGCATCACGAACCACGAACAGGTTCGTGACGACCTCAGCGACTGCAGGTTTTCTGTCTCGAAACTGTGGGATGTCGGACGCTACGACATCCAGCAACAGTGGGACGAAGACGACGAAATACCCGGCGAAGCCGAACGAAAATCGGA
>JAQCNF010000119.1 GCA_028275165.1 Haloquadratum sp.
GACGACGTGCGTGAGCAAACTGACCTCGGGAGTCAGCACGCGATTCTCGCACCCACCAAGCCGCACAAGCCATCACCGGCTGTATCGAACGCCGCTCGAAAGGCAAGAAGGTCAGCAAACCGACGTTCACCGCACCCACAGTGAAATACGACACCCGGACGATAACGCTTTTTGATGACGGTACGGTGTTGCTTTCCACCACAGCGAGCCGCGTCCGGTGTGACCTTGCTCTGCCCGACGACGATGACGGCTACCAACGGCAGTATCTTGACTCCGACGAGTGGAGTCCCACAGAAAGCACGCTCACCGCCCGTGATGGCGACTACTTCTTGCAATCGGTTTCCGCCGACACAAGAACGATGCCGAACGGAACACCGCTGAGGACGGAACGGTCCTCGGGGTCGACGTCGGTATCGAAAACCCCGCCGGCACCGCCTCCTTTGTCAGCGGGCGAGAGTTAACCCACAACCTCCGTGAGTTCGAGAAGGTACGCGCCGGGCTCCAGCAGACCGGGACCCGAAGCGCCCATCGAAGGCTGGAACAGTCGAGTGGGCGCGAACTTCGGTACATCTGCGACGTACTCCACCGGGCGTCGAACGCGATAGTGAACGAAGCACTCCGATTCGAGTGTGACGTGATAGCCTTCAAGGAGTTGACCAACATCCGCGTGCGCACGGGTGCGTCGTGGGGCAACAAGTGGGCGTTCCGAACACTGTACGAGCAGGTGGAGTACAGATCCGAAGCCGAAGAGATTTAGCTGAAGCAGGTGGGCTCGGCGTACACGTCCACGCGGCGCGCAGAGTGTGGCTTCACAGCCGACGAGAATCGCCCGACCCGAAACGATTTCTGCTGTCAGAAGTGCGAGTCGGAAGCGAATACAGACTACAACGCGGCGGAAAACATCGGGATGCGCTATGTCCGTTGAGGCCAACAGTCGTCTCGGCGGACGGGCAACAGTCAACTTGCCCTAAACTCTGGGACGGTGACGCCGAGTGGCGGATTTACCGCCCACCCGGACGGGTTCGAGGCCGAGGACACGGACAGGCCCCACCCTCTACGAGCGAAGTCGTCAGACTGAGCGAAGTCGGGTGGGGTAGTTGACCTCTCGCTGTTTGGAGCACATGCCTCTGTCACTCCCAGCTCGGTTCCAACGGAGATGCTACAGGTGGATATTTCTCTCGGTGGTAGAGTAAGTATATGTGTAGTTCAGGTATTCGCACCTCGGACAGCTGCCCATCGTCAGCGTACGCGTAGCCACAGTGAACTCTCCCCGAGGTAGTCGGCTTGTACCGCGCGTATACATCAGCTGTTCTCGAAGCCAGCCGAGTCAGTTGTGTTGGTGCATTCTTTTCGATATACAAGATACTCGCACAGTCGGATGGGTGCATCCTTATGGGCACACGACACGCCGCAGATCACCGTCAATTCCTCAACTTCGACGATCGTGTGCCAATTCTCGTTGGCTTATGCGACCAGCTTGGTGCTGATGGAGTGGAGGGTCAGTTCGAATAGGTTTCTGATCTAATGGACCAGACATTCTCGGGTGCACAGTGTGTCCCGCAGCATTGGGGTTGGATACGGTAATTCTCGTATTCTCCGCGTTAGTTATCGTCTATTCTCACGCATCGCGTGCCTCTTGCGACGAATGTGAAATGCTCAGTCGCCGTCGCAGCGGTGCAGCTTCGCACTTACACCAATCCTACACTTGGCTTCAAAACCGTCGTCAATCGCGTGCTGGCCCGACTACAAGGACATATGTATACAATTTTCAACCGCTGCGCGTGGGTCGTGACTCTCGCTATCGGGATGAGCTCAGCTCAATACAGCTGTGACTGGATTCGCTATAATTCACGCTTAAACGGTGCATATGCCGCTGTGAGATCTGCCATTGCACATGCTAATTTAGCCACTTCCTCAAGATCCTGCGTGTCTATCACCTCAACCGGTGTATGCATGTATCGGTTTGGAATCCCAACGTTAAGCGAGGGAATTCCACCGCGGGCGGTATAGAATCCATCAGCATCTGTCCCAGTCCGCGTCCCTGCTGCTTCAAGCTGAACCGAAAGCTCTGCGTGATCAGCAGCGTCTCTAGCCAGGCTAACAAGACCAGGGTGATTGACACTTCCACGGGTAATGACCGGCCCTTCTCCGAGCTCAATCGGGCCGAGTTGGCTACCAGGAATATCCGGATTATCTGTTGCATGTGTCACATCAAATGCTACCGCGGCATCCGGATCCAAGTCAAAACCAACCATTTGAGCGCCTTTCACTCCAACCTCTTCTTGTATTGTGCTCACTGCATAGACGGTCGGGTTGACTCCCGCGGCCGCTGCCTGTCGGAGTGTCTCTGCAGCAGCCCACAACCCAACCTGATTATCCATTGCGCGAGCACTCAATAAAGAATCATGGAGCGGCTGGACATTTGTCTTGATCGTTACTGGATCTCCGATATCGACGAGTTCTTGAGCAGCTTCTTTATCAGGAGCGCCAATATCGATGAATTGCTCGTTGATGTCGTCGTACTCTTCGCTTCCCGTATTACGTAGATGAATAGCCGTCTGTCCGATGACTCCACCGACCGGTTGCTCTGCGTGGACGGTAACATGCTGTCCTTTCGACACCGTTCGGTCAGCACCACCAATACGATTGAGTCGAAGATATCCATCCTCAGTGATGTCTCGAATAATAAATCCAATTTCATCAGCATGCCCTGCAAAAGCAATTGAGACATCTGTGTTTACATCACCGTCATACACTGCGACTGTATTTCCGTAAGCATCCGTCTGAATAGAATCTGCATACGGTTCGACATATTCTATCCACTTCTGCTGCCCTGCTGACTCAAATCCAGAGGGTGTTGATGTTGTTAAAAGATTCGTGAGAAATTCATACTGTTGATCATTCATACATAATTATCATAGCGTCAGAGTCCTGAATCTACCGCCTGATGAGTATTAAACAAGACGAATTTTGAAGTCCCCTTGGCGTCGGGCCCGAGGCTTCGCTGTGTCGTCTATATCATCCAGAAACGAATGGGCAGACATAGGAGAATTCACATTCCTCTCGACTTTCCAGAGGTGACTTGAGTGGAATTTACACCCGAACACCCCTTGTGTCTGGAGAGGTCGCCCCATGACGACCACGAACAACATGGCTAGCGAAGCGTGGCGGCACATCGAGATTACTATCGAGGTGACTACACCGACAGACCATCTGACTACAACCAACATAACAAAATCACCGAGTGACAGACCAGTGGTCTACCTTTGTCGAACCGTCACAACACACGACACACCAGGCGATTAGCCAGATTCACGACGACCTAAAGACGCTGCAGGAACGCCGAAACGGGGGCGACGATATTGGGCGATTGCAGTGGCATGGAAACGGCGAATTTCGGTCAGCGTCGTACAATCAGTCAAGTCGATACAACGTGGATCACAACACGGGCGACGGCTGGTTCGTTCGACTCAGATGAGAAAAGCTTGGCTGGTTCAAAATCCGTGCAGACCGCGACCTCGATGCGCCGAAGAATACTCTCTATCGGGGGCTCAAGCAGTGAGGGGCGGGACGCTTCGAATCAACGTCCTCAGAATCGCGGACCGATTCTGATGTGCGAACAAGAGCGAAGCTCTCGTCAACGCCTGTGCAGACTTCGTTCGCTACGTTCACGCCATAGCCGTGGATGCAAGTTCGTGAGAGAGCATCTCACAGGCTGTCAGACGCCGTCTAATACCGTCATCGCAGGAAGCCCCACCCTCAACGAGCCTGCGTCAGCAGGCGAGTCGGGTGGGGTAGTTCACTGCTGCTGTCAAAGAGTTCTGTGCTACATCCAACACACCGTCTGTGTCAGTCTCAAAATTTGGTCCACTAAACCGTGGCTCAGTTCCGCGTTCGCGCAAAATGTCATATTCCTCTTCGGTGGGTCCCTCCTTCTACTCCATTTCAGTTTCTGGGAGTACACCATCGGTGTTGTTAGGCATACAAACCCACCCAGAGATCAATGAATAGCGTGGTGTGTATTACCTTTATTTGAGTACACATGCTCACAGCGGGTGTCACGGCAGTGACAGCTACAGCTCAAGAGCGGAATGAAGCTAAATTCCGGGTAAGCCACACTGTTTTTTGCACGGCGGCAGCGATGAGAGGACAGAAGTCAACAATGAGAGTAATTTCCAGTTTACACTCGTCGCATACACTGCGAGCAAAAAAAGAGACTCTCCAACTAATAGATCAACTGTGTCGTTCTTTGTGCCGAATGTATAACAATACACACATATCTACAGAGACTCTGCTCAGCCGCCTTGTGAGAGGCAATAACACATCACATCAAATCCAAAATTGACCCACTATGCGAGTCAAAACACCCCCTCAGTTCGGTTGGATAATCGCATGACAGCAAAGGTATGAGTCGGTAATTAAATCACTTTCACTGCGGTCTCATTAGGTTCATACCATCGACCAACATAGGATGGGTTGCTCCACTCTCAACGCCGGGTCGGCCTATCGGCTCTATTCCAGATTAGTGATATATCTGGACGCTCTCCGAATATCGTGGTAGATAGGCAGATGCGGCGTGTAGCATCTATCGTTTCAGGTGACACGAACTGAGTTACCAATCTGAACAGAAACCATGTCATCTTAGCGATGAACGGGGGAGAGATCTAATCAATGACTGATCAATCAATAAATACAGACGAATTAGCACTACCAGTAAAGAGAACCGAAGGTGAAACGATTGAAGATCGGCTCACTGCGAATGCATATCATAATATTCTTCCGGCACGATATCTCCGGAAGGATGCCAATGGGGACCTCATTGAGTCTCAAGAGGACTTGTTCACACGTGTTGCGAAAAATATTGCACTGGCAGAAGCGGTATATGAGGCTGAACAGCAAGACAGGAAAGTTACAGTAGACCCATCACAACTCAAGCCGGATCATCCACGACGTGATGAACTCGCTGCGGAAGTCTTCGGTGCAGGCGCCACTACCGAGAGTGACACCAGTACAGTTCTCTCAGAATACAACGTCAACAAGTTTGCATACGATACTGTCGTTCCAGAATTACCCTCCTCAATTCGGCAATCCGTCGAGGAACAACGCGAGACATTTGAAAATCTCATGGAGAATTTGTCTTTTGTTCCGAACTCTCCAACGCTGATGAACGCCGGTGATGAACTGCAACAACTCTCTGCATGTTTCGTCGATTCCCCGGCAGATGACATTGATGATATCCACCAAACTGCAAAGGAAGCTGCCTCTGTATTCCAGTCAGGAGGAGGCATGGGCTATGCATTCTGGCAACTTCGTCCATACGGGGATGCAGTCGGATCAACAGGAGGTATCGCCTCAGGTCCAATCACGTTCATGCGGACGTATGATCAGTTGTGTGAAACAATCGCACAGGGCGGTGCACGTCGTGGTGCACAAATGGCTGTAATGCGTGTCAGTCATCCAGATGTCATCCAATTCATCCATGCGAAAAATAAGGATGTATCGCTCGCACACACACTTCGACTTAATGATCCGGATGACTTTACCCACACCAAATTCGCTGATGCATTAGATGAGGCCCGCGAGCTCATTGATAAGGAAGGTCGTGTTCCGAAACATCTTCGAAATGCAGTTGAGGGACATTTGTCGAATTTCAATATCTCAGTGGGAGTGACGAACGACTTCATGGAGGCGTTGTTTGACGGCGATGAATTCACCTTCACCAATCCGCGTACTGAGGAGCCACATATCGCGACGCCACAGACGAAGGAACTGTACGATATGTTTGACTTGGGTGAGTATGTTGAGGTGGGCGAGGTACTCTCACTACCTGCACAGGTTCTGTGGAATCACATGATAAACGGGGCACACGAGAATGGTGAGCCAGGAGTCATCTACTTAGAGCGTGTCAACGAACAGCACTCATTCGATGTTGAACAGCATCCAGACCATCGGATCCTCGCTACAAACCCGTGTCTTCACGGGGATATGCAAGTCGCAGTTGCTGATGGTCGAGAATCGGTTGCGATCAAAGAGCTTGCAAGAGAGAGTCACGAAACACCGGTCTATACTCTTGACGAGAGTGGGGACCTCACGATACGTGATGCGAGCGCATTCAGAACCAGCAGGGATGCACAGATTGTTGAAGTTCACACCGACGGCAACACGACACTCAAAGTTACCCCCGACCACGAGGTTCGGACCCGTAACCGCGGGTGGGTAGAGGCTGAGAGCCTTGACAATGGGGACTCACTGGAGATTCTCACGACATACGAGACTCTATCTGACGCCGAAAGTCAGCAAAAAGACCGCTGGTTGAATGCAGGGGACCGCATAAATCGGCTCGAACATCACCTGACTGAATCAAGGCCTGATATCAATAGCCCAGTGAGGGAAAGTCACGAGGTACCAGAGGCGGCCCCTCAGCAGACACTGTCCACAGTTACGGAAAATCATGAGGTGACAGAAGTGTCCGTCGCTGACTCAGCTGATGTGTATGACCTTTCAGTTCCAGAGACACACAATTTCTATGCTGGAGTGAACGTGAGAGAGGACTGTAAAGCTCGCAGGGATGTATTTGTAAACGTTCATAATTGCGGCGAGCAACCTCTCGAAGAATATGAGGCATGCAACCTTGGACATATCAATCTCTCGACGTTGGTCGCCGAAGATGCACCAGACTGGCGGGTTTGGTATGATGAACACGGCTATTCATACGATGAGTTTGACGAAGCAGTAACAGACTTTCTCGATGAAGCAGTCGACTGGGCCGAATTTAATCATCGCATCGAGTTTGGGACTCGCTTCTTAGAGAACGTCGTGACGATGTCCGACTTTCCGGTTCCTGAAATCGAGACAAAGGTTCGTGAGATGCGAAAAATAGGTCTGGGAGTGATGGGACTTGCTCAGATGTATATCCAGTTAGGTATTCAATATGGCACTGAAGCAGGTAATGAGGTCGCTCGTCAGATCATGATGCACATCAACCACGCATCAAAGACGACAAGTCATAACCTCGCGAAAGAGCGAGGGACATTTGCAGACTGGGAGGATTCAAAATTCGCTACACCATCTGAGTACACGGACTGGTTCGAACATCATACAGGTGAGCCTGCGAACGAATGGACAGATGGCTATCCGATTCGGAATCATAACACAACAACGGTTGCTCCGACGGGAACGACGTCGATGGTGGGGAACACCACCGGCGGTATCGAACCGATATACAACGTAGCCTATTATAAGAATGTCTCTGATGACGTGCAAGGCGATGAGATGTTGGTCGAGTTTGATGATTACTTCCTCCGCACCCTGAGAGAGAATGACATTGACGTTGAGACGGTCAAGCGTGAGGCACAGGAGCAGATGGCTGCAAATGAGTTCGATGGCGTGACTTCATTGTCAACAGTTCCAGACGCGATTGCGGAGTTGTTTGTCGTCACAGGAGATCTCTCAGGAAAACAACACGCTGCAGTTCAGTGTGCAACGCAGCGAGGAGTCGACTCCGCTATCTCGAAAACCTGTAACTTTCCAAACAGTGCCAGCAAAGAGGACATGGATGAGGTGTATCGCTACATCTATCGGAATGGTGGCAAGGGTGTCACAGTGTATCGAGATGGAACCCGTTCGAAACAGGTTCTCACTACGCGAGCACAGAATACAGAATTTGCCGACGAAGCTGAAGCAGCAGAAACCTTAGTTGAGCAAATTGAAGACGTATTCGGAGGAATTGATGGCTTCTTCGAGAATGAAGCCGTTCAGGCGGCCGTCGACGAAGAGATGGATGCGATCTTTGCAGCAACCGATGGCGAGCGTGAGTTGGGTCAAAAACAGCCTCGACCAGACGTGCTGTACGGGGTGACACAGCGAATTGACACTGGATACGGGAAGGTGTATGTGAATATTAACGAGGATGGAAACAATCAACCGTTTGAGCTGTTCGCGAATATCGGAAACTCAGGCGGCTTTACCGCCTCGTTTACAGAAGCCCTGGCAAAGACTATCTCAACAGCACTTCGATCGGGTGTTGACCCACGAGAGATTGCCAGTGAACTACAAGGGATTCGCAGTCCAAAGGTTGCATGGGACAAAGGAGAACAGATTAATTCAATTCCAGATGCCATTGGGACGGCGATGCGACGGTATCTCGATGGTGACATCAACGAAGAATATCCACAGCAGCAAAACTTAACTGAGGTGACTGATACACACGAGTCTCCGGCATCAATTGATCCTGAGACAGATGGGGGCGCTACTGTGAGCACCACAGATGACGTGTCTTCTGAGCGGACAGCAGCTACGGATGATATTATTGATGCTGGTGAGAGCCCCGAGTGTCCAGAGTGCGGCAGCATGTCATTGTACTTCTCTGAGGGATGTAAAACGTGCGAGTCCTGTGGATGGAGTGAGTGTTGAACTGTTGAATTAGCTACAGACCCTTAGGACAGGACACTATTATATATCATCACAATCGTCGATTTCGATAGGTCGATCTTTGCATTCTCTTTACTTATCATAGAAGAAATAATACTTACAACTCAGCGACGCTGCAGTGCGTCTGAGATTAAATTACTTCAATACGCCTGTGATGATTGTATCGAATAAAGAAAACAGCAAGCGTTCCACGGACCACCTGGCCCGTATAAATCGTGTACGCTCGCCTCATGTTCAGTATCCTCAATGTACCGACGAATCACATCCCCGGACATCGCACCAGTCGTCCCGACGTAGGAACCATCCTTCCACAGACCACTCCCCGAGAGGTCTGTTCAATTTCTGGGTGGGGTTTCAGGATTTTCCCCTCAAGTAGCTCTTGAATTGCTGGGCAATCTCGGCAAGACTCCATTTCGAGTCGAGTCAGCCTCCATGAACAAATGAACGTGGTCAATAGCAATCTCCATCGACACAGTCTCGTGGCCGAATCGTCCCATCTCACCCCGTCCGATTCAGCAGTCCCGTTAGGACAACCCTTGAGACCGAAAGTTTGTCTCGGACTTACCACGACATCCCGTGTCGGTATTTCCGACACTCCACGAAGTAATACTCACACGAACGAATCGAGTGTGCATGACTCCTGCACTCTCCTATCCTACTATCGACTTTTCTGCTGATGTGGAACGATAATCAACACACGGGTGTCGAAGAAGTCACGAAGACCGCCCACACTCGATTTTGCAGAGAGTCTGTGAGCGGTCACGGCTCAAAAATGCCCGATTCACTGCACGAGACACCTCCAGTGACACACCCCGTCCCAAGCAAGACGGCTACAGCAAGGTCGAGATTCAACGAAAAGTTGACCGCGACGACTTCCTGTAGAACAACAAGTGTGCGGTCGTCGCCAAGGTTTGCGAGTGTGGAACTCCTACGAAAAACTCATTAACTGGTAGGACGATCAAAATGAGACAAACGTCGCGAAAGCGTCTCCGTCTCCACAACCGATAAGAAAGCCGAATTCAACCCACGGCGTGACGGCTTGGCTGATGCGAACCGTGGAGCCCAGTCGGACACCCGACCGCGGAGGGACTAATATTTCATTCCGGCGAAGCGCCCGATACATGTGGGTGGGAAGGGTCGTTTGACCGAGCGCGCTGGAAAGTGTCAAGAATACGGTTGATTTCATCTTAGCAGATCGATGGTCCATATCATAGCCGCGCGACTCGGCAGGGGTGTCTCTCGCGCGCGATTGTTCGGACAGTTCACGATATCTTCACAGCATTCACTGATGTGGTGGAATTAACTCGTTAACGACCGTCGGTCGATATCTTCTTTAATTCTGATTGAGCCAATATATATATGAGTGGTGAATCAGTCGGTGGTCGACCGTGTCCCCTCTGTGGAACGACGATGATTCACCGGCATTGTAAATATGTGTGTCCTATGCACGGTGTGATATATGACTGTAGTGATACATTCTGGAACCGGTAACTAATGAATCGGAGCGTACTGGGGCGGGTTCAACGGTGACAAGCCCTCGAGAAAACAACGGCTTTAGACCGAGCGTCAAGACGGGACTAAGTGTTATATCGTTCGGGAGCATATATGAGATACCGAAAAAATCGATGGATGAGGCGGCGAGATACTCACCGTGTGACAACTAACGATGGTCAAACACGAACAAATCAAACAGAGTAAGTCAATACAAAAGCAAACGGGCAAAACGTTTCATCTCGCAACCCGTGTGCTACCGGAGCGCGTACGACATGCAACCTATGTTCTGTATGCATTTTTCAGGGTTGCTGATGAGGTCGTCGATGCTGCCGATACGGCACCACCGGCAGAGCAACGGTCAGAGTTGGAGCGACTTCGCAAAGAGGCATTGGGAGAACAAGAGACTGAAGATCCCGTGCTCTCTGCATTTGCAGAGCTGACTGATATCTACGACATCAACCCCGATGACATTAATGTCTTCATTGAGGCGATGGAGACTGATGTCGATACGAGTCGGTATGAAACGTACGCAGAGCTTGAATCATACATGGATGGGTCTGCGGCAGCGGTTGGTCGTATGATGACTGCAATTATGGAACCAGCTCAACCTGAAAGGGCACTCCCGCACGCAACAGCACTTGGAGAGGCATTCCAGATGACTAATTTCATCCGAGATGTTGGTGAGGATGTTGTTGACCGGGACCGCATCTACCTTCCTCAGGAAACGCTTTCGAAACATGAGATTCCGGAATCACAGGTGCTCGATCGAGAGTTCGATGGATCAATTAAGTCAGCGATACAGGATGAGCTACAGCGAACAGAGGCACTGTATCGTGAGGGAGTCGCAGGTATTCAATACCTCCCTGAGGACTGTCAGTTCGCAGTACTCTTGGCGGCCGTACTATATGCGGATCATCACCGAGCAATCCGGCGTGTCGAGTATGACGTCCTATCGACGACACCATCTCTTTCCTCAATGCGGAAGTTCTGGCTCTTTCTCAAAACCCGCGCACATTGGACAGTATCTGACGATCCCGAAGAGATATTCAAGCAGGTGAGTGATGTGCCATACCCTGATGACGCCGAACCGGAGACACGACCAACAGCGTGGTCAACTCGGGCAACTGGATTTTTTGGCCGACGATTTAGCAGCCTCGTCAGGCATCTTACTCGTGGCGAATGAGTGATCTCAGCCCTTTCGATCGAGAAGTCCAGATATAGACGAGAGCCTGAGCAACCCATGGTCAAACGCTTGTGCTCGAAGCAGTCCACAGGCAAGTGCTGCAGCACATAGCGCTGGTATCACATTCCCGAACCACAGGTTAATTCCACCCCAGAGGATGACGAACGAGACCAGGTCATCAAGCATAAATGGACACTGATCGACCCGTTGAATGACGTCACTCTGGTTATATCCATAGTCGAGCAGTACAACAGCAACTGTTGCTGAGAGAACCCATCCGATGTAATTCGACAATGGGACATTGTAGAACAACCCGCCATCTGCGTATACCCAAAATCCAAGTGCGACGGCACCTGGGTCAAGAATAACATCCATGAATAACACGGTACTGATGACCGCGAGCAATCGAATCGTCGTACTCTCTGAACGCTCTCCGAGCAGGAGCAGACAGAGCAGATATGCGTTCATTACGAGGGGAACAAAAAACACTGGCAGTCCGAGTGGGACTCCAAACAGTGTTGGCCCGAGGTCGACCCCATAGTAAAATTCACCATATGGCACCCCAGTATGAACACCGAGATATTCGATCCCATATGCATAAAGCGTGAGTAGTCCAACACTGAATGTTGCTCGACGGCCTGTTAGTGGAAGGGTGCCGATAAGGAGGGGTGAACGCATAATGATGGTTCCAAACAGGATCATCAGCCCATTAAATGCGAGCGGGTCTGGAAGAACCCCCTCTGCACTTGCTAAGAGCAGGACGATTCCATTCAACGGGAAGAACACAGAAATTGTGAATCGATTCTCGACGATTTTCTCATCAAGCCATGCCAGCAACTCTTGTTTCGAGTTTATCTGGGTTTCTGGAAGGCGTTCACCCATACAATAATTTCCATAGTGCGCCCATCGTCATCACCATTCCAACGAGAGTGTTCACTGCTGGATACCACCAGTAAGCTTGGCTGACAGGGATATCAGACCAGTAGATGGCGAATACAATGATTGGATACGCTAAAAGTAAAAGCGCGATTCGGTTATCAACGAACGCAAACACGACTGCAGCAGCAAGCCAGCACACGACACAGTACGCATATGTCCGTGATTCTCCAAGAAATGTCGCCGTTGTTCGAATTCCGGCTGCTCGATCAGGTTCAATATCTGGGATTGCCGAAAACGTGTGCATCCCCATCGTCCACAACCACCCACCAGCGACGGCGGCTATCGGAGGGTGGTTGCCGCTGAGTGTTGCGTATGCAGCAGCCCCTGGAAGAATATATAATCCATTTGATATCGAATCCAAGAGAGGGGTGGTTTTAAATCGAAATGGCGGAGCAGAGTACTCAAACCCGAGTAGAAAAAATCCGCCGAGATACCACCACGCTTGCTGTGATGAGATGATGAACGGGAAAATACCAAGCGAAGTGAATCCCAGAATCGCACCCGCAATGCTTGGGTCGCCCTGCCAGCGCGCCTCACGATTGTCCTTCTTTGGATTCGTTTCATCGACGTCAGCGTCAAAGATATCATTGATTCCATATAAAAATACGTTCGCTGGAAGTAAAAAATAAAAAAAGTATCCAAAGCTAGCCACACTGAACAGCTGAGATACCGAATCAGCGGCAAATGTGATCCCGACAACGACTGGTCCGGCTAAATAGAGCCAGAATCGGGGGCGAGAGAGGGTGAGTAAATAAGCGAAGCGCCCTAACATAGCGACGCCAAATCTCACGTCGCAGGTGCGTAATCGGCCATCTCTTCGGCGGTCAGTTGCCCACTTATCAGACACATCGGGACGCCGATACCAGGCGTGGTAAACGATCCAGTGAAAAAAAGGCCATCAACAGCCGTTGAGTGGTGATCTGGTCGGAATAATGCCGTTTGTCGAAGCGTATGTGCAAGCCCAAGAGCAGTTCCTTCAGTGCTGTTGTATCTATCTGCAAAATCACTGATAGAGAACGCGCGTTCCACGACAATTCTATCACGGAGATCAACGCCAGTGTTTTCAGCGATATCAGCAAGGAGCTTATTACGGTATGCTTCGCGCATCTCTTCTGTGTCTGACAGCCCTGCTGCGACTGGTACCAGTGCGAATAGATTCGAGTGACCTTCTGGTGCTACCGTATCGTCCGTCTCTGAAGGAACACAGAGATAATACGCGGGTTCGTCTGGCCATGCGGGTTCATCAAATATCTTCTCAAAGTGGTCGTCCCAGTCAGTCGGAAGGACGAGTGTATGATGCGCTAATTCATCTACATCGCCTTCAACACCCAGATACAGGAGAAACGCCGAAGGAGCGTAGGTTCGAGAGTCCCAATAATCAGAGTCGTATTGTCTCTTTTCTGGGGGCAGTAACTCCATCTCTGTGTGTCGGTAATCCGCGTTACTCACAACATAGTCCGAGTAGAATTCTGATCCATCGTCTGCTCGTGTCACGAATGCTCCTTCTCGGCCTCGGATTTCAGAGACATCCATTCCTGTGTTATATGTCACTCCCAACTCTGACCCCAGTGAGACGATGCCATCGACGACACCACCCAACCCATTCTCAGGGTAGTATACGCCCATATTAAAATCGACATGGCTCATCAGGTTATATAATGCCGGTGTATTCTGAGGTGAACCCCCAAGAAATACAAGAGAATACTGCATTATTTGTTGCAGCTTTGGATGTTCAAAGTACTTCTCAACATGATCTTGCATTGAGCCAATCAGCGAAAGACCACGGGCGTTTTTCATGACATCCCAGTCTGCATAATCCCGAAGTGATGTTCGGTCTTCGTAGACGAAATGTTCCATCCCAACTTGATAGTTTAGTTTTGACTTCTCCAGATAAGTGTCGAACCGCTCGCCTGCGCCCGGTTCATATGATTCGAAAGTCTGGCGGTTTGTTTCGAGATCTGGAACCATATCCACCTGATCACCGTCTTTGAAGAAGATGCGATAATGCGGGTCTAGCCGAGTCAGTTCATAGTAATCACTCGGCGACCGGTCAAAGTACCCAAAGAACTGCTCAAAGACGTCGGGCATCAGATACCACGATGGCCCCATGTCAAATTTGAATCCATCGACTTCAAGTCGGCTTGCGCGTCCACCTAATTGATTGTTCTTTTCGAGAAGTGTGACTTCAGCCCCAGCATCAGCTAAGTAGCACGCTGTCGAAAGTCCACCGAATCCACCACCGACGACAACGACAGAGGAGTCGTTGACATCGCTGAGGTCCGATACCGTATTCATACAGACACTTGTGACGTGAGCGCAATAAACTGACTGACCTGCTCCGATAAGGTTAATAAAAATGCAACATAATTTATTATCGTGAGTCTGTTTACTCGACAAGCCCCGCTTAAATTTGTTCGGTCACTCTCTCTGATTGGAGTTCTCGCGACTGGTCTATTCTCAATTCTTTCAATATACACCTTACAGAGTGGGATCGAAAATGGAACGAAACTGGTCGGGATTGGTTGGGTTGCATTCGTTGCGATGGCAGCAGCCATTCCCCTCGGACGTCGGTCCACACACCGGAGACCACACGTGTTGGTGTGGGGATATGGAGTGGCTGCAGGGGCGATGATCACATCGGCGACAATATTTCTCATTCCGCAGGCAGTCGGGCAACACCCACAGTGGGGAGGAGTTGGGGTCGGGTTTGGGTTGCTCGCAGGATTTGCCTCACATACCGGTGGTCACTGGTTTGCACATGCCGAGTGGCCAGTTGATCGCACAGTTGCAGAGCTAAGCGTTCATGCTCTTTCAGCGGGAGCGATTATTGGCATTATATACGGGAATTTGCCGAATTTGGGGATCTTACTTGGGCTCTCAATTGTGTCACACAAAGCCCCAGCAGGATATGCAGCAGCGGGCCGGCTCGCTGCGACTGGCCGTAATGTCTCAATAATTCTTCTTCCGGCGACAGGCGTCGGGATTGCTGCAATATTGTCTTCAATTATCGCTCTTCCGGTGGACACGATAGTAAGAGCCACTGTATTTGGATTTGCCGCTGGTGTGTTTCTCCACGTCGCAATGGATTTTCTTCCTCATTGTGAAATAGGCAGTGAAATTCATACGCTGTTATCAGCGTCAGGTGATGCGCACGCTCTGTTAGACCGGCTTCGAGCCCATGCAGTCTTCTCGACCCTCATCGGTGGGATCATCGTCGTCTCAAGCTGGGTATTCATCACGTGAAGCAGGCCCAAACCCCACGAGTTTAGTCGTGGAAGAAGTCGCAGAAGGCAAGCGGACATGAGGCGAATAGGGGAAGATTGGTTCCTGTGAATATTTATTGTCGACGTGCGAGTAATACAGGTATGAGTGTCTTTATTTTAGGGATAGATCACGTCGAGACGAGCGCACAGCTGTGTGACTATCTAATCGATGCTGTCACCGACGATGATGTCGTTCACGCGGTTAATTCATTAACTGATGACGACCAGACGAGCTCGACTGATATCCGCGACGGTGAGCAGGCACTCTCAGTCGTTCGTTCCCGACTGAGCATTTATACAACAGTCGAGACACATCAGTTCGTCAGTGACAGTTCTCCTTCAGAGGATCTACGTGCACACGCAGCATCCGTTGATGCAGATGAATTCGTCATCGGCGTGCGAGGGCCGACCCCAACAGCTACCGTTGCTTTCGGGAGTACCACGGAACAGTTACTCACAGAGGTCAAGCGACCAGTCCGGGCTGTACCAGTGTAAACATGGGATGAGCTCTCCGAACAGAGGACGATGTACTGCACCAATTTCGCTATACGATCAGAAAACGACTGATGTTGTTCCTGCGGCAAACGCAGGGATGTGACGCTCACAGTCTATGCATACAATTTCAACCTCAACATTATTATCCAGCGTTTTTGACGTGTTTGGGTATTTAGACGTGTGGTCTCATATCGAGACACGTGTGTTCTTTGACTGTCGAAGAGTACACACCTCACAGAGAACCAATATGCATAGTGGAAGCCTCAAATTTTTGACCCCTCAGCGGAATATCGCAACATGGAACAGAAAGACCATCGCCAGGGCACCACCGTGAATCATCGAGTGGCGCTGTTTGTCGATGGTCCAAACGTACTTCGAGAAGAATTTGATGTCGATCTTGATGATGTGAGACAAGCAGCAGAAGAGACAGGACAACTCGTTCTCACAAATCTGTATTTAGATGAGCACGCCACTCCAGGGCTCATTCAGGCCGCTGAGGCACGGGGGTTTGCTATCACTGTGACGAGTGGAGACGTCGATGTGCGGTTAGCTGTCGATTTAACAGCATTCGCTGTTGAGAAGCGAGCAGATATAATCATCATTGCATCTCGAGATACTGATTTCAAGCCTGCAATTGAGACAGCAAATCAGTACGGCATCCAGACAATCGCTGTCTCTCCAAGTGCGTTCGGCCGCTCAGATGCACTACGAAACGCTGCAAGTCGCTCACAGACACTCAATGCAGAGACAGTAGAGACTCAAGATGAAATACAGCCTCAGTTTATTGGATATAACGACCGGTGAATACAAACGGCGCACGGCTTTAGTTCAATGCAATTCGTGATAGAGCATGGCGGTGAGGTGTTGCCTGTCATGGACAATCACCTGCATCTGGATCCTGAGAACGGAAAAGGACTTTCAGCGGTTGATGATTTTGTCCGTGCCGGTGGCACCCACATGATTATACTCAATAAACCGTCTTGGGAGCTTGGAGTGTGTGCAACGACAGGTCAAGACTTTCAGCCAGTCTTTGAGACGACAATGCAGACAGTCGCTGCAGCGAATAAACGCCTTCCAGGAAAGGCCTGGGGTATCCTTGGCATTCATCCAGGACTCATCTCACGGTTAGTCAATGACCGGGGATTTGAGCCGACTGAGGCGGCAACGCTGATGAAAGCAGGGCTCAGGGAAGCTGCGGATTACGTCTCAGGGAGTAAGGCGCTTGGACTGAAATCTGGCCGTCCACATTATGAAGTCACGGACATGGTCTGGGAGGCGTCAAATGATGTCATGAAGGAGTCGTTTAGATTGGGAGCTCAACATGACTGTGTTGTGCAATTGCACACAGAAGCGACGAAAGACTTGCAGAAGGTGGCGAACTGGGCCAAAGCCCGTGGACTTGATATTGAGCGCGTGATTAAACACTACGCAGAAGGAACGTTACGAGGGCCGACACCGAGCGTCATGAGTGATCGTGATCGCCTGTCAACCGCAGCATCAACACAGACACCGTTCTTGATGGAGACTGACTTTATTGATGATCCCGACCGCCCTGGAGCTGTGCTCGGCCCAAAGACAGTGCCACGACGAGTTCGCTGGTTACTTGAGCAGGGACATATCGAAGCAGTCAGGCGTGCACATGTGAGTACCCCAGCAGCTGTCTACGATATCGATACACGAGCCACGCTAGTCGATTGATTCAGTCTGTTCGGTTTCGACGGCTTCTGTGTGCTGTTTTTGCACGTCTATTGGAGAAGTATATCCATGTGGATAGGTATTCAAAATATCGTATTGAGAGTGGCTTTCACCGAAAAGTCGACAAGAAAGGCCTTTGAGTACCGGCCGAAATGGTCCAGATATGACTGAGGCTGAGGAGACGTATTATACCGAGGAACGCTGGCAGAATTGGTTATCTCGGGTTGAGCAAGAAGATCTTGATCCCGAGAATGAGGATTCAGCACGACTTTTGTTGAATTTGCAGGATGATGCAGCAATTGCCATTGCGAAGATTGTCGCTGCATTTGAGGAGGGTGAGATTGATCGAGAGACGTCGCTGGATGAGGTAGAGCGTGTCCGGTCGATTGTGCTTTCTGAGCCACAGCTCGATATTGATGAAAGTGACAATCGCGAGGATAAGCTGATGCTTATTGATGGTGTCCAGACCAGCCTCGTATGTGTATTCTACTCCGCAGAGGAGTTCATCATGGATGGATCAGCAGACGAAATTCCGCTGAGTGAGTATATTGATGCCGCTGTTGATGCGGAAGCAGAGGATGACATTGATGCTGCTCTTGGGTATTTGGTCCAAGCAGGAACGAGAATTATCGAGGGCGACAGTCTGGATGTTGGTGTCGTTGAGGATATCGAGTATGGGTTGGTGTCTGAGTGGGTGAATGGATTAGACAGTCTTCAAAGTGCGCTGAGTGACCCAGAGGTGGTTGAAGAAGAGTAGCTGAACTGGACCAGCAGACACTGCCGAGCGGTGCACGTCTCGTTTGATATTTCGACGATTGTCGGGTACCTGATTCGACAGAGACATATGGACATATCAAAGAAGTTTCGATATGTCGAGAGCCGGAATTGATGCTATCGAGATCTGGACGGGGAAATTACAGTTAGACTTACCTCGAACGTTCGCTCCGGTCAAAGGCAGCGACCCACAAAAGTATCTGAAAGGAATTGGGATTGAATATTCATCGCTGCCAGACGTGTATGAGGATATTGTCACGATGGGTGCAAATGCTGCGAAGCAACTCCTTGATAAAAAAGAGTTGGCGCCGGCCGATATTGGGCGAATTGATGTTGCTACTGAGTCTTCGTTCGATAACTCGAAGCCAGTTTCGACCTACATTGCAGGCTGCCTTGAGTCGGTTTATGAGAGCAACTTCACCCATGCAAATAAAGGGGAGCGGAAGTTTGCGTGCCTCTCTGGCACTCAAGCTATCGACGATGCATACAATTGGATTCAAGCAGGGCGTCATCGAGGGAAACCCGCTCTTGTGATTGCGACGGATACTGCACTATACGAACGGGGTGATCCCGGTGAAGCCACGCAGGGCGCAGGGGCGATTGCGATGCTTATTGACGAAGATCCTGATATCGTCTCCATATCACATTCACAGGGGTATGGGAGTGCTGACGAGACCGATTTTCTCAAGCCGAATCAACAGTTTCCAAGTGTCGATGGGAAGCGGTCCGTTCAAGTTTACCTTGCCCGCATGCGAGAGGCACTTGCTGATTATGAGTCTGTAGCTGGCAAGACCCACCCAGATGCGTTTGCTGCCGTCCCATTTCACACGCCATTCCCAGGGATGGTCCGAAAAGCTGCTTTATTAGGATATCGACACACGATACGGAATACGGATATTGAGGACGAGTTAGCCAGCGATATCGGTACCCAGCCTCGAAGAAACGAGTTTGATTCTAACTCGGAGTTTGATGCGGAGATGCGCACATACATGGACGGACTGAAACAGACAGAAGCATATCAGGAGTGGTACGCTGACCGTATCGAACCGACAATTCAGTTCGCGCGTCAAGTCGGAAACTGGTACACTGGATCAGTGCATATCGCTCGGTACTCGGCTCTTCACAGTGCTGCCACTGCTGGAGACTCTCTCAGTGGAGAGCAACTTCTTGTTGGTTCATATGGTTCAGGAGCAGAGGCAGAGATTCACGTCGAAACCGTCCAGCCCAACTGGAAGTCAGCCATCAACTCAGTCACGTTCGCCGAGTCACTTGCAAGTCGGTACGACTTATCATTTGAGGAATATGAACGAATACACGATGTACATAACGCACAGAAAGAAACAGAAGTTGAACCATTTACTAACCCAGATGGTGAGTTCATCTTCACCGGATGGGGGCGAATGAATGAGCGCCGATACGAATACCGCCCATGTCAATCAGGGAATGCTTCGTAGTGAGTCTAACATCGTTCCTAATTTCTGATTGACTATCGCCAGTGAAAACCCATCTATCGTTGCCAAAGCCGGCGCATGCTCCCATAGATCGCTTTCTTCTACCCCATGCAGGATCACTGCATTAGGCGTTGGATTGACCACTCGCATAGCGACAAGCGGTGATTCTCCACGAGTGACACCAGTAAAAATGAGTGCACGAGATGTTGACTGACCATACAACCGATAGAACTCCTCTGAGGAGAGCCGTGTAATCGCCTCAATACTGTTAATCACTGTGTGTCCACTCAACCTATCTCTATTCCCTCGGACAAGCTCTGTTGCATCAATTGCGTTATACAGCGTGTCAAGTGGGATTGACGCGGGATACTCACGAAGATCTTGAACAATATCACTTTCAAATCCTGCCGAGATAACCCTCGCATACTGCCTAATTCGTCCACCACCCCGGTTTTCATCGATAGAGAGCAGCGCTTCTACCATCCGACGGATAACCCCGATGCCAGGACTCTCACGTCGTCCACTCTCGTAATCAGAGATAACCGAGGATGAGACATCAAGATGGTCTGCGAGTGTTGTCTGTGAAATGTCGAAATCGGTTCGCCACTTTCGGAGTGTCGCGCCAGGGTCGTCACTGAGCGTCACCTCACCTGCCATCCGGCGAGCTAAATCATCTTTTGGTACACTAGTCACGATTGCGAGCCCCAGTAAGTGCCTTTTTCGGGCGCATAGTCGACAGCTTTGCCAGCGGTCAAAAAAACAGTATCGGAGCGCTGGCAGAGTCCGACACCACAGCATTGTCAACGACGTGTAGGAGCGAGTCTTATGCTGTTCTGGGTGCCACTTCCAGATGTGCCATCAACACTTGTTCACGTCTCATTGGGACTGATTATTGGTGCGGCCGTGCTTGGAGGGCGATTTGATCTCCGCCCTGCAATCTTGATCGTTGTTCTAACCGCGCTCCCTGATATCGATGTGTTCATTGAGCCAGTGCTTTCGGGCGCACATAGATCAGTCGGACATACGATTCTACTCCCCGTGGTTATCATTGCCATCCTGAGCTCTGGTTGGCTTGATAGGTGGCTCTCTACCTGGGATGGATCGAATGGGAAGCCAACGGCGTTCGTCGCCGTTGGATGTATGTTTGCTGCTGGGATTGTTCCTGACCTACTGGTGGGCGGAATTAATCTATTCTATCCGATTCATGACCAGTTTTACACTGTCAACGGACGTTTATTTTATTCGACAGATCGGGGGTGGGTTCAGACGTTTTTTGAACAACAACGATCACAGACTGAGCCCCCGCGAACAACAGCAAATTTTGATTTCCGGACGGTGTTAGATGCAGAACCAACAATTGGCGCTAATTCTGACCAGGGTGGCTCTCAACGTGTTGAGCGAATTTTTCCCGTCGCAATGTCGGGGTTTCGTGCGTGGCTGATTCCAGTCGCAGTTTCTATCACTGCGATCCGGCTGATGAGACCTGAGTGAGCCTATCAAATAATACTTATTCAATCGTCTTCGAATACACGTACCATGTTTAACAGGTTTCGAAATAACGGACCAGCAATACTCGTCCCCGCAGCATGGACCTTCGTTGCTCTTAGCTATCAAGATATCACGACGGTGCGTACACTAACGATTGCCCACGGTGTAATGACAGTCCTGTTGGTTCTGTTTGCAGTCTTTTCATATCGCGATATGAAACAAGGAGCACTGCGAACGTGGTGGTATGTGGTTGTGATAGGGGTTGTCGTGACACTCACCGGACTGATCGGATTGTTGTACTCGCCACTCAATGGCACATTGCCTGCGATCGCATTAGGTGGATGGATGATATTACCAGCAGTCGGATTCATCGATACCGGCCGTCGCCCAGGGGCGGCGAAAATGACAACGATTGCCCCTGCAGTACTCACGCTTTGTGGGGCTGGGGTATTCTATCTCATAGACAAAAGTGCTATAGCACAACTTGCCGGACTGACATTGGTGGGACTCGGCCAGACGATTGGAATTGCCGATGCAGTGTGGCGATATTGATTCTGGTTCCGTGTTTGCTTACTCTACTGTTCGCGTAGGTGCTCGACGATAGATTGTGGGGCAGCGCCTATACCACCACCTTGTGCGAACGTCGCTCTCCCACCGCCTCCGCCACCAAACTCACTCGTGAGTGTGTTCACAATCTCATCGGCACTGGGAGCTGTGCGTTCACCCACAGCGAAGACGACACGTACTGACGTTCCGTCAAGAATCGCCCCATAGATTGTCTGTGGGTGTTCGTTGACTCGCTCTTTGAGAATCTCGCCGACAGTGTTTGGATCGACATCAGAAAGCATTCCGAGTTGCCAGGTGTCCCCATCTCGAGAGAACGTCTCAAATGTGTCTAATGCACTGTCAACATACTGTTGCTGTGCCGCCTGTAATTCGTTTTCTAATCGATTTCGCTCATTTTGGAGGTGCTGTGCTGTCTCGGACAACTCCAAAACGTTCGTTCCAAGACACGTCGTGACATCTGTTAATGCTTGATGATGGGTGGCCCGCTCCTGGATAGCTGGAGGACCAACAGCAAACTCCACACGTGTGAGCCCCTCACCCGGATTTGAACGATTAAGAACTGTGACAGGTCCAATTTCGATAGTATTTGAAACGTGTGTTCCGCCACAGGCAGCAATATCCCAGCCTTTGATCTCAACCAACCTGACATTTGATTGATCTTTCATCACTCCCTCCTCGGTTTGTGTGTTGAACGCGATATTTTCGTTATTTTGTGCCTCACTCACAGCCACTTCACGCCAGCTCACAGGGCGTGAGTCCCAGATTGCTTGATTGGTTAACCGTTCTAATTCTACGACGTCAGCGGCGTCAACAGCGTCCTCTGTGGACAGATCAACGCGGATCTTCTCGGGGGTGATCTCGAATCCGCCATACCCAAGCTCATCGAATAGCGTTCGTGCTGCGCCATAGAGAGTGTGGCTTGCTGAGTGCGCCCGCATGCAGTACACTCTGAATGTATCATCAATTCTGCCCGTCACTGTATCGCCGACCGCCAGTTCCGGTTCTGAGCGGAGATGGTGAACAATCGATCCATCAGATTTTGCTACCATTTCGACAGTTACGCCGCTGATAGTTCCCCGATCAGCGGGCTGGCCTCCACTTGCCGGATAAAAGTAGGTCTCAGACAGTTGTAGTATGTTATCTTCGATCGCAGTTACTTCAGCAGTGAACTCCCGAATATCAGGTTTCTCCGCTGCTTGCGGGTACATGGTTGCTAGCACTCCTTGCGAGTAATATAATTCACCGACTCGGATTCTTCGAACCTAAAGCATGAGTGTTCAGTTATGAACTGGTCTCAGTCTCTTGACGAAGCGTAACAGAGAGTCGCGATTCGAGTGTGCGAATGACCGTGCCACCAATCCCAGCCCGTGTGGCACGCCCTTGCTCAACCGCCATTATTTCTGCCTTCTCAATACCCAGCTCAGTTGCGAGTTCTTCGACAGTGAGTCCAGCCTGCTGGCGTGCTGATTCAGCCTGCTTGCCGTAATCAGATACTAAATATGGGAGCTGATCTGACTCATATTCCGTGCCGCCCTCTTCCCAGTGCGTTGAATCACCAGTTACTTGATCATACATTTGTGCTTGGTTTTGAGCTGTGCGTTGACGGCGGCTAGTCTCAGTTGCAGACACATCAGAGCGGGACTGACTGTGAGTCTGTGCATCGTCGTGGGGAGCACATTCAGTGCAGACGTGAAGTTTCGCCCCGGCAACGTTTGCGAGTTCAAGTGAGTCCGTGGCTTCTCCACAGAGCTCACAACTACTTCCCTCGCTGCTGCCACCGCTGGACCCGGTGGAATATTTGGTCATGTATATATCCAATTGGTGTATCGATTTAAATAGTGCGTGGCCACCTACGGCGTATTCTAATGCGTGGGACCGGATTTGAACCGGCGGACCCCTATGGGACAGCGCCCTCAACGCTGCGCCGTTGGCCTGGCTTGGCTACCCACGCTCAAAGAGGATAAATTGCGTCTCAAACTAATCCCAGGTTTGTTAAATGCGTTTCCTTTCAGTGACAGTGGCGAAGTGAGGATAACTGCTAAACTCGGTGGTAAATCATAAATACGCCGCACTATCGACTGCACGGCTCAAAAACCAGAGTTGGTCCTCTGTATCTACAGGTTGGACAGGGCGAGTATCTTGTAATCGTTCCCGATTGGAAATCTTCGGGTTCCAATCCCATGGTGATGTGTTGGGTCTCAAACCACTTCAGTTGACTCCAAGGCAGTTCACTATCTATGTGATAAGAGACAACAGCAAGATACTGGAGACTTAATATCTGTATCTCATGATAAGAAGTATGAATCAGCAGACGCTCGGGGCGGTCTCGGCCGAGCACGAGACGTTACGCGATCCGGACTCACTGCTTCAACGGGCTAATCAATTTGGCAATCCTGACCGAGACCAACACTTCTTGATTGATGAGCGAGTCGTTAATCGAATTCCAGGTTATCTTCCAGCAACAGTGGACTTGTCACATATTTTGGAGATCGGCGGTGGGACAGGAATACTGACTGACCGACTTTTAACAGTCGCTGACACCGTAACCGTTATCGAACAGGATAGTGAATTAGTTAGCTTCCTTCAGGCTGAATTTGAGACGGAGATTTCTGCCGGGAGGTTGGATATCATAGATGACGACGCACTGACAGTGTCTCTGCCAGACTTCACTGCCTGTGTCTCAAATCTACCGTATAGTATCTCTACACCTATCACATTTCGGCTCTTGCCAGAGCAACGACCGCTCATACTGATGTACCAAGCAGAAGTTGGTGAACGACTGGCCGCAGATCCAGACACCGACAGTTACGGACGGCTCTCTGTCGGTGCGCAACACTTCGCAGATGTTGAACCGGTTGAGTCAGTACCATCATCCGCATTCTCACCTCCGCCAGCTGTCGAGAGCGTTGTTATGCGATTTGTCCCACAGGAGCCGAGTTACACCGTCAGTGATGAAGAGCGGTTCTTTGACTTTGTGAAGGCACTATTTACACAGCGACGCAAGACCGTTCGGAATGCAATTCGAAATACCACACACATATCGAACATAGAACGGGCAGATGAGGTGTTGGCTGAAGTTGACTCATCGTATCTCTCGAAACGACCAGAGAAGCTCACACCAGGGGACTTCGCATATCTTACCGAAATAGCTAATAGCGTCTCTTCTGATGACTCGTGAGGAGCTCGCCGACTCTCGGGGAATAAACAGAACAGTCTATCAGCCTGCAGAAGACTCACGATTATTATTTGAAGCGGTCAAAAAGGCTGGATATGGCCAATTGTTAGAGGTCGGCACGGGTTCTGGATGGGTAGCACGTAGAGCAGCATTGGTCACTGATGTCGATGCTGTATATGCAAGCGATATTAACCCACATGCTTGTCAAGTCACCAAAGCCCAGTCTGAGGTCGACATTGGAGTCGTTCAATCCAATCTCACCTCATGTTTCTTGGAGGGAGTCTTTGATACAGTTGCGTTCAATCCGCCATATTTGCCGACTGATGAGTCGGCAGAATGGGATGACTGGATGGAACAAGCACTGTCTGGTGGTGAGACCGGCCGGAAGGTGATAGAGCCATTCCTCAACGTGGTCGGCCGAGTGCTCAATTCAGAGGGAATTGTGTTGTTAGTCGTGAGTTCGCTCACTAATTACGAGAAAGTCATGAACTATGCTGAGACGCGTGGATTCGATCATACAAAGCTCATCGAAGAGTCATACCCGTTTGAAACGCTCACTGTCGTACAGTTGAATAATAACTCATAAGCATATTTATCTATAGGAAATATTAAGCCGCGGCATTACCAACCATCATTCGATGGAAAATCTCATTGCGACAAGCCCTGGGTTATTCCCCTTACCCGACTGGGCAAAGTCAGAATTATCCTCGCTCAAGGGGCATCAAAAGAGTGATCTGATTACCGGCGACGAGCCGGAAGAAATAGAACGAATATATACTGAGGCTCGCAGTGAAGCAATCACAGAGCAACAAAACGCAGGGCTTGACCGGGTAGTTGAAGCGCAAGTAAGGTGGGATGATATGCTTGCGCACCCCCTAACGCTGAATGATGCGGTTGAGACTGGTGGTATCGTCCGATATTACGATAACAACAATTTCTATCGTGACCCACAGATTAGTGATGAGTTATCACACTCAGGGGACGTCGCAGCCGAACTGACTGCTGCGACGGAGCTGATTAAAGAGACTCCGCTTCAGACAGTGATGCCCGGGCCTTATACTTTAGCTCAGCTATCCTCAAACAGGTTCTATGAGAATGAGAAAGAGCTGCTCTCAGCGACTGCTTCATACTTAGCCAGCGAAATCGCTGAATTTCCAGACCATGAGACACTCTACTTACTGGAACCGTCATTGGTAAGTACACCGCCAAATGATGAACTCGCTCCATTTGTTTCGGAGAAGCTTAGTGAAGTCTCTGCTGCATCAGGTGGAGATGTTGTTATACACACATATTTCGGCGCGCTTAACGAGAAAACATATGCATACCTAATGGACGCAACAGTTGATGCACTTGGGTTCGATATCGTCGCTGGGGACCGTGACAAAACGCTGTATAATGTCACTGAGTATGGGGTAACTCAGAATGTCGCACTCGGCGTTGCTGATGGGCAGAACACGCTCGTTGAATCGCCAGAAACGCTATATGAACGAGCAGAGTGGTTCTGCTCGCAAGTACCAGCGACAGAATTCAACGATGTGTATATCTCAACAAATACTGAGCCGTTTTATTTGCCAGTGAACAAACATCGTCAAAAACTCGCTGCACTGGCTACTGCAACAACGATCAGCGGGGAGGTTGAAGTCTAATGGCTAGAAATACAAATAATCGATCACAGTTCCGACCGAGTGCACATCCACACGATCATTTTCTGCTCACAACGGTCGTTGGGAGCTATCCAAAACCAAAGTGGTTGAATCGAGCGCATGAGCTGGTCGAGGATGCAGACACGGAGTTCGATGAGGCTGATCTTGAAGAAGCACTTGATGATGCTGCGCGGGTGATGACAAACGAACATGAGAAGTCTGGATTGGATACCGTCGTAGACGGCGAAATGCGTCGTGAGGAGATGGTTGAGCACTTCGCAGAGCAGATACCAGGATACGAATTTAATGGGCCAGTAAAAGTGTGGGGATACAATTACTTTAATAAACCATCGGTTGTCTCCTCGGTTGAGTATGACAATTCGTGGCTCGTTAATGAATTCAACTTTACCGATAGTGTCGCCTCGCAGCCGGTGAAAGTACCGATTACCGGTCCATATACACTGGCGCGTTGGTCATTTAATGAGGCATATGACTCTGAAGAGGCATTAGCATACGAGCTGGCAGATCTTGTCAACGAAGAGGTTGAGCGACTCGTCGACGCAGGTGCTCGCTACATCCAGATTGATGAGCCTGCATTAGCTACGACACCAGATGATCATGCTGTTGTTGGTGAATCACTCGAACGTATTGTCTCGGGCATTAGCGACGATGTTCGTATCGGTCTACACGTGTGCTATGGGGATTATTCGCGGATCTATCCCGAAATAAATGAGTTCCCAATTGATGAGTTCGATATTGAATTGTGTAATGATGGATACGACCAGATTGATGTGTTTAAGCAACCGTCATTGAAACCCGATCTTGCACTCGGTGTAGTAGATGCTCACGATGGGAATGTCGAGTCTGTCAGCGAGATCAAGCAGAACATCAAGCGGGGGTTGGAGGTCGTTCCAGCATCAAAACTGACTATCTCACCAGATTGTGGACTGAAACTGCTGCCACGCGAGGTGGCGTATAAAAAGATGGATAACATGGTTGAAGCGGCACGAGCGGTCGAATCTGAGCTCGATGCGGGAGACGTAGAAGAAATTGCGCTGACGAAGGCCTAAGCACAAACGACTCTTTATACCGTACTCTATACCTCAGTTTAAACCGATACTGTGGGCATACACGATTATCCTCTGAAATAGGGGCTGCATATCAGTTGTTGGCAATGTAATCTAGTTTATTCAGTCTGACCGGCTCGGACGTCGCTGTATCGTGACATAACTACGAGGCGAAAGCCCACGGCTTGAGCCGTTGAACCCGACACGATGGGGATGCAAACCACCGTTCGACAGCCGAGGGTTTGTATCCCAATCTCTCATGTTGGCCCTCTCACACTCTGTGATGACGGCGTTGCCGGTTCGACTCCGGGCTTCGCGTCCACAGCCTGCTGAGAAAGCCCAAGACCCACCTCTCGGCCGACAGGTCGGAGGCGAATGGTGGGACCCAGTCGGGTGAATACCCCTAGAGGAACGGACGGGTTTCCGTTCCGGCGCGGGAAGGGCCGTTTACTTTACACTTGACCGGGCTGGACGCGCTGGAAAGCACCCTCGAGGTCGTAACCAAGCTGCCATCGTTAAACACGCGAAAGCGTACTTGCGGGGCGAGTTCAGGGAAACGCGCACCCTTGAACTTCCCTTCGGGGAATCCCACCCTGAAGCGGCGAAAGGAGGCCAACTGTAGAAATCTAGTGATGAATCAACGCTCTCAACACTGTAACGAAGCGAGCTAAAAGCTTAGATAAGACACACACGCAGTCACTCATAAAGCCACTCGGAGTCAATACGATCGTACTCAATAAGTTCGTCTGAGTCAAAGAATAGATCAATCTCCTGCTCATTTGCCCCTGGATCTTCATGATCAGAGGCATGAATAACGTTCCTCCCAAGATCGAGGCCAAAGTCTCCTCGAATTGTGCCGGGAGCAGACTCTGCTGGATCTGTTTCTCCCACCATCGATCTCACTTGTCTTGTTGCATCGGCCCCTTCTAAGACCATGGCCATCACTGGGCCCGACGTGATGAACTCAACCAAGTCATCAAAAAAGTCCTTTTGAGTGTGCTCTTGGTAGTGCTCCTCAGCACGTTCACGGCTCAAATGAACGAACTTTGAGGCGACGATTTTTAATCCACGCTGTTCAAATCGCGTGATAATTTCTCCAATGAGCTGGCGGTGCACTCCATCTGGCTTTATCATTACGAAAGTGCGCTCCTGCGTCATCCTCAGTTGCCGTCCTCAGTTCTTCCAGCCTGTGTCCACTCAAGATCTCGCGGCTCACGACCAAGTTGGTAGTTCTTCTCAGCTTTCGAGTCCTTGAAATACAGCACAGTTCCATCGTTCTTGACAAGCATTGTTCCTGTTCCCGGTTCGATTTCCTCACCAGAAAAATCGCAGATACGTGTCTCAGCCATCAGTTATCGACCTCCGATTGAGTCTGCATCGCGCTGTGTCTCACGCAACTGTAGAACATCACCCTCTCGAACTGGGCCAAGTACATTCCGGGTAATTATGCGGCCTTGGTTCGTCCCTTCGCGGATTCGGCATTTCACTTGCATTGCCTCGCCGTGCATTCCAGTTTTGCCAACGATTTCAATCACCTCTGCAGATGTCGAATCGTTGGTCGTCTCTTCGGCACTCATTCTGGATTACCGAAGTTCCTCTACTTTTTCAGCAATCTCTTCGACCTGACGATCCGACTCGCCACCGTCGATAATTGCTGCGGCAGCAGAGCCGACTTCCAGACCAGCAGCTTGGCCAATCTGCTCTTGAGTTTCGACGAAAATGAATGGAATGCCTTTTTCATCAGCCAACTCAGGCAGGTGCATGACAATCTCCTCAGGTGTGACATCTTCGGCGACTAAGACCAAATCTGCTGTTCCACGCTCGACTGATTTGGTTGTTTCGTTCGTTCCTTTCTTTACGCTTCCGGTATCTCGTGCCACCTCAAGTGCCTCGAGAGCATCGTCTGCGAGGTCGGTGGGTACATCGAAGTCTACGTATACTGGCATGTATATTCACCATCCTGTTCCCGGGCTCGACTACCCCACCGATTGTTTAGCAAATTTCCTCCGATGGAGAGCATCATCAACCCCGGACAGGGTCTACTCATAAATTCACTGGCCTGCATAAAAGGGCTTTCAATAGCGTTCTTCCGTGGTATCGCGGCACACAATATGTCATGGTACCGATATCGGAGCATAATTTGATATCGGTTAATCGAGAACGGCTCAGTCAAGAAACTAAACACTTCCAGTATCAAAGCTACGTTGTTTGTGTTCGGATCGTTTGCGATGGCACACAGGTTGGGCACCATCCCAGGTTAATGAAAGAGAGAGTACTGACAGGAGATACACGGGTTGTCTCAATCGTGCTCAAATAGACAGCACTCTCAAGCGCGTATTTCAACAGAGAAGATAATAAAGACTAAATCCTTCCCCTCCTCGGATTTCTGTCACGGAAGTCTACAGTTTGATTCATCAATCTAATTTTGATGTGCTTCCAGACGTCGTTAGAGTGTGTTGTTTCAGCGGTTACGAATGAGTCCAATAAACGACTGATGGTCGTGCTGAATGCTCTGTGTGATCATCAACACGAGCGAATCCAATCCGCTCGAACTGTACGACTGTGTCAGGTGACGTCTGCTGGAAGTCAGGTTCGGCGACCCCAGAGACGGTCCCCTCAGGGGTATGCATCTCGACTGGAATTGCACTTTCTGTGTCCACCCAGTGGATAACGTCGACAGCACCTGATTGGACTACCTCTAATTCGTCGCCAGTGGGAATGAGCTGATCGCCGGTACGACGAACACACCCCAACGATTTCAGCCAAACCCGCTCCCCCTCTTGTGGTACGTCTGCAGACTCGATTTGAACAGAGTCTCCGACAGGGATTGTCCGAGTACCCCGGTCTGCGTCTGGGTGCAATGGAGGTGTTGCGTGGGGTGGACCATCTCTGAGCGAAAATGTTGTACCGTCCCTAATCATGAAGTATCGATCTGCGTCTCGATCAACCTGACTACGATTGTTTGCATAGATCGACGACATTGAGAGCTCAACATTATTCGTTGAGGTGCCGAGCTCATTCATTGCCTCAACTATCGCGTCACCTTTGATACCACGTCGGCGCAGACTCTGTATTGTCGGAGCACGAGGATCTCCCCAGCCATTCAATCTACCTGCTTCGATTTCTTGTTTGATTGTCGATGTCGAGAGTGCTATATCATATGCATCGACTTGGATATGCCCCCAGTGAACGACTTCTGGATAGTCCCACTCAAGATAATCGTAGAGAAATTCTTGCCGTTTGGCCGAATCTTGGAGATCAATACCGCGAATAATGTGTGTGACACCAGTTAGGTGGTCGTCAATCGCTGATTGAAAATCGAGCATTGGCCAGCACCGATATTCAGAGGCAGACTCTCTGGGATGAGGAGTATCGATTTGTCGAAATCCAACCCAGTCGCGAAGTGCCGGATTTTTATGATTAATGTCAGTTCGAATCCGCAACACCATCTCACCAGCTGTGTACTCTCCGGCGACCATTCGTTCGAACTCTTCCTGCGTTTTCGTGACTGACTTCTGTCTGTGAGGACAGGGTTCAGCATTATTCTTTAGTGCTGAAAAGTGTTCACCGCTACAGGAACACGTGTACGCTCCTTCTGCGGCGATCACCTCACGAGCATGTTCATAGTAGGTTTCCAGCCGGTCAGATGCATAGATGACGTCATCTGGTTCAAATCCGAGGTAATTGATATCATCTAAAATGGCATCATAGGCATCAAGATCTGGTCGTTTTGTCTCAGGATCAGTATCGTCGAATCGCACAATAAATGAGCCGTCGTAGCGGTCCTTGTACGTCCCAATAACTGCTGGCATGCGACCGTGTCCGATATGCCACGGTCCGTTCGGGTTTGGTGCTGCGCGCATTCGAACTCGCGACGTGTCACCAGGTAATGCAGGTAGAGTATGTGTTGGTTCATCGGACTCGGCTTCGAGTTCTGCGAGTGCCTCAGGCGCTGTCTCCTCAAGATGTGCACGCCGCTCTGTAGGAGTTTGTGAATTTACATCCTCGACAACATCAGAGACTACTCGTGAGACTTTTCCTCCTTGCGAGCGGAACTCAGGGTTCTCACTCATCAAAGGGCCCATTACTGCGCTCACTTCTGCTGCGCTTTCGTACTTTACTGCATTCAGTAGCGCGTGTTTTTCAGCAGCTTGACGGATAGCACGTTGTAACTCATTATCCATCATTCATTTCTGCGTATTCGCCAGTAAAAATAGCCTCGCTTCAGGTCAAACAAATTTTAGTATCGACGGGTAATAAAGAAGTCTGCGATATCCGCCAGCAGTGAACGAGGTTTATTATCAGGGAGTACTGTCAGATGGCCTTTTGCGTTCTCAACTAATTCTGTCGCTTTCTCACTTGCATAGGTGATTGAGCCAGTTGAGCGCAGAGATTCCACTGCAGCATCAATATCTTCCTCGGATACCTCGCTCACACGTGTATCTGGGACGAGGGCATCGACATCTGTCCCGTGCTTTCGAGCATGCAGTGTGATAAGCGTCTCCTTATTCTCAACGAGATCCGACCCACGCTGTTTGCCGAGTTCCTCTGAGGGGACAGTGAGGTCTAACACATCATCCTGGATCTGAAACGCACATCCAGCATCGATTCCATATCGATACATTGCTTGGATGGTTTTATCAGATGCGTCCATGAGCATTGCTGTCGTTGCTGCTGCAGCACCATAGAGGACTGCCGTCTTGAGCTCAACCATTTCCAGATACTCTACAGGAAGCACCTCTTGTTGTCGCTCAAATTCGACATCTAAGGCCTGTCCCTCACAGATTTTCGTACACGTCGTTGCCAGACGGTGGACAGCTTTCGTTCCGTTCGCTGGGTCTGCACCTGTGCTTGACATGAGTTCGAAGGCCTTCGCATAGAGGGTATCACCTGCTAAGATAGCGGTCTCAGTGTCATACTGCTGATGCACTGCTGGCACACCTCGCCGAAGGTCATCCTCATCCATAATGTCATCATGAATAAGAGTAAATGACTGTATCACCTCGATTGCCGTCGCTGCCGACATGACATCAATCTCAGATCCGTCAAGAGCAGGAAAGGAGCGGTAGTTTAGCTCATGTGTTGAAATATCCGCTAACGATTCAGCAGTCAAGAGTGCGACTGTCGGTCGGAGCCGCTTACCACCAGCTTTGAGGAGATATCGGGTGGCTTCATACAGCCGTTCAGGAGAGCGAGACGGCACGTCCTCATCAAGTGCTTCATTTATCAGTTCACGCCGATCACTGATAGCGTTCAGGACACGATCCCCGGTCGTATCCGAATCCATCTTACTCCACCAATTGAATCAAGTTGCCATTACGACTGATGTGCAGGTCTCGACCGGCTGCATATCCCTGAGACTCTGCGAGATCGACATATGGAGAGAGCCCTTCAAGCGTCTGATGTGCAGGGATAATATGCTGTGGTTGAAGTGCGTCGATCATCTGGTAATGTCCTTCTTCACGGAGGTGACCAGAAACGTGGATGTCATCGTATATCCGTGCACCCTGCATTTTCAGCAGACGCTCTGACTGGTATCGTTGTCCCTCATTGGTCGGCTCTGGGATTACCCGGGCAGAGAACAGTACTTTATCTCCGTTCTCCAGTTCGTAGGGAGTTTCGCCGCGGCCCATGCGAGTCAGCATTGCTCGTGGCTCACCCTGATGACCAGTCACGATTGGGAGATACTTTTCTTTTCCTTCTTTCATAATCCGCTTGAATGTCCGATCGACAGATTTTCGATGTCCATACATTCCAACATCGTCTGGGAATTCAACGAACCCGAGACGTTCTGCTGTTCCGGAGTACTTCTCCATCGACCGTCCAAGTAATACAGGTTGTCTATCAATTTCTTTCGCGAACCTGACCAGAGAGGAAACGCGAGAAACATGAGAGGAGAATGTTGTCGCAACAATTCCCCCATCATAATCTTCTATCGAGTGGATAACATCTTGAAGATGTGTCTGCGCAACTGATTCAGATGGTGTCCGACCTTTTGAACCAGCGTTTGTACAATCCTCGATGTAACAGAGGACACCATTATTTTCACGGCCAATTTCACGGAATCGTTTCATATCAATCGGATCTTGGATCACCGGTGAGTGGTCTATCCGTTTGTCGAGTCCATAGACAACTGCCCCCTCGGGCGTGTGAAGCACGGGATTGATCGCATCAATAATCGAGTGTGTGATATGGACAAATTCGAGATCGACCTGTCCAGAATTCCCGATTGACATGGATTTGCCGGCCTCCATTTTGACCAGTTCATTACTCACTTGAAACTTGCCTTCATCTTCGAGCTGTTGTCTTACGAGCTCAATTGTGAACGGTGTCGCGACGATTGGTGCATCATATCGATGTGCGAGCTTTGATAAAGCACCAATATGATCAAGATGTCCATGAGTGGGCACGATTGCCTTGACATCTCCCTGAAGATCAGACATGACCCGATCGTCAGGAATCGCTCCCATGTCGATCAAGTCTAAACTGTGCATCTTTTCGGTCTCTACATTATCATGTATGAGAACCTGGCTAAGGTTCAGGCCCATGTCGAAGACAACGATATCATCGCCAGCACGGACTGCCGTCATCTGTCGGCCGACCTCTTCGTAACCGCCAATGGTTGCAATTTCGATTTCCATAGTAGATCCGAGCATTGAAAGCCATGATGTGGCGAGAGTGCTCATTGAAATACCTCCTGGGAGCACTTATCTATATTATATATAGACAAGCTTGACTGGATTGTGCGGCCGCGGCGTCTTACAGCGCGTCGATCGTCAATCCCCCGTGCCTACTTCTGAGTAGACACTTGTCCGCAGGAGGGTAACTATCAAGAGATTCACGACGAATTGTTAAAAACTACGTGGGTTAGCTACCGCATCAAATTCAGGTTGCTATACAGAGGCGAGCAGAATGCTTGCTCGTATCACTGATTCTGAGCCCCCCGATTGGTCTGTGACGGTCGGCGTGGTCGGCTTCCTTTTGATGAGGCACACACCGAGTCAGTTGCCACTTTTCGGCGCACGAGTTCTTGGACAACACAGTTGAGCAAACTCGTGTCGGCCTGAGGAGTTCACTCGTGGATTGTCTCGTTGATTCGGCATCATACAGTGGCAGCGCGGAAACCCACGGGTTTAGCCGTGGGAGGAAGCGCGTCGCTTCTGAGACAATATACACATCCAGACACGGTTGACTCCCGATGCGAAACATAGTATGTAGATAATACTCTCAATATTTGAACTGTGACGGTCGTCAGAAACCTCGAAATCAAGCTCGACGTTACCGAAGAAGACTATCCAGTCCTTGATGAGACATTCGAGCAATTCCGTCAAGCCGCGCAACACGCCGCGGACTACGGCTGATCTGACGACCCTACTCAGATAATCGACAGCAAGAGCAAACTCCACGACGCCACGTACACCGACGTACCTGAAAAGACAGACCTCACTGCAAACCACGTGCAAGCCGCGCGCACCCTCGCTGCGAACGCACTCGGTAACTGCAAAGACCGCATCCCCGAAGACAGGAAGAAAGCGAGTAAGTCCGAATTCCGCGGCACAGTGGTTGTCTACGATGGTCGCACGATAACGTACAACGACGACCGCTGCACGCTTTCCGCCGTCGAAGACCGCGTCACCGCGGAATTCATCGTACCCGAAGATACTCGCGGAGCGCCGTTCGAAGAATACTGAGAGAGTCCCGAGTGGGAACGCGGTGAGGCGACACTACACAAGCGCGACGACACATATTGTCTACACGCGTCAATAAAAAAGGAACGCGAGGAAGACGAAGCGTCCACATCCGAGTACGGAGCCGTACTCGGCGTAGACCTCAGCGTAGACGACTACCTCGCCGTCACCTCGACTGGCGCGTTCCTCGGCAACGCAGACTACCTCAACCACAAGCGTGCGGAGTACGAACGCCGTCGTAAAAATTACAGCAGACGGGGACCCGGAGCGCCCACTTGACGTTGAAATTCATCGGTGACAGGTTCTCGAATTGGAGCGAGGATTACTTGCATCGCGTTGTGCTCGCACTGGTTTTTCAACCCCGCCGACACGATTGTGACGCGATGGCGTTCGAGAACTTGAAACAGATCCGAAAGGGTATCTCGAGCGCTTCCAAATTCCAGCAGTAGGTATTCAACAAGCTCCGAGAACTCGTTGAGTACAAGCCCGAAGAGTACGACAACACTGTGGATGACGTGAAGCCACAATACACGTCACAGCGGTGTAGCCACTCGGAGTGCGGTTCACGCACGATCATAAACCCGACGGTGACGAGTTTGAGTGTCTGAACTGGGAAAGGAACTTCACGCTGACTACAACGCCGCTCGGAATGTTGGATGGCGTCTTGTTCAGCATTGGCTCCAATCTGGTGCTGGACGGGCGGACTGTCAGGTCGCCCTCAACTCAGGGATGGTGAACGCGAACGGCGAGTTTACGCCTGCCACGTCTCGTGGCCAGGGCGGGAGTCCACTGACAAGCCCAGTCTTAGCGGTGGGTACCTGACATCCCACTCTACAGAGAAAGCAAGGCGAGTGTCTCGGCTTTGTTCTCGATTGGAAATCGAAGACTTCCGTTCCCGTGATGACGCTTTGGGTCTTGAGCCATTTCATTTGATCCCAAGGCAGTTCACAGAAGTATAACTCGTGTGTCTCGAAGTCAAACCAAAATCTGTGTCGTGACGACTTTGAAATCACCTGTTCTCAAGGTGTTCACACAAGCGATCATTTGATACGACTACTTTTCGACGCTCTACATGAGCTAATACAGTGGTCTCGACAGGAGAGCACACGCGGCTCCGTAGTTACACGTATATCGCCAACATGTCGTCTGTTAGTCTTTTGTGGGCATCGCTTCGGCACATTTATATTTGCGACCAAACGCGGATGTGATATGAGTGGACGACCCCTTGACGTGCTTGAAGCTGCTCTGGAGGATACGGTGACCATTACGTTGAAAGATGGAACACGCTACGTTGGGGAATTACAGGGGTATGATCAGCATATGAACGCGGTGTTGGACCCACCAGCATCAGCAGATTTGACAACTGAGCAGGCTAGCTACGTCGCTGTTGAAGACACAATGATTATACGCGGCGATAACGTGGTTTCAATCAATCTATGACCGGTGCAGGAACACCAAGCCAAGGGAAGAAAAACAAAACGACCCATGTGAAGTGCCGACGGTGTGGAGAGAAGTCATATCATACGCGAAAGAAGGTATGCTCTTCGTGTGGGTTTGGGAAGACAGCAAAACGAAGAGATTACGAATGGAGTTCGAAGACGGGCGATAATTAAGCCGGCTTCATCGTGAATCAAGGCGAATACCTCGGGCTTGACCCGTTTAGGAGGAAGCCGACACTCCATCACACATTCCACGTTTGATGATCAACAGACGCGTCTCGCATCATATGTATTTAAATACTTTGATTCATACCACCAACTTATTGCGATTGTTCGAAACATCCAGATAAAGCTCAATGATCCCGAGGACAGACAGAATGTTCTCGATGAGATGTTCGAGTAATTCCGTCAGGCGACCCAACACGTCGCTGACAACGGATGGAACGACAACCCCTCCGAAATTACGGTCACGGAGAATGCGCTCCATCATGAAACGTATTCTGACGTTCGTGAGGCCCTCTCCCTGCAATCCAGTCTCGTCCAGAGTGCCCGTAATCTTGCCACCACAGCACTCCTTTCCGCCACCAGCACTGTCCTTGACAATGCAGACTCCCTCAACCACAAGCGCGACGAGTGTGAACGTCGTCGCGGAAACCTACGACAGACAGGCACTCGTTCGGCGCACCTCATGATCAAGAACATCGGCAGTCGTTTCGCTCGGTGGAGTGTTGATTACATCCATAGAGTATCAAAACCCTTGTTCAAGAAGCTGTTGCGAACGACTGTACGGCGATTGCGTTTGAGAAGCTGAAGCATATCCGCAAGCGTATCTCAAACGGCTCAAAGTTCCAGCAGTGGGCGTTTCGTGAACTGCAACACTACGTCGAATACAAAGCCGAAGAATGCGGGATTGATGTGGACGATGTAAAGCTACACTACACAAGTCAACAGTGTAGCCATTCTGTGTGTGGCTTTACCCGCAAAAATAACCGCGATGGCGACGAGTTTGAGTGTCTGAAATGCGGAAAGGAGTTACACGCAGATGACAATGCCGCCCGAAACGTCGGGTGGCGTCTCAGCACTGGCTCAAGTCTGGTGCTGAATGAGCCACCAGTCAACTGGCTCTGAAGTTAGGGACAGTGAGCACGACTGGTCACTTTCGACCGACTGCGCTACGCAGTGAGAACGGGAGTCCACTGACAAGCCTCAGGGTCGTACGGAAATCGAAGATTTCCGTGATGACGAGAGACGAAATCTCTCGAACCACTCGACCCTGAGGCAGTTGACGACTTGAGATCAAGCGGATTTTCGGTTCAGGTATGAACTCCAGGTGACCCGCAAGAGAAGCTCGGAGAGAATTTGCCTGATGAATGCAACACGAGATGGCGAACTCTTCGTGATGAGTCCAAGTTCGTCTCCCGAATCGGTTATGCCTGAGAGACTTCACATCCTGCATATATGTGGTATATAGGAGTTCAGTGAGATGTTCTTCATCAAAAACCGGCAAGAAAAATATATCCACGGGGTTTTTGACATTTCGGCCTCCATTCACTAACATGCCCAACGGGCGGGAGTTACCCCCGACACCCGGACGAGAAACGGCTGAATCGGATTCTCACGAACACGATACTGATCATCCGACTGAAAAATGTGGAGTGGTTGGTGTGGCGTTTGCAGACCGACAAGCTGCACGCCCGCTGTACTACTCGTTGTATGCGCTTCAACATCGCGGACAGGAGTCTGCGGGTATTGTCACACATGATGGCTTTCAGCAGCACAGCCACGTCGGTATGGGACTAGTTGGCGATGCATTCCAGGCAGACGACCTAAACAGATTAACAGGTGGAACTGGTATCGGGCACGTCCGGTATCCAACGTCTGGAGGCGTGAATACGTGTTGTGCACAGCCATTTTCGGTCTCGTTCAAATCCGGGTCGTTAGGACTTTCACACAACGGAAACTTAGTCAATGCAGATGAAATTCGAGACGAACTGGAGTCGCTTGGTCATGCATTCACCTCAACCGGAGATACGGAGGTAATCGCACACGAACTTGCACGAAATCTATTAGAAGCTGATCTTGTCCGGGCGATACGACGAACAATGAGTCGCATCCACGGATCGTACGCCTTGACCATCATGCATGATGAAACAGTCTTCGGTGTCCGCGACCCAGAGGGAAATCGCCCGCTATGCATCGGTGAGATAGAGGATGGGTATATCTTAGCATCAGAGTCGGCTGCGATTGACACTCTTGATGGCTCACTCATTCGGGACATCCGACCAGGTGAATTGGTTGTACTTGAATCTGATGGGTCAGGATACGAGTCGTATCAGCTTGTTGATGATGTATCGACTGCGCACTGCTTTTTTGAGCACGTCTATTTTGCCCGTCCTGATTCGGTTATTGATGATACTTTAGTATATGAAGCACGTCGAAATCTTGGCAGAGAGCTTTGGCATGAACACGGAATCGAGACCGATGTTGTGATGCCAGTCCCAGACTCTGGCCGTGCATTTGCATCTGGATACGCTGATGCAGCGACAGAGTTTCGAGTCGATGGCACCCCTCGGGCGTCGGATGCCGAAACCATTGAATTTGCTGAAGGATTGATGAAAAATCGATACGTTGGTCGAACATTTATTATGCCGACACAGGATGAGCGTGAACAAGCGGTTCGACTCAAACTGAATCCAATCAAAAGTACGATTGAAAACCGCTCAGTGACGATTATTGATGATAGTATCGTTCGAGGGACGACCTCAAAACAACTCGTGTCTTTACTTCGAGATGCAGGTGCCAAGGAGGTACACGTGAGAATAGGTGCACCAAAGATTGTTGCACCGTGTTATATGGGTATTGACATGGCATCGCGAGATGAGCTTATTGCAGCTAATAAATCTGTCGACGAGATTCGTGCTGCTATTGAGGCTGATAGTTTAGGATATCTCTCGATCAACGCAGTTTCGAAAGTTTTGGACGAGAGCGAGTCCGAGCTCTGTCTTGGATGTGTCACCGGAGAATATCCATACGATATTGAAGGAGAACGGACCGATAGAGAGGTGAACCGCCCGCAAATTGGCGACGCAGGGTCAACTCCAGCCGGAGCCGATGACTGACCATGTCAAAGGCGGTCTACTCACTCGGAGCCACGAACACATTATATTTCAGATCATTTTCACGGATTTCCTCAAGAATCCGTTCGGCTAATATCTCAGCGGGATTGTGCAATCCGGTAATTCGTTGTTCGATCTCAGAGAAAGAGGTAAATGGTCCCCGCTTTCGCTGGTCAAGAATGTCGTTGCGGAGTTTCTTTCCAATTCCTGGGAGCAGATTTAATTGGTGTAATCTAAGAGTAATCGGTTGGGCTTCGTTATAAAACGAGACGAATCGATCCTCATCGCTCTGAATAATCTCTTCAACAGCATATTTCAGCTCATTTTGTCCTGTTGTCGACAGAGCATCGTACCCAACTTGTCTGAATCCGTCGACTGCTTTTCGTGCCTCAGTTGGGCCAATAACGACACGATCACCGATTGAAACATCTGCATCAGTTTCGAAAGTAAGTTCGTAGAGTCGGAAATCCTCCTCTTCGATACCATAGGCTATCGGCTCTTGCTGCGATCGCGGGCGGTCTGGATTCGTCTGTCCATGCGGGATATGATCCAAGATGATTGCATGGCGGTGGTCTGCCGACTCATCATCACTACTCTTCTCGGAGTCACCACTCTCACTCGCAGTCATGGCAAATACTACACAAAGAAGTTATTTAAACAGTAGGTCACTTACAGGTAGCGAGCAACGACATCTAAGATGTCGTCAAGTTCTGTCCCATCCAATGCATATCGTTCATGTGCATATACAGAACGGAGTTCATCCCGGCTCTGTGGTTTGAGGTCGGCAATTTTAATCGCAGTCTGTGAGTCGACTTTCTCGAAATTAGCTAGCTCCTCTACGAATGTGCGGGATTCCTCCGGATCCAGCAACGCGAACCGGTTGACGTGCTCAATTGCCCGTGCCAATTCATATCGAAGGTCCCTGTCCGGGTCGGCAGCGCGCTCAGCTTCGACGTCTTCAAGAAGGACCTTTATTTCAGCTACTGTCTGATAGTCTTGCCCGATCTTCTGTTTAAATATACTCATCAGACGATAACTTATTGTTGGGCGCGAAGATGTGCTGGCCGTGCGATCAAGATTTTCTCTTTGCCGCCATCAACAATTTCGACCTTGTAAGCGCGGCCCTGTGTACCAATTACCTCGCCAGTGTGGCCATTAAACCGAGGGTGGAATCGCCCTGCCTGAGTACTTGGATCAATTGTCAGGTGGACTTTCTGACCAACTTCATATTCTTGAATCGCTCGTTGTGGTGGAGATGTACCGCGGTCTCGCGGTGAGTTAGAGAGTTTACCACGTGTTCCTTGCAGAGGTCCATTAGAGCTAGGCATTGTAATGATATGTTATACTGCTGAGATAGTAATAAAAGACACGTTCTATGTATCACCAACGGTGCAGTTGCGACTGGGATCGGTTTGGTTAAGATTTCAAATATCAGTGCACCCTGACCGTGTTGGATTCACTTTTTGAGTATGCTCGCCTGTGTTCTTCATGTCGAGAGAGAACAGACGAGTCGTGTCGCGAAATATGTGCTGGGCTGTCTGAATCGTATTTGTCTCTTCGCAGTAGTTACCAGCGAGCAGATCACTGATACTGGACATCTTCATCGACACATAGCTAAAAGGATAAATCAGATGCAGGTGTAGAGGATTGATATGTCACAAGACCACAGCCGAGCAGCCGAGCAACCGCAAAGTGCTAAAGCTGGTGATGACTCGGATACCGATCTGAGTTCACAATTAGAGACGTTCGGGGCAGGTGTGACAATCTGTATTCTAACAGGTGCTAGTATTGGCGTGGCTGCCATGTGGTTCTTAGATAGTAACAGTGCCCTTCCGCTGTTGATAGGATTGGGTGGGGGGTTCATGATTTCACCGCTACTCGGTGTCCTTCTCCTTCGAGTGTAATCCTTCGACTGGGCACCTCAACAGTGCATTGGTCTCGTACTCATTTCGCCTCTATCACGTCCATCAATTGGTGTTCGTCGAATAGGCAGTGTGGTGCTGAGGCCACACTGAAAGATCACATACTACACTTTGATACAGTAATTTCATGTATATTCAACAGCATAGCGGGAAAACGGCGTTTGTGCTGGTCTGTCACAAATCAAGACAGAAGATCTCGAAAGAAGTGTGAAGGCTATATTCTACCGACGTTTTCAACGGTCACGCTCTCGACAGTCTGAACGCCCGCAAATGCCTCTTCAACGGCCTCAGTTCCCCCTGCATCATCAGGAACGATCACAGTCGGCAGCAACGCAACTAAGCCAAAAGCCACATCATCGCGCTCGAATCCATTTATTTTCGCACCTTCAGGCAGTGAATCTTCGAGCGTTTCCTGTAGTTCATCTAAGTCAATGTCAGGGCTATCAGGCATGACTTTGATTTTAGCGGCGACTTTCCCCATCGTTATGGACCCAAAAACCCACATTCGGGGCACTCATATAAATTGCTCTGTTTACGACACTTGCCGCATCGAGAGATCTCTTCGCCGCATTCTGGACACTTGAAGCTCGCAGCAGAGAGTCCCGAAATATTAATTCCACAGGACACGCACTGCTTTGTCTTTTGTTCGTCGGTCTTGCTCATACAATTTCAGACCTTACGCCGACGTTTAATCGTTTTCTTTCCCGAGCAGTGGAAAAAGTATACGAACTTACCCAAGTGCAACCGGCCCCAGTAACACAGCCATCAAATGGACACGACGGGCGCGGACCCGCGGGGGAACGAGTCCGATCACTGTTGAAAATAGAAAGACGCCTCCTCCCAGCAAGCCAGCAAACCCGACTGAGAGTATAATAAGCAAACCTAATACCAGTAGTACAAGAGGGCGTCGTGGGAGTCGTCGGACGATATCGAGATAGAGGTCACCGATCGTGACCAGTATTGCAATTCCGAGAGCAGCGGCTACCACAGTGATAATGAGCATCGAAACTAACCCGGCAGGGAGAGAACCCCCACCGAGTTCCGAGAGTGCAACCGTTACGCCACTTCGAGGCGAGCCTAAAACGGCGAGTGAAGCGACTGCAAAGACCGCTGTTGCCGTGTCTGCACCGCTCGTTGCGACTACGTAGGTTCGATCAGCACCTTGTCCGGCTACCCCACTTCCACCCGCACCACCAAGTGCTAAAACAGCAGCAACCCCGGATGAGACACCAGGCAAATATCCAACAAGTGCACCACCGCCAGTCCCAGCAAGCGCTGCCCGGACAGTCGAGAGTGGCGAAAGAGACAATTGCTCATATGTTTGTGGGGGAATCTCACCGTCAGCTGTGAGCGCATCAAGGAGCACTGGTGCGCCAAAAAGACCAGCAAAGATTGGGCCTAACATGGAGGCTGAGCCGTCGGGAGCAAGAATACCTGCGGCTGGAAGATCAAGCGCCAGGAATCCGAGTCCTGAGGCAATGCAAAAACAGATGATTCCACCACCTCGGGATCGCCATGTCGGTTCCATAATGACGAGTGCGCCTGCGATACCCAACAGTAGGAATGGTAATATTTCTCGGAGAAGTTCCTGCTGTGAGGCAATTATCCATGACAGTGGCACCGCGCCTATGAGTGCAGCAGTGAGGGAAATGCCACTCCCAAGGGCTGAAAGTCTAATTGCCTCTCGACCATATCCTTGTAATACAAGCCGGTGCCCGGGGAGAGCACCAGCCGCAGTAGCGGCCTCTGGAACACCGAGGACTAAGCCAGGAATTACTGAAAGAAATGTGTGCACAATGCCTGCTGATATGACAGCCGCCCCAACAGCTACTGCAGGTCCGGAGAGTGTCGGCGCAATTCCGACTAATAAGAAGGCGACACTGTTAACATGTAATCCAGGAACAAGCCCAGTTACGGTTCCGAGCGCGACTCCTGCAACAGCATATGATAATATGAGCAGTCCATCTCCCATCACATTAGATGGAGCCGAACTGCTATTTATACTCTCAGTCGTCGTCGATAGAACGATTGGGCACCCAAGCGCTTACTTCTCGAAATCATGAATCCCAATCAGCCGAAGAGGTTACCTAATCCTTCGCCTGCAGCTTCATCATCATCATCGTCCTCTTGTTGAGCGTCTTCGGCAGTCTCTTCTTCTTCATCTTCTGCATCTTCAGCATCGGCGTCTTCTTCAGCTACCTCTGTGGTCGTGCCCCCGGCAGCAGGAGCAGCAGGTGCAGTCGAAGCAGTGCTGACAGCTTCCTCGATATCAACATCTTCGACCGCAGCGACGAGAGCTTTCACTCGTGACTCCTCAACATCCGCTCCAGCGGATTCAAGAACTGCAGTGACGTTTTCTTCTGTTATCTCTTCATCCGTTTCGTTCAGTATGAGTGCTGTATATACGTATTCCATTGGTTGTATTTCTGCTATTATCCAAACATTGCACCGAGGCCTTCCGCACCGTCGTCACCATCGTCGTCGTCGTTATCATCGGCATCGCCAGCAGACGTAGACTCGGGCTCCTCTTCGGGTGATTCTTCACCTGTTTCAACAGGTTCCTCAGGCTCGGGTTCCGGTTCGATATCGGTTAGCTCCTCTGGTAGGGCGTCTTCGTCGTCAATCTGCGCAGCAACGTTCCGGAGTTGAGTATCGGCACGTGCGATTAGATCAGTCATTAGTTCGCGATTCTCAACCGCAGCATCCAATCCGAGAGCGCGACCATTGCCAGCCGCAGTCCGGACAAGTGCTGGCATTACCGCTTCTGTGGCAATCGCAGCATTCACTGCGAGATTCTGCGCGTGTGCTGCTGCGGTCTCGATATCTGCTTGGTAGGCGTCGGCATCGATTGCAAGCTCTTCTGGTTCAAAGAACACGCCGTCAGAGTGTACACCACGCAGATCCAGCCCTACCTCTTTTGGTTCGATACCGAGTTCGCCGAGAACACCGGCCAACTCCTCGGATACGGGCTCACCTGCTTCAAGTACCTTTGAATCTTCTGTAACTTTGATTGAGCCCTGCATAATGCGAGCGGAAGCACCGACCTGCTGGAGCTCTCCAACGAATGGGCCTGGGTCAACACCGGTATCTCCCTCTTCGATAAGAATATCGTCTGGAGCAATTTCGCCGGCACTGATTGGCGCAGGCGTTTTCGACTCTTCGAGTTGCTTATAAAGCCCAAATGGATTGTCATCGGTTCCAACAAGAGCGACCTGTCCATTGACATAGTCAGTGAGTGCTTCGAACCCCTCACCGACTGACTCGAGCGCCCGTGTCGTGAGTGTATTTCGACTCACACGGAGCGATGCGCTACCGTGAAGTTCACGACGCATACTTTGGAGTTGCCGACTTGGAATACCGGCGACGCCAACGACACCAACAGATTCGAACTGCTCAACAAACGAAACAAGTTCGTCGACTTCTCTGCGTTTCCATTCGGGGATAGTCTCCGTCTGTCGGACTGCTGTGCTATCACTCATGCTGGCACCTCAACAGCGGGTCCCATCGTCGTCTTCACATACATTGAGTCGATGTTGAGTGGGCCTTTCTCCAGCGTCGCTTCAAGACGTCGCATGACTACATCGATATTCTCAGCGATATTATCTGCCTCCATGTCTTGAGCACCGACACGTGTATGGAAGGTTCGTCGGTCACGAGACCGTATTTGGACGGTATTTTTCATTCGATTCACTGTCTCGACGACATCGTCATCCGGTTGTAGCGGCGTCGGCATCTTACCACGAGGTCCAAGAACGGTCCCCAGATACCGACCAATATCTTGCATCAGTCCGGCCTCAGCCACAAAAAAGTCAGTCTCGCTGGCAAGGTCTTTTGCTGTATCAGAATCATCACCGAGCGACTCAAGATCGTTGTCGCCTAACACATCGTCAGCGACGTCTTGAGCACGAAGCGCGGTTTCACCGCTGGCGAACACGATTATCTGTGTCTCTTGACCGGTTCCAGCAGGCAAGACGATTGATTCGTCGACACGGTTTGACGGGTCATTTAGGTCTATGTCGCGCAGGTTCACGGCAAGGTCAACTGTTTCGCGAAAATTTCGCGGTGGTGCCTCGTCGAGTGCGCGAGAAACTGCATTAATTATTGTATCTGCCATTATTCACCTCCGTAGTGCGCGGGATGCTCCTACGGGTCAGTGAAACAGGTACGTTCCTGTCTCATATAGGATAATTCAGATGAGAGTTTTAAGTCCGTCGAAGCGTTGTCTTCATGTCGTCAGGTGCAACAAATAGATATTTGTGTGATTATTTACTCAATTTCGAGTCTAAGTACCTTTTAGTAAGTTGTATGTATTCATATCATGTATGAATCCAGATGACGCTGCAAAGCAACTGCAGTACACCATCAACTCGTCCACAGACACCCGAGATTATACCATTACCTACTGGGAAAGCAAGGTTTATCAAGACGCCTTTGCAGAGGTCACTGAGCGAGGATCGCTCTCAGATGTGATGGACCTGATTTCACAACTTGGCGTCGAGTGTGATGCAAAAAGCCGTCCGTCACCTGATGAAGCGTGCCAACTTGCTGACAGGATTCTTTCTGGGCAGTCCCAACCACTCACTGACGGCGGGAGTAGTATATAGACACTCACCGTGGGGTGTCGAACGGTTGAAATGATAGAGAAGTTCGCCGATGCATATACAGAGTATCGTGTAGTCATTGAATGAGTATCAGCCACCTCAGTCTGAATCTCAATCCTTTGGACAAACCGTTGATGCGTCGTGTCGTAGATTGCCACCTCAAAAAGTAGCTCATCAAGGAGTATCTGACCTGAGGTGTGTACAATCACCAGCATGGAGATTCTTTGTCCCTGTCTCTGTTTCTACGACTAACGCACCAGGAAATTGAATGTCAACTGCTTCCCCTACGATAGTCGCCTCTGTCGTGTCAACTCGCACTTGCTGACCAAGTGTGGCTGCCTGTGCTCGCCACTCATGTAGAATGGTTTCCCCGACACGTTGGTAT